>PMUN01000320.1:19057-24849 GCA_003166875.1 Bryobacterales bacterium | reverse complement strand
CAGGCGGCAGAAAGCAGGCGGCAGAAACCAGAAACCAGAAACCAGCCACCAAGCCCCAGTAACGTAGAATAGGCCCTGAGCAAATGATTCGCATCATTACCGTGGAACGGGAATTCGGGGCCGGCGGCGCGGCCATTGCCGAAAAGGTCGCTGAGCGGCTCGGATGGAAGCTATGGGATCAAGCTCTCACCGCCGAGATTGCGCGGCTCGCGCAAGTGGACCAGGCGTCGGTGGAACGCTTGGATGAGCGCTGCGATCCGCTGTTTTACCGTCTCATGAAGGTTTTTATCCGCGGCAGCTACGAGCGCAGCTTGCCCGTTGGCGGGCTCGGCCACTTTGATGCCGATACCATGATCGCGTTTATGCATCGCGTCATCGAAGGGGCTGCGGCCGAAGGAAACTGCGTGATCGTGGGCCGCGGCGCTCCCTACTTCCTGCGGGGCAGGGAAGACGCCTTCCATGTCTTCGTCTATGCGCCGTGGGAAGAGAAAATCCGGCGCGTCCGGATGTCGGGCAAAAGCGAGAATGAGGCTGTCGAGCTAGTCTCCACGATCGACGAGGAACGCGCCACCTTCATCCAGAAATACTTCGGCAAGCAATGGCCGAACCGGCACCTTTATCATTTGATGATCAATTCCAAGATTGGAGACGATCTTGTGGTGCGCGCGATTCTGAATGAAGTGTCGGCTCTTCAATAGCGCCCGTAGGACAAGCCTCTGGCTTGTCCCGGACAAGTCGGAGACTTGTCCTACGCCGTCCGTCCGCGTAGGACGAATACAGTGCGACGCTCGCCACCACCAGATTCGCAACCACCACCGGGAAAGCGTGGATGATCAATCCATAGATCACCCACAACATCGCCGCCCCGGCTTGCACTTTACGAAGAGCATCGGGCTGCTTGAAGAAGTAGGAGCTCGCGAAGAACGCTGTCGCTACCCAACCAATCCATTCCAGCTTCACTGGATCTCCACGCCTGCAGCGGCACGCGAGTGGCTGGTCACCTTCGATATGGTCAGCGAATCGGTCCGGACCTTGTCCCACTCCTGCAGCAGGAATCCATGCGATTCAAAAAAGGCGCGGATCTGGATGGAGTTCCAGCCCAGGATATCTTCCAGGATCGGGATCAGCACGCTGAGTCCGTCCTCGCTCAGAATGGTGCGCCGGGCGATCTGCGTGATGTATTTGTTNNAGAACGGCCACCTTGCCGTAGCCGGCGGAAACGCTGTCGATGGACTGGATTTCGCCGGTGGAAGGGTGATAACGGAAACGAGCTCCGTAGATGTGGTCCGCCGGTACAATTCCTTCCAGCGCCGATTGGATCACTTCCTCCGGCGCCGCCGAAACCACATAGAACGAGAAATGATGCCCGTCCAAATCGTCGAGCAGCCGCGAAAGTTGGCGTATGTTTTGCTTCAATCGAATGCGCTTTCCCACTTCCGTCAGATCGTGCTTTCTGACGCGCCTGAATTCGGGATCGTGCAACAGCAGGTATGCCAGCTCTCCACCCTGTTGAACCAGGTGGATGTTCGAGAGTCCGGCGATCTTTTCCTGAAAGCCGGGGATGCCGAGCATCTCGGCGAGAACGATTCCCGAATCGTTGAAGCTGAGCGTTTTGTCGAAGTCACTGATCAATAGATACTGTTTCATTGGGACACTAATCCTTTCGATTTCGGAGCTACGGACCAACATGCTTGACCAACGGGGAACAGCCCGGCAGACTCGGCCGAACTCAAGAGGAGTTAACTACTAGTATAGATGATTTTTTGGTCGGATGGTTGCGTCCGATGCGGAACTTACGTGTATTCAATAAGATACGAAAATCCTTGCGGGATGAGGAAGAGTCGGCTATTATGCAACTTGGAGGTTGCATAACGTAATGACTACTACTGCGGAATTGACCCGCATCGATAGAACGATTGAGATCAAGGCGCCGCCAGAGCGCGTCTGGCGTGCGCTGACGAATGCCAATGAGCTCTCGACGTGGTTTCAGGTGACGGTCGAGGGCGACATCGCCCCCGGCAATGAAGTCTGGATGACGTCCGTGTGTCAGGGAAACGTAGGCCGTTTCCGGGTACGGATTGTGGAGATGACGCCGCCTACGCGCTTCGTCTGGCAGTGGCATCCGGGCGCAGTGGATCCAAATATCGACTACTCCAAGGAGCCGAGAACCACGGTGACGTTCACGCTGGAGCCGTCAGGAAGCGGAACGCGGCTGAGCCTTGCCGAGACCGGCTTCAACGAAGTATCCTTGGCACGGCGCGCGAAGGTGTTTGGAGACAACAACCAAGGCTGGACCGAGGTGCTGGTCTGGCTATCGAACTATGCCGAATCAGCAGTCTGATCTTGCGCTGACGGACGCTGCGTTGCTGTTTGCGGCGCTTGGCGATGAGACACGGCTTCGCCTGCTGCGGCAACTGTCGGAAGTGGGACCGGCTTCGATTTCCGCGCTGGCCCATAACTTCCGGGTCACGCGGCAGGCTGTCACGAAGCATCTCAAGTTTCTCGCCTGCGCCAGCATTATCTATGGAAAGCGCGCGGGCCGGGAGCATGTTTGGACGCTCAACCCCGCTCGACTCGCGGAAGCGCAACGCTGCCTGGACGTAATCGCCCGCGGTTGGGACGATGCGCTGGGCCGGTTGAAGGCGCACCTCGAAGAGGGAATATAATGATCAGCAAATGTATCGAAATTACGTAAGCTGGCCGGTTCGGTTGTGGGGCAGGATGGCATCCTGCGCGCGGGTTGTTAACCCGCGCCGTTTGCGCCGATTGCCAATCGGCGCGCAGGTTACCAACCTGCCCTACACTCTGATAGCCGCCGGGTTGGCGTTCGCCGGATTTGCCGGTGCTCAACCACAGGCCATCCAACTCGGCGGCGCTCCCTGCGCACCGGTCCTGCGATGTCCTGACAAGGACTGCACCGCTGACAGGGTAATCAACCAAGGGCCCATCGTTGAGATGAAGACCCGCCGCACCTATTTCTTGGATTACCCCTGCGATTTGAAGCCGGACGAGAAAGTTACTTTCGTCCTCAGTCTGCACGGCGCAGGTTCCTACGGGAACTGGCAACGCCACTATTTCCCGATCGTGGATTACAAGGACAAGTACCGCTTGGTCATCGCCACGCCGAACTCTCCCACGCATGTGTGGTCAGCCGCCGATGATGAATATTTGCAGGATATCGTCAACTCGGTGGTTGAGCAGATTGGCAAGCAGAACATCAAAGCGTTCTGGCTGGTCGGGCATTCACAGGGCGGCATGACGTCCAACCGGATCCTGCGTACGGATTTCTTTAAGGACCGGGTTGACGGCTGGCTCAGCTTGTCTGGCGGACGCTTGGGCGGGTACCCCGGCCTCGCAGCCAACTTCGGTCCGCCTCGCATCGCGTCATCCGGAACGGCTCCCGCGCGCCCTCCTGGTTTTGCCGCGGCTATGGCGGCCTTGCGTGAACCTCCAGCCGCCGACTTTTCGTTCATCTTCGAGACTGGCAGGCGCGAAATGGATGAGAAAGGTTTGCCCGAGTCTTCCACTTGGGCGGCGAAATACAACTGTGGTCCGCGGCGGAGTCCAGAGGAGATCGTGGACTCGAAGCCCGGCTACGTGTACGACGGTACGCGCCAGAATCCGCCCAATCCGTCCTGGGGGCTTCTGCCTGGTGCCGGCACGGCCCAACTCTACGTCTATCCGGATTGCAGTGACGGTAGGGTGGTCGCCGACATTGTCCGCATCGACAAAGGGCACACGGAGGGACTGGAGCCGAAGGTGACCGAAGAACTGGTCAAGCTGATGCTTTCGGCGAAGGGCGGCAAGATCCAACAGGCTCGTTAGTTTTCAAATGCAGCAGAGTTCCTTCGATACGGCCCACATGAACATTATGGACGTGCACGTGGTGGTGGTCTTTCTGGATCACCGCCCTGCTGGCGAGCTCTACGGCGCTCTTCAAAGCTCGGCCAAGCAAGCCGGATTCACGGGCCAGGTGGTGGCGGTCTGGCCGGATGAGATGGGCCGAACACGGTTTCTCGCGCCGCAGGAGATGCACGCCTTCTTTCGCGTGGTGGGTTACGATCAGCTTCGAGCGCAGATCAACACAACACTGCAGTGTCCGTGCTAGTGGGCTGTCCGCTCTGAATCTTTACTACTGCCGTGCGTGCGCAAGGCGCGTGGCGCGTTCGCAGCGTCGAAAACGCTCGGTCTCGGATGGACCAATGCAAAGTGGTGCGGACCCCCTGGTCTGCGGCCGACGCCCACGTCGGCCTGCTACTGGTATTTGTCAACGCTTGAGGCAGCGGGTCCAGGGGACCCGCGCGGACCAGGGGGNNGGGGGTCCGCCCCACCATTAGCTGCAAGCCGATGAGATACACTCATGAGGCGGGAACGCATCGAAAACGACGCTCAACTTCCGCGCGAGCCATATCCACCAGCTTCGAATCCATTGCATTCAACCGGAGCAGCTCAGAATAGGTCGCCGAATCGCAGGCTTCCCTCACCAGCGCTTTTCTCTTTTCCAAAGTCGATCCCACGCCAGCGGTGGTATTCGTCGGCACTCCCCAGCAAGCCAATTCCGGAAACCCGGGCTGAAGGAAGTACTGGCCGGCGACCATGCTCTGCTCAAAGCGATCTACCACTCCCAGGAAAGACGTTCGCAGCATCTGCGCGGCGGCTCGATCAAAGTCCTGGACGCTGGGAGAGTCGTTCACGATGCCATTGGCCAGCAGATTCACCTGAGCATCGTGGATATACCACGGCATTTCTTTGATCAGGATCGCCATGAATTCGCCCAGCGTCAGAGTGTTGGCGAAATCGCTGACGGGATCTCCGGCGCCGGGCTTGTCGCGGAAATAATCGTAAATGGACCGGATGCGGTCAATAGGGTCGCGCAGGAAGCAAAGGTCGAAGAACAGAAATCCGCGGACCTGCGGGACGGGGTAGCGGATCTGGTGGCTGGAGACGGCCTTTAGATGTGGATTGCCATTGAGCAGCGAGAGCAGCGCTTCGGTTGACATATGCCCGTCGCGGTCCGGCGTGTCGATGGAGGCATAGTTTTTCTCGAAGCTGCGGCGCAGCATGTCCTCAATGGCCATTCCCGCGCTCTTCAGGAAGTGGTAATGCAGGATTACGAATCGCATTCGAACTGGGCGCCTTCTGTCACCGAGCCGGTTTCACGCGCGCCGTCGAGTAACGGATGCGGGCTCAAGTTTTCCTTCGCGCCATATTTCAGGAAGTCGGCAAACGGATCGCCGCCGCGGGCACGTGCTTGTTCGTATCGCGCAAGGTAATAGATAGGCTCGAACCATGCATTGGGCTTGCGGGCTTCTGGTGCTCCATGCAGCAGGTAGTGAGCGAACGGATGCATGCGCGACGCGCTGATGTCGGGATAGCGTGCCAAATAAAATGCCGTGTCGAAGTGTTTCTTGCGCAGCAAGACCCGCCGGACAGAAGTCCCAAATCGTCGCACTGCTGACATTATTGCCTGATAGCGGCGCGTTCTCCAAACTTCGGGCGGCCGTCTGTTTAGAACATGACGTCACTGCGGGAGTCAATACCCACTCACGCACGGCGTGCGGACATTGCGCGGACCCGCATGATATCATCCCCGTGTGGCCGATTCTGTTTGGATCCCAGGTCGTGCTTCTGCCGTCCTCGCAAGCACGAATACTCCCCGGCACACTGCCATCGTCCGCGTCACTCACTGGATCACCACCCTGTGCTTTTTTGCGCTGCTGGTCAGCGGAATTGAAATTGTCATCTCTCACCCGCGCTTCTATTGGGGCGAAACCGGCAGCGTCTTAACGCCT
>PMUN01000320.1:0-19004 GCA_003166875.1 Bryobacterales bacterium | reverse complement strand
AAAACCTGCTTCCGGCTGGGGCCGATCTCTCGTGGAGGGCGCTTTCGAGCGTAATCGCGAACCATCTGCGATTCAAGTCACCGGGTGAAGCAGAAGCCTGGTCCTATAACGTGCTCCAGCGGCTCACCTACCTGCTCGTGATCTTCGTCCTGTTCCCCTTGGTGATTTGGACCGGCCTGGCGATGTCTCCGGCCATCGCGTCCGCGTTTCCGGCCGTGGTCACTGTGTTCGGCGGGCAGCAATCCGCACGTACCATTCATTTCTTCGTTTCCGTGTTTCTTTTACTCTTCCTTCTGGTCCACATCGTGATGGTTTGGCTTGCCGGATTTAGAAATCGCATGCGAGCCATGATTACGGGCCGCGCCGGCGCACATAAGGAGCACGCATGAGCAATCTCTCACGCCGCAAACTGATCACCACCGGGCTTGCGGCAACAGCGGGCGCATCCGGCCTGGCTGTGGCCGCCAGACTTGCGCTTCGTCATGGACTGATCCCGCCCGATCACGGCGGCATCTACGGCCCCGGCGAAACGCTGACGTATGCTTTCCAGCGGATGTTGACGCGCCACTCGTTGGCCCGTGAGTTCCCTCGCAGCCAGATTTCGAAAACTCCGTTTGCGAATGTAGTGGATCCGTTGGGCGAAGAGTTTAAGCGCCTTCAGGCCGGAGCATTCACCGGCTGGCGGCTCGCCGTCGACGGAATGGTCGCCCGCCCAGCTTCGTTCTCGCTTGCTGAACTCAAGAGCTATCCCTCGCGCAACCAGATCACTCACTTGGCCTGTGAAGAAGGCTGGTCTTTTATCGCCGAGTGGACTGGCGTGCCTCTATCCCACCTCTTGCACCTGGTTGGAATCCTCCCGCAAGCCAGGTATGTTGTCTACTTCTCGATACAGCACGACTGGTGGGACAGCGTCGATATGGCTGATGCATTGCATCCCCAGACGCTCGTAACCTACGGGATGAATGGCGGTGAGCTTCCCGTGGGCCACGGCGGTCCGATTCGTCTGCGTGTCCCCCGTCAGCTCGGCTACAAGAACGTGAAATATATCACTCGTCTGACGGTCACCGATAGTATGAAAGGGTTCGGCCAGGGCTTGGGCTCCGTGTCGCCGGAAGGCGGTTATGCGTGGTACGCCGGCATCTGACGGGGCTGCTTCCAGGCGAGCCTCATTCCATAGTGAAGCGCGCTTCGCAAAACAGATCCATATCGCCTTCGGCCGGTGTTAATGGTGCATGTGGAAGTTTTGATGCTGTGGATTGATTTCGAAAGCTGTCTGCGCGAACCTTTGGCTCTCGGCGGTCTCGCCGGCGGCATCGAATAAGGTTGCGGCCGTCGAAAAGATTCCGGCGTCCCGCACGCCTGAGGACAGCGCCAAACGGATGTATTCCACGGCCTCAGAAAGCTGACCGTTGCGGTATAGAGCCCATGCCATCGCCGCTTGCGTGGAGAAGTTCGACCTCATCTCGATATCTTTACGCGCCCACCGCACCGCTTCGGCGGGCTCTTCTCGCGCGTCAGCATAGAAATCGGCGAGGTGGTGAAAATAGTGTACGCCACGACGTTCGACCGATTCCAGGTACGCTGCGAGAGCACCGTCCAACCAGGGCTGGGCGGCCTCGGGCCGGCCGCAAAACAGGTACAGTTCACCGAGCGCCTGCTGCAGCTCGGGTTTGGGACATCGCGCGATGACCTCGCGGAACAATACCGCGGCCTCATCGAACTTTTCTTCCGCAGCCAGAAGCTCCGCGAAATGCTCATCCGTATGCCAGTGGCCGGGATAGGCATCCTCGGCTCGCTGGTAGTGCTTCCTGGCTTCGATATAGCGGCCATGGGTGAGCGCCAGTACGCCGCGCTGCAATTCCAGCCAGGCATAGGATCGCATCTGTTTGGCGGTGAGATCGTCCTCGGCTTCTTCGTACAACTGGTCGGCCTCGGCGATATCACCCAGCTTGCTCTTCCAGTGGGCCAGCCGCGCCAAGTTGTCCCAGGTGCGATTTTCCGCGATGAGCCGCTCGAGCTCCAGCTTGGCCGCTTCATAGCGGCCTTCCTGATAATCCAGATCCGCGAGCACGATTCTTCCTTCAAACCGGCCGGAGAGCTTGGGGCACATCTGGAGATCCTGCCGCACTTCCGCGAGACGATGAAAGCGGAAATCCAGGTTGGCCTTTAGTAGGCACACGTCTTCCCTCGGTCCGAAATCATCGAGAGCTTCGCGGATGGCCGCATCCACCGCCTCGAAGTGGGCCGTGCTGCCGGTCAACGAAGCACGGTGGAACAACCGGTAAGCGAGGCGCACCCGTTTTTCCAGATCGCCGGGATGGCTCCGCCTCCGCGACTCCAGGCTGGCAATGTCCGATTCAGCGCGAGTCAATTCCTGTGCATATCCCGGAAGTCGCGGCGCGCGCACCGCGGTCTGGCTAGCCATTGCCTCTTACCATTTCTCCGGCCAGGGTTCGGCCAGATACGGAAATTGCTGCAGGAACTCTTTGTCGTTCTTCAGCGGATTCGGTGGGGTCTTCGGGACAATGGGGGCGCTGTCCCACAATGCCTGGTCGCCGAGCAGGTCGATATGGTAAGGCTTGCCATTCAATTCAGCTTCCATGTCAAGAAACATCGAGAGAAAACGCGTCGCCACCTGATCTTCCAGGCGGCGTCCGAAGGGCCACGTGCCGTTGGTATCCATATCCACCGCGCAGACATTGGGAATGAAAATCTCAAATGGCCTCCGCAACGAAATGGGCAAGCCTTTGGGGTTCCAGGAGGAATCCGGCATGTTCAGTTTCTGGAAGAGCGTCTTTGCGACGCGGGGAAATGCCGTGGCTACCAGGTCATAAGTCTTGTACACGGAAACGGGCGAGTTATTGTGATCGAACGAAGTCTTCAATCCCAAAGCGCTGATGGAAGGGCCGAAACCCCAGCCCAGGTGAGCCAATCGCTTGATAAAATGCGGGCCAAGCCAGAAGTTGTTGGCGCCCAATTGACGGTCGTCTTCGCGTTCGCTCAAAGCGGCGTCGGCGAAGGGCTGGCCATCGGTATCCACCAGCTTGTATTTGCTCAGTTCCGCATCCAGCTCCTTTTCGCGGACCACCTTCCAGGGATGTTGGAGCCAGGATGGATCGTCAGGAATGCTCTCCACCTTGTGGGCCGCCTTGCGCACCCAGCTCTCACCCCAGGCGTTGATCAGGCGATTCTCCGCCGTTCGAGGCGTGATGAAAGAATGCGGGATTTCGAAAACGATCGCGTTGCAATTCTGTTTCGCGCGACAGTCCCGTCCGTCATAAACGAAACGAAAGTTGCCGTCGGCGTCCTTTTTGAATTTATTTCCATTCCAGGTCCAGGGTCCGGGCGGCAGGTCTAATTTCGGCGTCGTGCCGTCGAGTTGCGCAAAACCCCACTCCGGCATGTCAGGGCGGTAATTGAACAAGTCATTGCCCTCCAGCTCGAGCAGCGTCTTGGGGATCGGCAATTCACGCGCCTCAGTCATGGTATGCGGAACGTGATAGAACTGCGGAGCGTAATTAATGGAACGGAAAAAACCAGTCAAGTCGTTAAAAAACGCATCGTCGCGCCCGCCGATAAAGGCCTGGATGGTCTGACCGCCCGGAGTAGGAATGGAAACGACTTTATTCGCTTCCGCGGTGGTGGAGAAGTCGCCACCGGGAAAGCCAATAAACTTCACAGTCACGCTGCTGGCCGTGTCCACGGTAACGCGGATTTCCGCCGTCTTCAACTCGCCGAGATACCTGTCCTTGACTGCATCAAAGTATTGCAGGACGGAGTCCAGACTGATCTCGCCGGATTCCGGCCAGGCGACTCTGGGATGGCTGGTGATTAAAAGACGATAGAGCAGGTCGGCATCCAGGACGCCCGCGGCGGGCGCGGAGGCAAATGTCAGAGCGAATACGACATTCTTACTCTCTGCTGTGGGCCATCCGAACAAATCGTAAAGATCGGCCGGGCTGTAGTCGATGTCTGAAAAAATGTGATTCACCGCATTGGGATCGTTGTGATCCGCCATAAAGCCTCCTCAAAAACTTGGGGACAGGCGGGAATCTTATCAGTAATTTATGCCCCAGGTCAAGAGAAATCCGTTTCAGAAAATTTGTTCATTGCGATTTGTTCTTGCAACGCTTGAAATCGCGCGATAATTCTATGAGTGGGAGGCTGCAGACCATGCCAAAGCGATCACTGATGCTTGCGGGAGGTGGTGTTAAGGTGGCATTTCAGGCGGGCGTCCTGCAAGTGTGGCTGGACGAAGCGGGACTAGAGTTCGACCGCGGAGATGCGGTAAGCGCCGCCTGTTTCAACCTAGCTATGTGGGTGCAAGGGATGAGCGGCACTGAGATTGCGGATAATTGGAGAAACACGCAGCCGTTTTCCGAAATCGACGTGAATGCGCCTCAGCTTGCCCGTCTGCTTTATGCTGCGTCGATTTTGGACCTGGATGCTTTTCGCCAGAAGATCTTTCCCGCATGGAAGCTTGACTGGTCCAGAATCAGGTCCAGCACGCGCGAGTCTACTTTCAACGTCTACAACTTCTCGAAGCATGAATTGTGCCCGATCCACGCCGCCGATATGACGGAGGATTTCCTGGTAGCGTCGGCTTCTTTGCCGATGTGGTTTCCTCCTGTCAAGATCGCGGGCGATACCTATATCGACGCGGTCTTTAACACCGGAAGCAATATTGACGAAGCGATCCGGTCTGGAGCCGACGAGCTTTGGGTGATCTGGACTACAAGTCAGCGTGGCGAATGGTTCGACGGCTTCGTCGGCAATTTCTTCGGCATTTTTGAAGCAACGGTGGTGGGAGGCTATAAAAGTGCGCTGGCCCGGATTGCGGCTAACAATGCGGCGCTCGAACGCGGCGAACCAGGCGAGTTCGGCCGGGTGATAACCGTAAAGGAACTCAAGGCTGAGGTTCCCTTGCATTACCTGTTGAACTTCAGCCGCGACCGCGCTGCGGAAGCCGTAAATCGCGGAGTGGAAGCTGCACGTGTGTGGTGTGATACGGCCGGAATCCAGCGCCGCCCCGGCCCGGTTTACGTCCCCGCTGGTCCGGTTCCGAGGACGGTAGTCCGCTTCAGCGAGATGCTGAACGGGTTCGTTGGATTTGGTGCCACGGAGTTCGCGGCGGGGTTCGAATAGGGACAGGCCGATAGCACCGCGCTGGTACTCCATCTGGACATCTGCATCGAGGATCTGGACGAGTTTCTGGATTTGCCGGAACATCGGGCGAGGCTTCAGGGCTCGGTTGAGTGCGATCGCCTGGGCGGAAAGCGACCCATCGAGCTTGGCGCTCTGCAATTCCTGGTCGATTCTGGGGACCCCACGCGAAAACAGATTAACTACGAAATCTCGTTTCAGGATGAGCGAGGCGTCACCGTCCAACTCACTGCTTCAAAGAACCTGACGGATCAATCGCAATCCGGCGCCTGGCAGGAGGTTGCAACGGCGTTCACAAAGTTGAGCCGTAGTGGCGGCGGTGAAAGTCAGGCTCAGCCCGGGATCATCGCCGCGGGCATTGTAAAAAGCAGCGTGTTACAGGACATTGAACAGTTAGCCAGTATTCGCGTCGATGCGCCCACGGTCGCCACGCGCGCGCACGCCCTTACCCGGTTTGGAGCCTTCTACTTCGGCAGGCTTTGGGATGTATATGCGCGCCGTTTACTTCCAGTCGCGCCGTTTTAGCAGATATCGAGCGCCTTACCTCACCTTGCGGCGGTTGACGCGGGTCGCGGTGGCCGGATCGTTGCGGTCCGCGCGCCACGTCGGATGATTGAAATGAATGACCGAGTCACCGTTCCAGGATGCGACGGCATTGTCGAAGGTCAGGTGACCGATGTGGCGCCAATTGGCAAACGTCCGCCGCTGCCGAAGAGCTGTGCCGGTGGTCCGTCCTTCGTCGGTGACCTCTATATTGAACGTCAGCGTTCGTTTTGGAAGTGCATCTCCGCGGTCGAAGATTTGCGCCAGGATTTCGTCGCGAAAGTCGAGGTCGTCCCCCGCGATCCTCGGTTGGTCCGGATGCACGATCAGGCGCATGAACTCAGGCGCCCGCGTTGGAGATTCGGCGGGCTTACCAAGTTCAGCGATCGCATACAACTGACGGATGGAAGGCTGTTTGTCGACCCTGCCAAAGGTGAATCCGGTGAGAAGAAGAATTGGCACGCCGCCGCCGCGCCGTAAAACCGTCGTGTCCGGGGCGTTGCGCAACTCCGCATCGTTGATGAACCTGGTGTATGCCCCTCCGATATCCTCCTGCGTAATGAAATTCGCAGTGCGAAGAGGCGCTGTGTGCTCCCGGTCCGTGGTTGGGAACAGTTTGCCGACTAGGGCGAGCGACCGGGTGTGGCCGCGGCGCGTCTCGGTACAGCAAGTTGAATACCTGCCGATGGCAAGTGCTACGCTGCCTGTCGCGAAGTATCCGGAGTACTCAGTGGGGGCGGTAATCCGCCATTCCCCTGCGAGACAGACGCCGTTTGGATGCAAGAGGCGGCGAAACCCCTTGCGATCGGGTCCCCACCGCAGGTCCGCCTTTGAATCGACCGCGCGTTCGGTGGCTTTACGAAACATCCCCCGCAGCAGGCTGCGCAACGTGACCTCGTACACAGGTAGCGGCGGCTCATTCTCGCGGCCCCAAACGCGTTGGTAGGGGTTGGCATTCAGAGCGTCGAGCACCTCGCGAAATGTAGATCCACGGTACGCGCCATCTTCCTCAGTAAACGCTTCGATCCCGAAATCAGGCATCGTTCTCTCCCTTTTGCCGCACCTCGGCGCGATCGATAATTCACGTCACCAGTTCACACCTGGGAAAGCTAGATCTGGCTGAGAATAACGTCCGCGGCCTTTTCGCCGATCATGTAAACGGCACTCAGGATGAAAAGCCCGGGAATGCGCGGGAACACCGATGCATCCGCCACCCGCAGGCCTTCGGTGCCGTGAACTTTGAAATCGCTGGTCAAGACGCCTCCCTGCTCGGGAGGGCCGATCGGACAACCGCACGAAGCGTGGTGGCCCCAGGCATTATTGCGCACGTAGTCACGCAGCTCATCGTCCGACTGAACCTGCTCGCCCGGCAGTTCTTCTTCTGCAATCAGCCCGTCTCTTTTGAGATCACGGGTCATTGTGCGCACAAATTTGACGCCGTCGACAACCGCATCCAGATCTTCGTCTCTTCCGCCATCCGTCCCTTCCTGAAAGTAATGGAAGTTCACGTCCGGCATATCCAGCGGATCCTTGGAGCGAAGCCTCACCTCTCCGCGCCGGTTTACTGTGTGCCCCTTGAGAACTGCCCAGGTCAGGTAGTTCAGCCTCTGAGCGAACAGCGCCGAGTAACCGGGGAAATAGCCCCTGAAATAACCCAACAGAGCGAAGCACAAGAGATCAGGAACCGGCTGAGGGGGGCTCGACCTCCTGATCACTCCGAGAACAGCGCCGTTCGTAGTGTAGACACCGCGGCGGCCGTTCTCCCATTGCTCGTATTGCGGGTCGCCTTTGGCGAACTTCGCCCCGTCAAGTACCTCCCATTGGTCGCGCATGCGATTCACTACGCCCACTTCGTAACGATCCTGCAGGTTCTGGCCAACGCCTTCCAGCACGACCCGGGCGGGAATACCCATCTCCTGCAAATGAGCCGCAGGCCCGATTCCGGAGAGCATGAGGAGCTGGGGAGTATTGAATGCCCCTCCGGCAAGGATCACTTCGCGGGAGGCCCGCACCTCGCGCAATTCGCCCGCGTTGCCGGCGGCAGGATTGAAAGCGCGGTAGAGACGGGCGCCTTTCAGGTATCGCACACCCACAGCCCGGTTCGTGCCGCCCTCGAAGATCACCTCCGTCGCAAGCGCATCGGTTTCGATGTGAAGCGGATGTTGCGCGGCAACGTCCAGCAGACGTTCGCGAGTGCCGGAGCGTTGATGACCGCGAGTCATCAATGGGGTGTATCGGATTCCGGCGGCATTCTTCTGAACAACTCGCCAATCGTTGGGATCCAATTGGCTTTCAACCAATTCGGCGATCTCTTCCAGTGGATGCCCGATTTCCGCGAAGGCTTTGAAGGCTGAGGCGGCGAGCGTATGCAGCAGGTCGCCATCGCCGAGCGCGGCTTCGGGAATGGCTTTTTCCGTCTGCAGCCAGCCATTCCAACCGTGTCTGGACGGGTTCAGATGTGTTGTCTCGGCGAGTGCCCGATCGAGAGGACGGTAATGACAATTCTCCATCCGCTCGAAATAACCCCACATCTTGTCCGGACTCCAGGAATCGTCGCCAGTCAGCTTCGCGATTCCGTCCCAATCTTCGTCATGGGGGTAGACGATGATTAGCGCGTTGTGCGCCGTACACCCGCCCAGGGTTCCCGCACGAGGATAAAAGACGCCGTTCTTCTCGGGAACGAACTTCGAATCCTTCTGCTGCTGCCCAAGGTCAGAGTAGTGCCGGACGAAAAACTCCCAACTCATTGCTTCGTTTTCCGTGGAGAGTCCGTGGAAAACGGGAACGTCGTAGTCTTCGGGCAAACGATTAGTGCCCGGATTGTTGGGGTCGCCGCCCTGAAGGGTTCTCGGGTCGCCGCCCGCTTCCAGCAGAATCACGCTGTGACCCGCTTCGGCAAGGCGTGCCGCGACAGTTCCGCCTCCCGCGCCCGAGCCTACCACCACGAATTCGCAATCCGCCTGCCGGCCATTGCCTGGACCCATACTTCGCTCCCTTTCGGAATCAGAATGTTTTGAGGAACTCGATCAAGGCGAGTTTTTCGTCGTCCTTCAGCGCCGGCTCATCCTGTGTCCCGTCCGGATTCTGGAAATAGCTTGTTCCAAAATAGTGGCCGCGATTGATGATGTAATCGGGGCATTTGCTGAACGCCATCAGTTTGTTCACAAGATCCCGGTCCAAAAAGATCTTCCGGGCTTGTTCGTCGCGATCCGGCGCCGATGTGGGCACGGCTTTGAGCGCGTTCTTTATATCGAGGAGCAGTTTCGCCACATCGATGTCGTGCTGTAGCTTCGCCGCACCGCTCAGAGGCATACCATTTGGGTCTTGACCCAGGAGGTCAATATTCGCGATCAGATTCACCGGCGTGCCGGATGGAATGGGGCCGATCTCGACCTCTCCGTTATGCAGGAGAAACGGGAAGAGTTTTTCGAGCGGTCCGAGAAGATTCTGCAATGCTTCGGGCAGGTAGCCCCTTGGAACGCGGAGAAAACTGGTGGTGGTTGTGCGGGCTATGGCGCTTGGAAGTTGCAAGCCGTTTGCTTTGCGCGGCGGCATCTTGTCTCCGATCGTCTGGTCATGGTCCCGCCGTTCGGGCCACAGCATCTGTTCGATGGAATTTTGAAACGAAGCCAGCCGCTGATCCACTCCGGGGTTGGGGTTATAGAGATCGTTGGGATCGTTTTTATCAAGAGGGTCAAGCCTGCCCACACTGTTGTTTAAAAGAAACGGAGCCGTAGACCAGAGGCTGATCAAAGACGCCGGACGCGTGAATCCTCTACCGCCGTGCGGCATGTGATACGTCATCGCCACTCCGGTTACCGGGTGATAGTAATTGATGTCTCCCACGCTGGGAAGCTGCTTGTAGGTTTCGGACGAGAAATTGTCCCAGATATTGTTGCGGATCGCATTGGTCGCCAGAGGGCTGCAGGCGTTGGTTTCGAGCAAGGTCACCGGAACTCGGAATTCGCTGGCAAGGAAGTTATCCTTCAGGAAGTCGTCCTGCATAACGATTTCGCGCATTTGCGCTTTGAATTCAGGCGTCTTCGTGAAAGCCCAGTAGTTATTCCAATAAGTCATGTAGTCCGGGCCGGAGTGACTCCCGGGATCTGTGTCCGGCGGAATTGGCGGTAATTTGCTGGAATGACAGCGCGCGCAGCGCTCCGCGAAGACCTGCTTTCCCTGGTTCAATTGCTTCTCACCTTTTGTAAGTTCTGCCGGTCCGCCCGGGGCATCCTTCAGTTTTTGGGGGTCGGTGCTCTTCAGGAAAAACAGAGCCATGTTGACGGTCTGCTTCTCAGTAGCCAGCCAGTACGTAGAGTTCTTCCTGGCTACGGCTATTTCTATTGGCGTGGTCGGCTTTCCTCCCACCAGGGGATTGAAGTGCAGAAGCCACTCCTCGCTGAAGAGTCCTATGTTGAGATAGACACGATTGAGAGCGCCAAGACCACCCACCGAATCGGAACCGTCCTTCAGAACGCGCGGCGAGAACACCCGTCGGCGAAGGCGCCTGGGATGTTGACGGAGACTGGCAAAATGCAGCAGGTTCGCAGAACTTGGTTAACCACCCGAGAGCGGGGTCATCTGGTTTGACGAATTCGTTGAACTGTTTGTTGTTCCGGCTGCCGCCGGCCAGGGTTTCTTTACCAGCCAACAGGGCTCTTTCCAATCTTGGCCTCAGCGCATACACCGCATTCATGGTTCGCGGGTTGTTGATGTTGTCCGTTGAAACCAGAGACGTATCCAGCGTGCCGGGTTTCGAGGCATGGAACAGCTGAAACACAAAGCTGGTAGGATCGTTGTCCCAATCGAAGATGCGGTCGATCCAGAAATATTGCGCGCCCACATTAGAGCTGAGATTCTCCCATTTGGGGTTCTCGGGATCCGCGGGCGGCTTAAGGGGATTTGGTCCCACGTGGCAAAAGCCGCAAGACATTCCCACACGATAAGGCTTGATCAGAGTGGCATCATTGTAGTAGTTGGGGTCCGTGTAATACTTGACGGGATCCCATTTTCTTGCGGCGGCATCATTAAAATCCGGATTAGGGAAAAGCCGAAGCCCCACGATGCCGGAAGCCCAACCGTAGAACGAGCCAACCGGGATTTGTTTTCCCTGGACGCTGGTTCCCCGCGCGCCGATCCTGACGCCGGGATATTTCGCCTCATCTTCGAAGGGATCCGCGCCGCCGGCACAGTTTGGATCTCGCTTGTCGAGCCAAAGACCCCAGCGGCCGGGATCGGGTCCGTCGGCTGGTTTGAAGCAGGGTTCGTTTACCAGGCCCAGATAACGCCAGCGGTTCTTTCGGCTTGCGGGCAGCGGTTTGCTTCCGTTGACGCCGGGATAGGAAGAGAGAGTTTTCAGGAAATCGAGGGCCCCTGCGCTGCGCACCGAGATAACGTCCCAGAAGCGGTCGTTTCCCCCGGTCCAGATGATCCAGGTGTTTCTGCCCCCCACCTCGGCGGGGCTGAGCGCGATTCCGCCGTCCATGTCGTGAAGGTAGTCATGGCCCGACGGGTCCAGACCGGCGGCCGTGAAAGTATCTACAGTCCTATTCACTTGCAAGGCTTCGTCCAGCACGGTTCCGGGTTGAGGCTGTTTTGGCCCACACCCGGCGGCGAGTAGGAGCAAAAATCCGATCGACGCGCATAAACCGGACGTAAATGTTCGGTGCATACTCTGTCCTCCCCGTTCAGGCCCGCATAAAAGCACCACAGCGGCTGGAAACCCGTTGAGGTTAACATGTTTTTGCGCGATTGTCTATCGATAAGTTTTACGTATCCGTGCTATTGGAGAGGACTTGTTTTTCTTGATTAGAGACGGATTGTCATCTAATGAAACAAGTAGACTTGCGATCCTTGGGCTCGGCCCAAACCCGCAGAGTTGGCAATCCGACAGACGGAACCGATAGGTGCTCTCGCCTACTGCCGATTCTAGACGGATCGGCCGGCCAACCCAAAGTAGTTGGCCGCCGCGAGCATGTGGCGGTCGTTGGTCCACACGTCGCGTTCACCGGAGTTCCTGTGCAGTCGTAAGGTGCACGGCGTCTGCGGTACGTATGAAGAGATCGCGTGGAGCGGATATCATCAGCGCGCTAGTCCTCCGCAGTAGAGCTTCGTTGACCGGAATGAAGTTCCATAAACCACTCTCTATGTGCGTGGAAAAGCGCGTGGACAGATCGCGTGTGCCGCTCGGCGAGGACACGCCCTCGCGCAGGCGGCGATGAAGCACCGAATGAAACTCGGCAAAGGCCCATAACGACGAATAGATGGTATCCGCTTCTCGGACAAGCTCGCGAACGCGGGGAGAATCACGTTCATTGAACTAGAACTTTGCGATGTAGGACGTGTCAAAACACACGGCCTCTATCGACTCCGATCATCTTCGAGAATTTTCGTGCTGTCACTCACTTGTGGCATTCGAGCCCAGATTCTTCGCATCGAAGCAAAGATCTGCGCCTTCTTACGGGTATCCTTGCGCGCGGGAGCGGTGATGGGGCGCAACTCCGCGACTGGCTCTCCACGCCGCTCGATCACAATAATGCCGCCCTCGGCAGCTTCCCGTACCAACTTCGACGTGTGGATGTGAAGTTCACGCACCGAAGTTGTTCTCATTTGCTCCATTGTGGCACATGAATCCCCCGGCCGCCTCAAAGCGGGAGGCGCTCCGTGCGGCGTCTCTGTCAAAGCACCACGCCATGCTCCGTACGAGTGAGGCGATCCGGCTTGGGATTACCCTTGCACCAGACGCGCGAGTGAATCAACCTCGAGCGCAATATTCGCAGACTCGCGACACGAAAGTAGATGCTCGAATCGGATATTTTGCCCGTAGCCGAAACGAGAAAGTGAATCCGCCGGCGCGGAGAGCCGATCGGTGCAGCCTCCGTGCGCTAGATATTCTTCAGTTTTGCGTTTATTGCTTCATTCCCTCGTGAATCGCGTCCAGCAGCTTGTTCTTCGGGTCGCCGCTGTATTCCCAGAACATCATCCCGCCCAACCCCCGATCGGTGACGTAGCGGCCCTTCAGCCGGATGGATTCCGCATCATCGTACGAAACGAAAAGCTGTTTGTCCGCGTTATATAGGAACGGCGCCTTTGAAATATCGTCCCAGTAGCGCACGAAGCCGCCTTGGTTTTCCAGTTTGCTGTCGATCATGTCGAACGGCTCGTATATTTGCTGCTTGGGCTTCTTCCCGGATTGGTACAGCCCATGCTCCGATGCTGGAACCTCGCCCCACGCGTGTCCATAGAACGGTACTCCCAACACCACTTTTGCCGCGGGCACGCCGGCCGCGATGAAGTGGCTCACTGCCGTGGCTGCGGACAAATGCTTCGGGTTCGATGGATGCGTGAAGAGCGGCGCGTGGTGCCCAGCCATCGGGTCCCCGCCCGGCTCAAACTGATCGTAGGCCATCAGGTTGGCGAAGTCGAGCGACCGAGCCACCTTGCTCATCTCCGTGTGTTCCAGCCATTCGTCCGCCGCCTGCACCGCCATGGTTAGCAGGTATCGCTTGCCCGCCTTCTCGCCAGCCTTGTCCAGCGCGGCGCGCAAGTCTGCCATCAGGGCCGTGCAGTTTTCCTTATCCTCCGGCCGGTTGACATTGTGCAAGCCCTCCTGCCCGGGGAATTCCCAATCCACGTCCAGGCCGTCCAACTTGTAACGCTCCAAAAAGCCAACTGCGCTCTCCACGAACTTTCGCCGGGACTCCCTCGTCAGCGCGACATCGGAGAATTGGCCCGACCATGTCCACCCGCCCACGGAAACCAATACCTTCAGCGGCGGATTTCTCGCCTTCAAACTGTTCAGCGCTTGGAAATTTTGAGCGTCGTGCGAGAAGCCCTCCACCATCACGCCGTCTTTGATATTCGCGAACGCATAGTTGATGTGTGTGAGCTTCCCGGCGGCTACGGTCGCGGGATCGAGGACGTGGTCCTGAACGAAGATGTATGCGATTACCGCCTTTTCCGGTGGGCTTGCCGTCGTCCTGCCCGCCGCCGTGGCTAACATGTACCACGCCGCGTGCGGCAACCATTGCTCGGCCCAGCGCCAGTCAGAATCCTGATGGGAGATTTCATACGGAACGTTGAAGTCGATCCCTTCGTCGTCCTTGTATCCAGAAGTAATGCCGTTCGAGATGCCACCCGGCGCGCTCTTGTACTCCCAGCTCGTGAAGAAACGGTACTCGGGATTGTTCCGGCCTGTGCCTTGTAGCATGCTCGCATCGAACGGATTCAGACCCAAAATCCAGTTCAATTGGTCGAGTGCGTAACCCTGCAATTGCGCCTGGAATGCTGGATCGTCGGCGTACAAAGGCGCAGCCAGGCGAGCCGCGGCCGCGAGCGACCCGAGGCGCGCATTCTCGCCCTGCCACCATGGGCTGGTATCTGAATCGTGCGGATAGAAGAACGACGTCCTGCGCTGGCCCTCCTTGTTCTGCACATACTGGCGCGCCAGTCCGAACGGGTTGGGTACCTCGTGGGTCACACCCAGCTCGAATTGGAACGAGCGCTTCACTACATCCAAAATGCGAGCCTGCCCGGCTTTGTCAGCCAGGTTGTAATATTCCACCAGCGCGACAATCGGCGCGCCGGCGTCCGACGCGTTGAAGAAAGGACGATCCCGATCGTCAGCGCGCCAGTAGTCCTTGTACCCGCCGCTTGAGACCAGCCGGCTCAGCAAATTGTCGGCTCGGTGCTTGGCCGCCTGAGCGTAGACCGGCTTGCGCGTGGTGCGCAGCAGTTCCGTTGCCGCAACCAACGCGCAGTAATCGTCCAAAATGTTCTCTTTGTGATCGTTGAGCAGTTCGGTATTGTGGGCCTCCAGAAAAGCGAAGGCTTCTTCGGCCGTCTTCAGATACGTCGCCTTATCGAACTCGCCGGCTATCGGCGCACGGGCCGCGATGGCGAGTCCTGCAATCGCAAACCCGCCGCCACTGCGGTACCCAACTTCATACTGGCCTTCTTCTTCGTCGACGGCATCCGGCGCCGGCGCCTTCCCCGTTGGCTTCTCCAGGTAGACGCTGAATCCCTTCATCACACGTTGAATAACGCGGTCCTCGGCCCTCTTCTCAGGATTCTTGTCGCCGATGGATTCGTAGAATGAACTGCCGGGCGCTCTCATCCGGACCAAATAATCGGCCCCGTACGCGGTCTCGTCCACCAAGCGCCGCAAGATCTGGCGGAAGTTCGGATCGTCGCGGGCCTCCAGCAGTTCGCGCGTTTTGCCTAAGCTGTAAACCACCAGCGGCGCCTGCTGCGTGTTGAAGTAACTGGCGAAGTCCAGTTGCGACATGTGGATTCCGTAGTCGCCACTGGCGTCGTACCAGCCGCCGCGCGCATCAAGGGGCTTTCGTTTAGACCCCTCAAAGGCGATCTTGCTGTCGGCCTTGTCGATTGCGCCCGAGCTACGCTCGGACTTGAAGTAATAGAGGACATCGGAAAGCGTCGCGCGCTCCAGAATGTTTTTCTGAACGCGGAAAGGAAACGATCGGACCACATGATCGCGGTCCTGTGCCTCCACAACGTAGGTACCTTCTCTTTCGAGTTCCGTGAAATCGAACTCCCAATAATGCCAATCCCGCCACTTTGGGACGGAAACATCCCGGGAAGTTTTTCCCTGGAACACCAGCACTCCCTCGGGATAGGTCTTGACCGTGAACGTCTCGAACTGATCGGATACCGAGCCTTGAATCACGCCGTGCTTCGGTCCGAACGGGTCATAGCCTAATTGGTTTGTGAGAATTTCGGCGGGCCCGGCGGCAACCAGCGGGACTCCGAAAACGAGCGAAAGGATAACAAATAACAAAGATTGCCATTTCATCAGATTCTCCATTAAATTGGGCGTCAGCAAAGCTCTACAGTTGCAGCCGCACCTTCCACCGCGTAAGGACCGCGGACGCAGCCAGCATCGTCGCCGTGAACACGAAAGCCCTAATCACGCCTGGCGCACCAACCTGCCAATGTTCCCCCAGGGCGGCTAGAAACGGAACGACGTACCAGACGTCCGGCAGCAGATAGGTCAACAAGGTGTTGGAGCCGGCAGGCTTCACAAATGCGGCCCAACTGGTTTGGTGTTTTACGTCCGCAACCCAGTACAGAGCCAGGAAGATGAACGTGCAAGCCGACGCCGAAAACAGACCCCAGGTTGGTGTGTCCCCTAACTTTGAAATCCCGAGCGGCAATAGCGCCAACCCCGCGGCGAACAGGGCCCCTCCGTATACGGACGCTCGCACTGCCTTGTCACGGAAATTCCGCGCACTGGTTTCGCTGAAGAATATCTTCGTCGCCACGACGCCGGCCATGGTAATCGCGCATAACCCCGCTTCGAACGGCCAGTAGCGCAGCACGCGCCCAGCCCAACCGAGCTTCCCTGCTGTTGACACCGCATTCATGGTGAATAGCGCGACGAGCGCAACCATCACCGTCCAAGTCTTCTTCCCCAACAGTAAATAAAGAATCGACACCCCGAGGTAGGCGCAGCCGATCAGCCCCAGGATCTCCCAGTACCCAAAATCGAGCCAAGCAACCTGTCCGCTCTCCGTCTTTCTCCGGAACACGGCCAGCATCACCGCCAGCATCACTGCGCCCGAGATCTTCAGCGCTCGGTACAATGTCTTCCGATTTTCGTTTCTCGGATACACGTTCCACAAAAGAAAAATTCCGGTTAGGCCCAGCAGCGCCCACACTGTGCTGTCGATGCCGCTCAACTGAGGGTCGAGCTTCTCCCTGTTCGCAAGAAACAGGCCCATCACGATCAGGCCTATCGATCGCAGCAACACGTGGCTCAGCACCTTACCGGTGGATTCGGAGGCTATGCGGCGCCGCATGGCCAGCGGAATCGACATACCGACAATGAACAGGAATGCCGGGAAGACCATATCGACATAGGTCATGAAGTTGGCGCCGGGTGGAGCGTGATGGGTCCACCACGGCAGGCCTTTGACCTCGCCGACGTCGTTGACGAAAATCATCACGAGAATGGTGAGGCCGCGGAAAATATCGATTGAGGCGATCCGCGACGGAGCCGCGACGGCTTCCTCAGCGGGACTTGGCGCGACTTCGGCGCGAGGGTGCATGGCGAGCTGGATGCATGGGCTATCCACTCTGTACGATACACCACGCGCCAGACTGGTGGGTGGCCGTGATCGCCGCACGACATCAATTTAATGTTGTAAGTGCATAGTTTTTTGCTAGCGACAACTCTGCGGTGGTGAGACGTTCGGGGCCTCGGGTATCATACAATGTCGGAGCAACCTAACATCAACGGTGAAGAAAAGATTGGCTCCCCTTCGTGAACGATTATCGAACTTTCCTAAGGAACCCGGGAGTGGATAAGGCGCGTTTTGGAGCAAATTGACCAACTCCCCATGGGAGCGTGAGTAGAATCTAGCAACGTTTTTTCGGCCTTGTGGTGACCTCGCTAGGCCGTTTTCATTTTGTTACCAACACGAAGGCGCCGGGCAGCGGCGCCTTTTTCCATTTCTGTTTGCTCTACGAGACCCCGAAATGAGCGCCTACGCCCTTCGCATTCAGAGCAAGGATCTTCTGGGATGCGTGTCAAACGACGATGAGCACTGCCGTTATGACTCGGTTCCGATAGAGTTGAAGGCACTGCGGGCCTGGCTTCCGTTCAGGATCAAGCTCCGACTTAGCCAAGACGATAAACCCAAAAAGCTGAAGGTCCCTTACAACATCGCCGGTCGCAAAGCTGACTACACAAATCCACGCGAGTGGATGACGTTCGAAGGCGCACTTACAATGCTGCACCGCGGTGACTACGACGGCATTGGTATTGTCATTGACCGCCGGTTCGGAATCGTTGGCTATGATGCCGATTCGTGCATCGCGAACGGCACCATCTCCGAAACCGCTCGTGAACACATCGCGACTCTGAGCACGTACACGGAGGAATCTTTCTCCGGCACTGGTATTCATTGCCTGGCTTATGGCACCCTTCCTCACATAGGTCGCAAGAGCGAGGGATTTGAGATGTACTGCGACAAACGTTTCTTCGTCGTGACCGGACGCCACGTGGCGGGCACGCCAAAGCGCATCAAGCGTCGGCAAGCGGAGATAGAGGCGGTCCACGCAGCGATCTTCGGAAGTGGGCCGGTGAGGAAACACGCAACTGCCGTCCGCAAAAGCGTGACACAATTCGCCCCTAATACACAGGTGGGGGTAGGGGGTGTGCAGAAACGGGCAAAAGTAACTGGATTACAGTCAGATACGCAAGTCTTGCGCGTGTTGGAGCGCGACCCCGTAGCCTGGCGGTACTTTTCCAGCGGCGCCGGAATAATGAACCCTTCCCGAGCCGATTTTGCGCTCGGATGCAAACTAGCGTTCTACACCCGCGGCGATCTTCAGCAAATGTACCGTCTGTTCATGCAAAGCACGCTCGCGGAGCGTGCAAAGTGCCATACCATGCGCGGCAATGTCAATTACGTCCAATACACGCTGCAACGGTGCCTTAGCCATCAAAAAGACTTCTGGCAGCCTTCCGCGAATAGCCCCAAATCGAGAAGGCCAGTGGGCAGTCCTCTTTCGGCAGTGACGAAAAGCGTACTGGAACTTATCACAAAGTTTCCGTCCATGCGCGCTTGTGAGATCGCTCGTAATCTGAGTCTGAAACCAGCCGCCGTCCGCAAGGTCTTGTCCCGGTATCCAATACGATCGTTTGAAGCGAAGATGCCGGCGAGAACACGAAGCATGGGAGCAACGATCTTGGATGAGCCGAAACCAGTCGGCAGTACGACCCATGAATCCGGTCCTCGCGATGCCGTTCTCCAAGCGATCAGCAAACATCCGGGTTGGGTGAAGGTCACGACCATCGCCAGGGAGACTGGCAGTCGCGCCGAAGCTGTGAAAAAGCTCTTTCAGCAGCTCCGGAACATTGGCCTTGTGGATTGCGATCAGAAGGGCCGTTATCGCAAACACCGGGAGCGCAAGCCGCGCAAGTTGAAACCGTGCAGATCGAAGCCCATCCAGAGGTGTTCAGGCACGGGTCAAGAGCGCAAGTCACTTACCAGGGGCGAGCTGATGGCGGATCATTTGATGCGGACGGCGCTGGGCGATAACCCGGCTGTGTTAGCGGAAGTTGACCGGCGCTTGGCGGCCGGCGAGGATGTGACGTTCGAGGAAGCGAAGGCGATCGAGGCGCCGGGGGCGCCGTTGACGATCGATGCCGTCTGCCAAGCCGTGACTGGGGAACCGACCGGGACAGCGCTAGAACCCGATGAAAGCCAAAAGCGGTGCTAGGCGTTCTGGCGATGGTCCTCCCGTGAGCACCTCGGGGAGCATGGTTGGAT
>PMUN01000335.1 GCA_003166875.1 Bryobacterales bacterium | reverse complement strand
GGTGGTGGGGTTGTAGTTGCGCCAGTCGAACCAGTAGTCTTTGATTACATACACGGGCTCCAGGCAGGAGCCTACGGCTTTGCCTTCTGTGGCGCAGCCTTGGAAATTCCATTTGCTTCCGGTGGTCGCGTCCATTAGGAAGAATTGCCCTGGTTCGGAGGTTCGATAGAAATCCTGGTGCGTGCGGAATACGCGGACGGATTGGTTGTCGGGGCCTACTACTAGGATGATTGGCTCGGAGCCGACGTGGTCCTTTACTAACTTTTCGCGGAGGACCGTTTCGTAGGGGAAGGCGCGGGAGGCTCCGAAAGCTCGGATGCCTAGCATTATGTCGCGCTGGGCTACGCCGGGCTGGGGGAAGCTTAGGACGGTGCGAGCTTTTTTCATTCTCACGTCCCAGTCTTTGGGTGAATATTGAGATGCGTACGTCGGGACATCTTTCAGGATGGTTCCGTGGGGTTGTTCGGCTTTCCAGAGGGCGAAAGTTAGTTCGTCGGAGGGGATCAGCTTCAGGACACGTCCAGCTAGGGGTCCGGAAACGGCCACGCCATTAATCTGTTGCCAGTAGGTTCCGGTTTCCTCGTCGCGCATGAGGAAGTNNGACAGAGCGTTCAATAAGTAGCAACGATGGGAACGCCGCCGACCACGTCGTTCACGATGTGATGGTAGGAGACAATGCGGATGGGGTAAGCGCGAGCTTCTCCCGCGATGTGGACGGCCATTACCATTTCCGCGCCGTCCAGTTTTGTATCGGTAGCGGCGACAAAGTTGGGCCGGCCCATGGGATGGAACATGATTTCGTAGACGTTGACGCGAGAGAGGCCGGTGAAGATGATGACCAACGCGACGGCGAACATGACGGCGAGCTTGCGGAGCATTTTGGGTTCAGCGCGCCAGTATAGGAAGCCAGCCAGGAGCGCGCTGACGGCGCAGACCATTTCCACTCCTGGGCGGAAGCGGAGAATCTGGAGAGCTAGCGCTAATTCGCGGGGGCCCTGGTGGCGAAACGGACGGATGACGTAGAGGGGATAGGCGAGAAAGAAAAGCGAGATTGCCAGGATGGCTGCGATTGCGTGCAGATAATTTCGCTTCTGCACGCTATTTGCCGCCGGCGTCGGCGATTTTTTCGATTACCAGGGCGTTGGAGCCGCCGCGCGTGTACAACTTTCCGGTTATGGTGACGCGCTTGCCGGCGAATGGAAGAAGCCGTTGGTTCTGGCCTTCGGCTGGAACCTGATCTGAGATGGGCCAGTAAATGGAGCCGTCATCTTGAAGGATGACGAGTTGGGAACCTTTGCGGGCGCAGGCCAGGGCGCAATCACGGCTGATGGGTTTGGTGAGTCCTTTGGTGAAGGCGCAGGCGGAATCGAGGACCCAGCCGGTTACGGTTTTCTCGTCGGCGGTGGCGAGGGAAGCGGTCAGGGCGAACAGGGCGAGAGCGGCGAAGAGTGATTTCACAGAAGACCTCCGGGGTTTCTAGGCAGTGTAGCGGAGGAGGGCGGCGTGGGCAATAGTAAGAATGTATTAGCACGAATTCCGTTAGGGCTTGGAAGAAGGGCACCGACTCCCTTACGGTCGCGGTTCGGTAAAAGGCACCGACTTCCCGTTGAGGCCGCCGATCCAATGGCGGCCGAATCCCAGGCGTTCACACGAATGTGAACGCGGCACGCAGGGTGCGTGCGCTACGCGTCTTCATGAGCTTTGGTGGGCCAGCAGGCCCATGGGAACTCCCTTACGGTCGCGGTTCGGTAGCGACCGTAGCAAAGGCGGCGGTTAGTTTTTGGTGGGTTACTGAGAGTTCTTCGGGTAAGACGCGGGTTTCCGAGACGGTGGTGATGAAGCTGGTATCGCCGGACCAACGCGGGAGCACGTGCAGATGAATGTGGTCTGCGATGCCTGCGCCGGCGCTTTCGCCGAGGTTCATGCCTAAATTGAAGCCGGTGGGTTTGTAAATGGCGGCCAGGTGACGCTGGGCTTGTTGGGCCAATAAAATCATTTCCTGAAGAGTTTCTGGAGAAGCGGCGTCGAGCGTGGAGACGTGCTCATAGGGGACGACCATGAGATGGCCGGTGGTGTATGGATACAGGTTCAGCAACACGAAGTTGAGTTTGCCGCGATAAACGACGAAGTTCTCCGGGCGGCAAAAGACGCATCCGGTTTCGGGAATTTGCTTTTGAACGTACTGATAGCGCCAGGGACTCCAGAGGTAGTCCATACCTCTATCGCTATTGAGTTGCAGGCGGTTCGACGCCAGGCGAAGGCGGCGCAGCGCCGGGTTCTCCGGCGGAGGTATTTACCAGATCCTTCAATTCTTTACTGGGCTTGAAATAAGGTATGCGCTTGGACGGCACTTCAACACGAGTGCCGGTTTTGGGATTGCGTCCGACGCGCGGCTGCCGCTGCCGGGTGCGGAAGCTGCCAAATCCACGGATTTCGATCTTGTCTCCGCCGCGCAGAGAACGAACGATGCTATCGAAGATTGCTTCTACGATCACCTCGGAATCCTTGCGGGTCATTTCCACGACCCGGGAGACTTCCTCGATCAACTCGGCCTTCGTCATTTGTGCTTTATCTCCCTTGTGAGGTCCGTTTTACCGGCCTTCTCCCTTAACTCTGGTATTCATAACTTCTTCGATAGTCATGGTGGCTGCCGTGGCGTGGCGCTGGTAATCGTCCAGCCTGGTTTTCTCCTCATCATCGGACAGCGCGCGAATGCTGAGGCCGATTTTCTTTTCGCCCTCGTTCAGTTTCACGACTTTGAAATCCATCTCTTCGCCGATTGGCAAGGGCGATTCCTCGTGACGCCGGTCGGAAGAGGCGGGGATTTCGGAGCGGTGGCAGAGGCCTTCAACGCCGGGGGCCAATTCCACGAAAACTCCAAAATTGCAGGCGCGGCAGACGCGGCCACGCACGACATCGCCCACCTGATGGGCGCGGAAGAACGATTCCCAGGCGTCGGGGTGAAGCTGTTTCACTCCGAGCGAAAGGCGGCGGTTGGGGGCGTCGATGTTCAGAATGACGGCCTGCACCAACTGGCCTTTCTTAACCACTTCGGAGGGATGTTTGATGCGCTTGGTCCAGGACAGATCCGATATATGGACCAGGCCGTCGATGCCTTCTTCGATTTCGACAAAAGCTCCGAAGTCGGTGAGCTTGCGGACACGGCCTTCGACGACGGAGCCGATGGCATAACGATCCGCTACGGTGGTCCAGGGGTCGGCTTCGAGCTGTTTGATGCCGAGCGACACGCGGCGCTCGCGGGGTTTGACTTCGAGCACGACGGTCTCCACCTGGTCGCCCACCTTGACCACTTTGCTAGGGTGCTTCATGCGGCGGCTCCAGGTCATTTCGGAGATGTGGATGAGGCCTTCGACGCCGGGTTCGANNGAACGGGGGTAGCGTTGGTCGATGCTTTCCCAGGGGTCGGGAACGAGCTGCTTCAACCCGAGCGAGATGCGTTCCTTTTCCTTGTCGAACTTGAGGATCTTGACGGTGATCTCGTCGCCGGCGTTGACCATTTCGGAAGGATGGTTGACGCGGCCATAGGACATGTCGCTGACATGCAGAAGGCCATCGATGCCGCCCAGATCGATAAAGGCGCCGTATTCGGTGAGGTTTTTGACAATTCCTACGACGACTCCGCCCTCTTCGAGAACCTGGAGGGCGGCGCTTTTGCGAACGAGCTGTTCTTCTTCGACCGCCATTTTTCGCGAAACGACAACGTTACCGCGGCGGCGGTTGAGTTTGACGATCTTGACCGGTATATCCTGCCCGATAAAAGTATCCAGATTGTGGGTGGGGCGGACATCGATCTGGGAACCGGGCATGAAGGCTGGAACGCCGACATCCACGGAGAGGCCACCTTTGATGCGGCCGGTGACGCGGCCGGAGACAACCAAGCCGTCGCGATGGGCTTTTTCGAGATTATCCCAGCAGCGAATGCGGCTGGCTTTTTCGTGCGACAGCAGAATGTAACCTTCTGGTTGCACTCCTTGGCGATCGACCATTACGTCGATCAGATCGCCGGATTGGATTTGGACACTGCCGTCGGGCTGGCGGAATTGTTCGATGGGAACGAGGCCCTCGGACTTGTATCCGAAGTCGATGATGACGTCAGTATCGTGAAGTTTTACAACGCGGCCCTGGAGCAATTCGCCTTCATGAGGCGGCGCGAAATGGCCATAGTCTTCGATGAGCTGCTCGTAGTCCGCTTCTTCGGCGGACACGTGTAGTTCCAAGTTGGGCTCATCAGCTCTGCTGGCCATTGCCATAACTCCCGCGTTCATGCTAACTGCGACGGCATGGAAGGGATACAAATCATTGATACGTCAGTACTTCAGAACTATAGCCGAGCCGCGAGCGGAAGTCAACCGCGCCAATTCGCTGGTTTCGGTGTGCGGGGGGGATGGAACGGCCCTTCATTCGCGTCCACAGATGTCCGGGGTGCGGCACATTCCGCCTGGACAGGCAGGCAGTCCGGCGTTTTTCGACTTCCCGTTAGAGTGGGCCGAGAAGGTGGAAAGCGCGGTGGCGAGGTGCGATTGGCCGCAGCCGGGACAAGCAATCGCATCGCCATTATGACGGACCAGCTTCTCGAATTTGGTTCCACAATCTTCACAAACGTATTCAAAGATAGGCATTTTTAGGACTTCGATCCCCCTTGCCGCGTCTGTTTAATTTTAGCGCAGAGGGGAGGGTGGTGGTGGGGTGGGCTGAAAAGCGTCTGTTTCATTGCTCAGACTCAGGGCCCGTGCAAAAATCGGCGCAGGCACCGACTCCCTTACGGTCGCGGTTCGGTAACAATCTCTCGACAAGATGCATCTTTGAAGAACCGCGAGCGCAGGTATTCGCGTATCTGGTCGCGTATTTTGCGGAAGAGCGCCAGGCGTTCCGCTTCGGCGCCTTGGAAGGACGCGGGATCTTCGAAAGAGTGATGAAGCGAGACGGTTCCGGGAAAGAATGGGCAGTTGTCTTTGGCGTTATCGCAAACTGTGAGGACGTAATCGAACTGTTCGCCTTGAAACTTGTTCACGTGCTTGGAACGGTGGGTGGAAATGTCGATGCCCAGCTCGCGCATGACGGCGATTGCTTCGGGGCGAACATGGCCTGGGTTGGTTCCGGCGCTGAAGACTTCGAACTGATCGCCCGCGTCGTGACGGAGCAGACCTTCGGCCATTTGGCTTCGTGCTGAATTTCCGGTGCAGAGAATGAGGACTCGTTTTTTATGCATCGTTAGATTGCCTCTCGGCAGGAAACCAGTGCCGGGTGCGGTTGCAGGCGGCGCAAACCGAGAGCATGACCGGCACTTCCACCAGGACGCCTACGACTGTTGCCAGCGCGGCGCCGGACTCCGGGCCGAACAGCGCAATGGCGGTGGCGACGGCCAACTCAAAGAAATTCGACGCGCCGATAAGGGCGCCCGGAGCGGCCACGGAATGCTCAACCTTGAGCCATTTCATCAGGCCATAAGCGAGGCCGGCGTTGAGGTAAACCTGCAAGGTAATAGGAACTGCAATCAGCAGTACATGGAAAAACCGCCCTGTAATGTTATCCGACTGAAAGGCAAAAATGAGGACGAGCGTGCCGAGCAGCGCCGTAATGGTGACGGGGGCGAATTTCGGCAGCAACACGCCTTCAAACCACGCGCGCCCGTGCCTGCGCACCAGTAGAGAACGCAGGAGCACACCGGCCAGGAGAGGCACGACGATAAACACCAGTACGGAGGTGAGCAGCACGTTAAACGGCACCGTGAGCGACGAGGCGCCATGCACGAGAAACTGCACTATGGGGACGAACAGCACCAGCATGATGAGGTCGTTCACCGATACCTGCACGAGCGTATAGGCGGGATCCCCTTTGGTGAGATGACTCCAGACGAAAACCATTGCCGTACATGGCGCAGCCGCCAGAATGATGCAGCCTGCAATGTACTGATCGGCTTCGGCGGGAGTGATGAAGGCGGCAAAGGTGAAGCGGAAGAACGCCCATGCCAACAGGGCCATCGAGAAAGGTTTCACCACCCAATTGATGAACAGAGTGACGAGCAGCCCGGCAGGCCGTCGCCCGACGTTTTTTATGGACGAGAAATCGACTCTCATCATCATGGGCGTAATCATGAGCCAGATGAGGGCGGCGATTGGTGCATTAATCTGGCTTCCGTGGCCGAACTCGATACCGCGCAGGCTGGCGATGGCGGCAGGCAGGAGCTTCCCCAAGCCGATGCCCGCCGCCATGCAGAGCGCCACCCAGATCGAAAGATAGCGCTCGAAGGTGCCGAGCCCGCCGCTTGCTTCAGTAGGATTTATTGCGGTTGCTTGCGCCATTTTCTCGCTCCTTCCTTAGCCACTCACAGTTACGCTTTCACCGATTCCGTTGAAGACGCGGATCCAATGGCGACAGAATCCCAGGCGTTCACACGAGNNGCAGGAGTGCGTGCGCTACGGGGCGCCTCCCTCACGCGCAGCAGCCCGGCTTGCAGCAGGGTTTTACGGCGCGGATGAAGGCGCTTTTGAATTTACCGTCGATGGCCGGGGCGATGGTGTCTACGTCGATGCCTTGGGCCGTGAGAAACTGGCGGGCGTCTTCGATGGTATAGACGCGAGTAGGTTCGATGTCGATGGATTCGAAGCCGGCCGCGTTGAGTTTGGTGATGTATTCAGAATCTTTGAGGGCGCCCGCGATGCAGCCTACCCACAACTCGACATGCCGACGCACTTCGGCGGGAACATCTCCGGTGACGACGACATCGGAGACCGCGAGCCGGCCGCCTGGTTTCAATACGCGAAAGGCTTCGCGCAGGACGCGATCTTTGTCGGCCGAGAGGTTGATCACGCAATTGGAAATGATGACGTCGACGGAATTGTCGGGCAGGGGGATGTTTTCGATCTCACCCTTGAGAAATTCGACGTTCTCGACGCCTGCTTTGAGCTGGTTCTGGCGGGCGAGGGCGAGCATTTCATCGGTCATGTCTAGGCCGTAAGCATAGCCCGAGGGTCCTACGCGGCGGGCGGAGAGGAGGACGTCGATGCCGCCGCCGGAGCCGAGATCGAGGACGGTTTCGCCGGGACTCAGTTTGGCCAGGGCGGTGGGATTGCCGCAACCGAGGGAGGCTTTGACGGCTTGCTCGGGGATTTCGTTGGTCTGGTTGGCGTCGTAGAGGTTGGAGGTGATTGGGTCGCAAGCATCCAGGGCTGGCGATGCGCCGCAACAAGAGCTGCCGCCGGTCGAGACGCGCAGGGCGGCTTGGCCGTATTTTTCTTTTACTACATCTTTGATTTCCATGGTGACTCCTTATTTGCAGAGTTGAACGATTGCTTCGGGTTTGACCGCTTTATTGCGGGTGCAGCACTCGGCGTAAAGAAAGCCAAGGAGTTCTTCCAGAGCTTGGGTGTTGGCGGTGTACCAAAGGAAGGTACTGTCGCGGCGGACGCGGACCAGATCCTCATTTTTGAGTTTCTCGAGGTGATGCGAGAGAGTTGAATTCGGGATGCCCAGCTCAGTTTGGATCTCACCGACCACCAGGCCTTCGGGGTGAGCGGAGAGGAGCAGGCGCATTATGCGCAAGCGGGGCTCGGTTCCCATGGCCGAGAGCATGTCGGCGTAGCGGGCTACGTGTTGGGATTGCTTCCCGGGTCTCACTATTTCTATGATAGCGGAAATATGGAAATGTGCAATAGAAAAGTGTTCACACGAGTGTGAACACGGCACGCAGGAGTGCGTGCGCCACGAGCTGTGTGCACAAAGGTGAGGGGAACAGGGTGGGCAGAGGGTGGGTGGTACAGGTGAGCAGCACAGGCGAGCGGTACAGGTTGTGATGGGGACGTGCGAAGATGGAACTGAGTGGCAGTGAAAGTTCAGGCCTCGAAAAAAGCCCGAAAGGTGCACTTCCTGATGCGCCCGGTAGGGAAGATCCTCCTTCTTGCCGTAACGCTGGGCGTCACGATTGGTCTATGTGTCTTTACGTACTATTACGTCAAGTACTCGCGGCTGATCGAGACCAAGCTAGCCACTGGACCGTTCTCGAATACATCGATGTTGTTTGCGGCGCCGCGGACGGTGGCGGTGGGGGACTGGGCGAGCCCGCAGGAGATCGCCCTCGAGCTGCGTCACAGCGGCTACAACGAATCCCAGAAGAACCGGATGGGCTACTTCACACTGAAGGCGGAGGAGATTGACATTTATCCGGGTCCGGATTCTTACTTCCGGCGCGATGACGGGGTGATCAAGTTTCGCGGCAACAAAGTTTCACAGATCATATCGCTGGCCGACAATACGGATCGGACTGAGTACACGCTGGAGCCGGAGCTGATTTCGAACCTGTTCGATAAGAATCGCGAGAAGAGACGGTTGGTGAAGTACGAAGACATTCCGCCGGTGCTGGTGCACGCGGTGGTATCGGCGGAGGACAAGCGATTCTTTCAGCACTCCGGGTTCGATCCGGTGCGCATCGTAAAGTCGGCATACGTGGATCTGAAGACGCGTCAAAACGCGCAAGGTGCGTCGACGCTGAGCATGCAACTTGCGGGAATGCTATTTCTGGACCGGAGCGATCGGACATGGCGGCGCAAAATTCCTGAAGTGCTGATCACGATGCACCTGGAGCAGAAGCTGACCAAGGAACAGATTTTCGAATATTATGCCAANNTTGCCGGAGGCGGCCACGCTAGCTGGATTGATCCAGCAGCCGAGCTTCATCAATCCCTACCGCTGGCCGGATCGTGCCAAGCAGCGAAGGAACGTAGTGCTGAAGATGATGCGGGAGAACGAGTACATCAGCAATGCGGATTACGAGCATGCGGTGGTTGCTCCGCTGGAGCTGGTGCGGCAAGCTACGCTGGAGGCTAGCGATGCTCCTTTCTTTGTCGACCTGGTGAATGACGCTCTGGTGGAGAAGTTCCCGGACACCAATTTTCAAACCAGTCCGTACCGGGTGTATACCACGCTGGATCAGAACTTGCAGCGCGACGCCGCCGAAGCGGTAAGGATCGGCATGGAGGAGGTTGACCAGCGGATTAGGCACCGGAAGAAGAGAGATCCCAATTATCCGGATCCGCAATGCGCTTTGATTGCATTGGATCCGCTGACCGGTGAAGTGCGTGCGTTGGTGGGAGGGCGCAACTACGGAGCGAGCCAGCTTAACCGGATTCTAGCGAAGCGGCAACCGGGATCGTCGTTCAAGCCGTTTGTCTATGCGGCGGCACTGAACACGGGTCTGATGGGCGGAAATTTGCTGCTNNACTGTGAAAGTGGCGGAGGAAATCGGGTACGACGCAGTGGTGGATCTGGCGCGCAAGGCTGGATTGAACATGGACATTCAACCCACACCGGCGGTGGCACTGGGGTCTTATGAAGTGACGCCGCTCGAAATCGCCGGCGCTTATACGATCTATGCGAACCATGGGATCTACTCGAAGCCGTATTTTCTGAGCAGCATCCTGAGCGACCGGGCGTCGAACGTTTTCGATGCGCAGGCAGAGCATCGCGCGGTGCTGGATCCGCGAGTAGCGTTTCTGATGGACCAGCTTTTGGAAGAAGTGGTGCGAAGCGGCACCGGAGCGGGCATGTACGGGCGCGGCATTAATTTTCCGGTGGCGGGCAAGACGGGCACGTCGGATCACGATGGCTGGTTCGCGGGCTTCACATCCAGGCTGATTTGCGTGGTGTGGGTGGGGTTCGACGATAATCGGCCGCTGAATCTGGAGGGCGCACATTCGGCGTTGCCGGTGTGGGCGGAGTTCATGAAACGGGCGCATGAACACCGGGAATATCGAAATGTGAGCGAATTTGAAGCACCGGCAGGAGTGGTGAGCGCGCAGATAGATCCGGCGTCGGGGCAGCTTGCAACAGCCGCGTGTCCCAAGGTGCGGACGGAATATTTTATCGAAGGCACGCAGCCGGTTGAGATGTGTCAACTGCACGGTGGAGGCGGGACTCAGGTGGCCAGTTGGGAGACTGCACCGAGCGGGCAAGCGGCGCGGGATCGTTCGGCCGGGGCGGGGAATCAGCCGCGGGATCGGGCTGCGCAAGACGCTCCAGCGCAGGGTCAGGAGCAGGCGCCCGCGAATCCTCCCAAGCCCAAAAAGAAGAGCCTACTTGACAGACTTAGGAGTATATTTAAATAGATGCGTGGAGGGTTAGCCTAGAGCGGCACTGGTTGGTGGCGTTGAGGTCTAATGCTTGGCGCAAAGCAGCCGATGATAACGGGGAGGCCGGTTATGGTTTCCAGGTTTAGTTTTCTCACAGTGAGTTTTACGATGGCGTGGGTGCTTCCCACCGCTTTCGGACAATCAACACCTCAACAATCCACACCTCAGCAGGCGGCGCCTCAGCAGGACGGACTAGTGGCCGAGTCGCGGACTGGCCAGCCATCCGCGGTGCAGCCCAAGCCAGCGAATCTGGTGACGCCGGAGTTGCGGGGCGATATTTTCATGGCCAAGAAGATGTACCGGGAGGCTGTGGAAGCGTACAAGGAAGGGGCGCACGATTCGGCGATCGTGCTGAACAAGACGGGCATCGCCTATCACCAAATGCTTCAGCTGGATGTCGCGGAGAAGTATTACCGGCTTTCTGTCAGAGCGAATCCGCACTATGCCGAGGCGATCAACAATTTGGGCACCATCTATTTCTCGCACAAGAGCTATCGCCGGGCGGTGAACGAATACAAGAAAGCGCTGCGGATTAATCCCCAGTCGGCTTCCATTTGGAGCAATCTGGGCTCAGGCTACTTTGAGCGCAAGGATTACGCGCACGCAACCGAGTCCTGGCAGAAAGCGCTAGCGCTGGATCCGGAGGTTTTCGAGAATCGCAGCACGCAGGGTGTGCTGATCCAGCAACAGACGACGGAGGAGCGCGCCAAATATCACATATTTCTGGCGCGGACTTACGCCAATGCCGGCATGAACGAGCAGGCCCTGACTTACATTCGCAAAGCGCTGGAGGAAGGCTTCAAAGATAGGAAGAAGCTGCCCGACGATCCGGCGTTCGCGCAGTTGAAGGAACTCCCCGAGTTCAAGCAGCTTCTGGCCATGGAACCGCGTGTTCTGTAGGCGAGAGCTCTCACTTAGCACCATCACGATTCTTCTGGTTTTGGGCTCGCTCGATTGCAGCCGCGGGCGGAAGCGTGCCGTGGAGCGGCTGGCGATCGTGCCGTTTGAGAACCTGAGTTCCGATTCCAATCTGAAGTGGGCTGGCCGCGCGGTAGCATCCGCGCTGGTATATGATCTTGCGGCATCGCCTGATCTGTATGCTCAGTTGGTGGATTCCAGTTCGGGAGCTTACACGCTTCGGGCATCGGAAATGCTGGAGGGATATTTTTCCGAGCAAAGCGGCCAGTTGGTGATGGTGGCTACGCTGGAGAGCCTGGGGAAGACAAAGACAATCGCTAGCTACGAGCTGAGCGGGCCGGCAGCGGAGGGCGCGTTGCCGTTGCTGAACCAACTTGCCAAGCGGCTCAGTCCAGCGGCGCGTCCATTCGGGACCAGGCGCCTGGGGGCTTTTCGCGGTTACGGAAGCGTCCTGGCTGGAGCGGATTCTGAGGCGATGGTGCATGGTTTGGAAGCTGCTACGGCCGCGGATCCGCATTTTGCGATGGCGTACCTGGTTTGGGCGCGGTTGCTCGGGGCCGAAGGTCAACGTGAACAGAGCGCGAAGATATTGCAGGTAGCGCGGGCCGCGAATCCGGACGCCATTGATGCGGCGGAGATCGATTATGTTGCGGCATCGGTTAGCGGCGATGTGGAGGGGAGAGCGAAAGCGCTGGAGGCTTTGACGCGTTGGAGTCCCGCCAATGCGAACTGGTTCAGGGAGCTGTCCGGGTTGAAGCTTACTCAGCGGCGATTTCAAGAAGCAGCGCAAAACTATGAGGCTGCGGCGCGGCTGGCGCCTGAGGACGCGGAACTTTGGAACCAGTTGGGCTACGCGTACGCATTCGAACAGGATCTGGCGAGCGCGAATCGTGCGTTGGAGCACTATGAACAGATGCTCGGGCCGGCGAATTCGAACGCGCTGGATTCATTAGGCGAAGTGAACTTCTTTCTGGGCGATTTTTCCGAGGCGGGGAAGTATTTTCTGGAGGCGGAGGAGAAAAATGGCGTCCGGCGTGGCGAGGAATTGATGAAGGCTGCCGAGTCGCGGTTGATGGCGGGAGATTTGGGGGGCGCCGATGCACTGTTCCAGAAGTATCTCGCGTTGGCCCAGCGTGGGCAGCGTCAGGCGGCTGGGTTGGAACAGGCGCAATGGGAGTTTCTGACGGGGAGGCGTAAAGCGGGGATAGCGAGGCTGGAACAACTTATTCCATCGCTCGAGGCTGATCAACAGGCACTCGCATATTGCCAGCTTTCGATTTGGAAACTAGAGACCGGAGCGGCTGCAGAGGGTGCGGAGCTGGCTCGAAAGGCGGAGGGAACGGCGAGGAGTCCACGGACGCGCAATCTGAGCGCGGTGTGCAAGGCTATCGCTGGAGCGCCCGGGGTCGCGGCTGGCTCTGGGATTGCGAATGCTTATGCGCTGCTGTTCGCGCGGAAGTATGCGGAGGCGGTGGGGCCGCTCGAGGCGATGTATCGCGAGACTAATCCGGCGGCGGACGGGCAGATCCGTACGCTGGCGGCATGGGCCGATGTGGGAGCTGGCCGGATCGCGGAGGCGCGCAAGCTGGTGCAGCTTTATCCTCTTCCGCTGTCTTCGGGTGATCCTATTTTCGCGTCGCTAATATTTCCCCGGTTTCTTTATCTGCGGGGAGTGGTTTTGGAGAATGAGGGGAAGAGGTCGAAGGCGAAGCAGAGCTATGAGCTTTATCTGAAGTATGCCGGGGATGTGCCGGATGTGTTTGGGGAAGAGGCGAAGGCGCGGCGGGGGCTAGGGACTGGGGGCTAGGGGCTGCGCTACGCGCTGGCTGGTTTGTGGTCCCAGGGTTTTGGGGATGGGGCTTCGTCGCGGTGTTCTACGCGGTCGTAGAGATGCAAGTCGGAGGTGGTTCCCAGGCTTTGGTTGTAGAGGCTGGGTAGACCGAGGGCTTCTTTCAAATCTTCCTCAAAGTTGTGCAGCGATTTGAGCTGCGGGGCTAGGGCGGGCACGCGCCTCCCTTCCGGTGTTTGCCAAAACATCTGGTAGCCGTGGTTCACTAGGGCTCCAATTTCGTCGCCGATGATCAGGCCGGCTTTGTTGACGTGGGGGCGCTGGCCGGGGCGCTCCTCTATGACGGCGCCGATTCCGTCGCGGCTGACTTGCGCACGGCCAGAGCTGATCAAGTTGATGGCGAATCCCAATTTCTTGAGGCTCTCGATGCGTTCGGCGAAAGACGGCTCGCGCGGGGTTTCTCTGCGAAAGAACATGTCACTTACTATAATGCCAGAGTGCCATTTCTCTTGTCGCTAGATGAAGGAACCACGAGCGCGCGGGCGGCGCTTTACGACGAACAGGGGCGGCGGACGCTCATGGAATCGGTTCCGATAGAGTGCCGCTATCCGCAGCCCGGGTGGGTGGAGCAGGATGCCGAGGAGATCTGGCGATCGCAGCTTGAGGCGGTGCTGCGGGTGGTGGCGCGGGAGAGCGGGGGCGCTCGTTCGATTGCGGCCATTGGAGTGACGAACCAGCGCGAAACCACGATTGTGTGGGATCGCAAGACGGGTAAGGCGGTGGCGCCGGCGATTGTTTGGCAGTGCCGGCGGACTGCTGGATATTGCAACGAGCTGGCTGCTGGGCCTGCGGCGCGGATGATCACTGAGAAAACCGGGTTGGTGATTGACGCGTATTTTTCCGCGAGCAAGATCCGGTGGATTCTCGAGAACGTTCCCGATGCGCGGGCTCGTGCGCGGGACGGCGAGCTGCTGTTCGGAAACGTCGACACGTGGCTGATCTGGAGATTGACCAATGGGGCCGTGCATGTAACTGATTACTCCAACGCATCGCGGACGATGTTGATGGATCTGGCGGCTGGCGAATGGGAGCAGGGGCTGCTGGACACGTTTGGAGTGCCACGGGCGATGCTGCCGAAAATTGTTCCGTCCAGTTTTGTGGTGGGCGTTACGGCGGCTGAACACTTGGGCGTGGAGATTCCGATCGCGGGAATTGCGGGCGATCAGCAGGCGGCATTGTTCGGGCAGGCGTGTTTCCGGCCAGGGCTTTCGAAAAACACATACGGGACGGGATGTTTCGCGTTGATGCACACCGGAGGGCGACGGCCGGTATCGAAGAACAAATTGCTCGCGACGCGCGCGGCGTCGACTGGTGGTGGGGCGGAATTCGCGGTGGAAGGGAGCATTTTTATTGCGGGGGCTGCGATCCAATGGCTGCGCGACAAGCTGGGGATAATCGCGAGTGCGGCTGAGAGCGGGGAATTGGCTGCGTCGGTGGAAGAGACGGGCGGTGTTTATTTTGTGCCCGCATTCGTTGGGCTGGGTGCGCCGCATTGGGATTCCAATGCGCGGGGGATGTTGACGGGGTTGACGGCTGCGACCGGACGGGCGGAGATTGCGCGCGCGGCTCTGGAAGGGATCGCGTATCAGACTCGGGAACTGGTGGAAGCGATGGAAGCGGACAGTGGTGAGACATTGAAGGAGCTTCGAGTGGATGGCGGAGCGGCGGCCAGCGATTTTCTGATGCAGTTTCAGGCGGACATTTTGGGGAAGAGGATTGTAAGGCCGGCGGATAGCGAGACGACGGCGCTGGGAGCGGCTTATCTGGCTGGATTGGCGGTCGGGTTTTTTAAGGGGCTGGGGGAATTAGAGCAGTTCTGGAGAGCGGAGAGGATTTATGAGCCGGTGATGCCGGCGGGGCGGAGGGAGGAGTTGTTTGAGGGGTGGAAGAAGGCTGTGGCGCGGTGCCGTTTTCAGGCGTAAAGAAATTTGCCACGGATGGACACGGATAAACACGGATAAGACATTAGAGGTGTTTGGATAGGAAGTCGGCGGCGGCTTGGTAGGCTTGGAGCCAACGCTTTTCGGTTAGGAAGCCGTGGATTTCGTCGGGGAAGATTAGTTCGTCGAATTGGACATTTTGCTTGCGCAAGGCTTCCACCAGCATTACGGTTTGGGAAAACGGGACGTTGCGGTCGTCATCGCCGTGGATCAGCAGGACCGGGGAGCGCCAGGTGCTGACTGACGCCATGGGCGAGGATTCGAAAGCGGTGCGAACAGCTTTTTCGTCGGCGGTGCGATCGGGACCTCGGAAAGCGCTCCAGTCGTGGACGCCATGGAAGTCGACGCCTGCTGCGAAAAGGTCGGAAGCGCGCGCTAGGCCGAGAGCTGTTAGATAGCCGCCGTAGGAGCCTCCCCAGAGCCCGATGCGTTTGGGATCGACATCCGAGCGAGTGCGAAGATACAGGCCCGCACCGAGGACATCGTTGAATTCGCTGGCGCCGGATGCGCCGTAGTTGATGGCTTCGCGGAAATTCAGGCCGTAGCCGATGCCGCTGCGATAGTTCACGGATAGCACGACGTAGCCTAGGCTGGCGAGATATTGATTCATGCCGTAGGCGTTGTGATAGTAATCCATGTAATGCCAACCGAGCAGCATCTGCCGGCGGGAGCCTCCGTGGAAGAAGATCATGGCTGGATGCTTTTCGCCAGGCGTGCTGTCGGGGGGTAGAAAGAGCTGCCCGTGGATGCGCAGGCCGTCGGCGGCGGACAGGATGACTTGCTGCGGAACCACGAGAGAGGCGGCTGGAAATTCGGCGGGAATGGAATCCGGAGCAAGGTCGCGGACCGCGCTATTGGCGCTCTTGATGGCTGCGCGCGCGGGGTTTCTAGCGTCAGAATGGAGCATCACGACGGCCTTGCCATCGCTGGTTTCGGTGGGCGACCATTCCAGGCTGTCGCCGCGAGTGATGGGCGTCAAGTTCTCGCCGAGAACCGTGACGCGCCACAGATGACGATGGTCGATGTCGTCCTGGTTGGAGGAGAACAGGACGGTCTTGGCGTCGACAGACAGCGAGACGTGCTCGATCTCGAAATCGCCAGGGACGTTTAATGGCGTGGGCGCGTCGCCGTGAGTGGAGATGGAGTAGAGGTGTAGCCATCCGGTGCGTTCCCAGGGGAAAACGATGCGGTCGCCCGCGCCCCAGAACAACTGATTGTCAGCGACCATGGCGTGGAAGGCGCTGCCGGGTCCTTCGGCGGCGTGCCAAAGCTCGCGGCCGTTTCCGGAATCGACGTCGGCGAGACGAATGGACCAGGGTTGCGCTGAGGTGCGTTGCGGGCCGAAGAAGATACGGCTGGAATTGGGTGTCAGGCGAATGAACGTTATCTGCTTTCCATCCGAGGACCACGCGGGGTTCGAATCACGGTCGACGCTAGGGTCGAGGTAGAGGAGAGATTTCGAGGCTACGTTATAAACGCCGATGAAAGAGTGATCGGTGCGCGTGGTGACGAAAGCGAGGCGGGCGCCGTCCGGAGACCAACGTAGTTCGCCGGCTTGGCCCTTGGTGTGGATGAGCTGCGTGGGCTTGGCGTTTTCTTCGGGACCCACAGACCAGATTTCATCTTTCTTCAGAAACGCAATGAGGTCGCCTTTCGGCGATACGGCAGGCTGGCTGCCTTCCGCGATTTTACGCGGCGCGCCGCCCGTGATTGGAATGATCCAGATGTCCTGCTCGACGCCTTGCGGGAGGCTGGCAGGATTCGGGTTGTCGCGAAATGTTTCGAAATCGCCGCCGCGGACATAGATGATGGAACGGCCGTCGGGTGTCCAGGCGATTTGGGCGATCTCCTGGCCGTCGTCATCGTGGTAATCGGTGAGGCGGCGGCCCTTGTAATCCGGCGCCTCGGCTACCCAAATGTTGCGTGCTCCGTTTTGGTCGAGCACCCAGGCCACGGCGCCACTTTTCGGGGCTGCGGTTAGATCGGCGGGGAACGGGGCGCTCATGATTTGTTCCAGGGTGAAGCGTTTGGCGGGAGCCGCGATTACGGTGGAGTACGCGAGCACGAGGGCCAGCGGAATACGGAGGGTCATAGGGTATGTTATACACTGAAACGGCTGGACAAGTCAGAGACTTGTCCTACTTATGCTGAGTTACTCGAAGGGTCCGGACGGCCCGTTATTAGAGAGCACCATCTCGGAGGCTTTTCGGGAGACTCTGGAACGGTTGCCGAATCATCTCGCGCTGATCTCGCGGCACCAGAATGTGCGCCTTACTTTTGCCGAACTGAGTGCGGAGGTGGAACGGACGGCGCGAGGATTGGCTGGGCTGGGACTCGGCGCACGGGACCGCATCGGCGTGTGGTCCACGAACTGCGTCGAATGGGTGGTGTTGAATTTGGCGTGCGCGAGGATTGGCGGGGTGCTGGTGAATGTCAACCCGGCGTATCGCGCTTATGAACTGGCATTTGTTTTGCGGAAGTCGGGGATGAAGGCGCTGTTCCTTTGGGAGCTAGATGGCCGGTCGGATTACAAGGCGATTCTTCAAGAAGCTGTGGCTGAAGGGAATCACGCGGTCGAGCACGTGGTTTATTTTGGGACAGAATCGTGGGATCGAATGCGGGCGAATGGCGCGGAGATCGCGAGGGTGGATATCGCGGTGGACGACGTCACAAATATCCAATACACATCGGGAACGACGGGATCGCCAAAGGGTGTGTTGCTGACGCATTCGAATCTGCTAAATAATGCTGCCGTGATTGCGGGCGGGATGAAGATCACCGAGCGGGATCGGGTTACCGTGCCGGTGCCTCTCTACCATTGTTTTGGGAGTGTTGCGGGGACGTTGGTGATGGTGGTGAGTGGCGCGACGATGATTCTTCCGGCAGCGACGTTCGATCCATTGGCTACGATGCAGGCAATTCACGATGAACGGGCGACCACGATCTACGGAGTACCGACGATGTTCATCGCGGAGTTGGATCATCCGGAGTTCGGCCGACTCGATTTCAGCTTTCTTCGGACGGGCGTGATGGCGGGCGCGCCATGTCCAATTGAGGTAATGAAGCGGGTGGTGAGCGAAATGCATTGTCCGGAGATGACCATAATGTACGGGCAGACAGAAAGCTCGCCGGTGATCACAATGTCTTCGGTGGAAGATAGCCTGGAGCGCCGCGTTTCTACTGTCGGCGGTGCGTGTCCGAACACTGAGGTGAAGGTTGTAACACCTGCGGGAGAGACGGCTCCAGTTGGGGAGCAGGGCGAACTGTGCACGCGAGGTTATCTGGTGATGAAAGGCTACGATCAGGAGAAGGAGGCTACCAAGCGCGCGGTTGACGACGACGGATGGCTGCACACCGGTGATTTGGCGACAATGCGTCCGGATGGATATTTTCGCGTAACCGGGCGTGCGAAGGACTTGATTATTCGGGGTGGCGAGAACATTTATCCGCGCGAGGTAGAGGAGTTTTTGTATACGCATCCTAAAGTGGCCGACGTGCAGGTGATTGGCCTTCCGGATGCGAAGCTGGGTGAGACGGTAGCGGCGTGGATCCGGGTGAAGGAGCCGTGCACGGAGGATGAAATTCGAGAATATTGCAAAGGGAAGATTGCGCATTTCAAGATGCCCCAGTTTATTCGGTTTGTGGATGTGTTTCCGATGACGGTGACTGGGAAGATTCAGAAGTTCAAGATGCGCGAGGTTGAGATCCGGGAACGGGGTCTGGAGGCTGCGTCGCAGATACAGACGGCGTGAGGCTGAAGCAGAAGGCAGGCGGCAGGAGGCAGGCGGCAGGAGGCAGGCGCCAGAGAAGCAGATGGTAGGGAAGCGGGTATGAGGCGATTCTCCATTTTGTTTTGTCTGTGCCTGGTTGCGGCGCAGACGCGCGTTTCGGTTGAAGAGCGGTTGTGGCAGCATCGCAACTTGGGGAAGGCTTACTATGAAAACGACATTACGCTGGTGCAAGCTGTGGGGGAATTTCAGAAGGCGCTCTTGCTGGCTCCGAACTCGGTGCGGGAGCGGCTGAATTACGGATTGGCGCTGCTTCGGGCTGGGCGGACCAAGGAGGGCGTGGCGGAACTGGAAAAGGTCCAAAAGCAGGACGCTTCGTTGCCGCACACGTGGTTTAATCTTGGAATCGTTTTCCGGAAGGATGGAGACTTCGAGCGCGCGATTACGCAGTTCGAGAAGATGGTGGCTCTAGTGCCGAGCGAGCCGGTTTCGCATTACAACCTGGGCGTGCTCTACAAGCAAGTGGGCAAGCTGGATGACGCTGCCAAGCAACTGGAAACCGCGGAAAAGCTGGATCCCGAGATGGAAGCGCCGCACTTTCAGCTATACAACATCTACCGGCAGGGTGGACGGCGCGAGGATGCGGCGAAGGAGCTGGCGATATTTCAGAGGCTCAAGAAAGAGCACGAGGGTGCGGCGATTCCTCAAAATCCGGAGTGGTGCGCGTATGCGGAGATCTACGATCCCATTGACATAAAGGATGCGCGCCGGCCGGCGGAAGCTGCCCGTCTTTTGTTGCCGGCGACGAGCGAGGGGCAATTGCTGATTGATGTCGACGGGGATGGCAAGGCTGAGTTGCTGGTGTGGAATAAGGATGGGTTGACACTGCTGCGCGGCCGGGAATCAATGAAGAACACGGGGTTGGACGACGTGCGAGGCGTAGTTTCGGCGGCGGCCGGGGATTTCGACAACGATGGTCTGGCGGACCTCTGCATTCTTACAGAGAGCGGGCCACTGTTATATCGGAATGCGAAAGGAAAATTCGAGAAGGTGGACGCGAATCTCCCGTCCGGGCGTTTCGAGAAGGCGGTGTGGCTGGATTACGATCACGATTACGATCTGGACTTGCTGTTACTGGGTGAGAAATCAGTGTTGCTTCGGAACCAGGGTGCGGCGGGTTTCGTGGATCACACGGGTGATTTTCCTTTCGTAGCGCGGCATGCGATAGACGCGGTGTCGTACCGTTGGATGGCGGACAGCAAGGCTTTCGATCTAGTGGTGAGTTACGCTGATCATGCGGGAGTTTTGTATTCGGACAAACTGTCCGGAAAATACGAAGCGATTCCGCTGCCTGAGCTGCCGGCGGGAGCGAAGTGGCTGGACGCCGCGGACGTGAATGACGATAGCTGGTTGGACATTGTAAGTTCGGACGGGACGTTGTTGAATCGGCAGGGTAAGTTCGAGCATGTGGCGACGCCAATCGGGGATGGAGGTGTCGAGGGCGACGTTCCGGCGCGAGCCAGTAAGTGGATTCGAGTTACTCTAAATGGCGTTAAGAATTTGAAGTTAGGTTACGATGCGGAGGTTGAAATAAAAGCGGGGGCGTCGTACCAGAAGAAGATTTATCGCGGTGTGCCTGCGCTCTTTGATCTGGGCGGGCGGCTGGCGGTGGATACGGTGCGGATCACATGGCCGAATGGACTGATCCAGAACGATACGAAGCAATTGGCCAATCGTTCTTACAGCTACAAGGAAGAACAAAGACTTTCCGGGTCTTGTCCCATGATCTGGACTTTCGATGGCAAGCAATTCCGATTTATCAGCGACGTGCTGGGTGTTGCACCGTTGGGCGCCATGTCAGGCGATGGCCAGTACTTCCCGGTTGATCATGACGAGTACGTACAGATTCCGGGCGACGCTTTGAGGGCTGTTGACGGCAAGTACGAGGTTCGAGTTACCGAGGAATTGAGCGAGGTGTCGTATCTCGATCAGATCGAGTTACTGGCGGTAGATCATCCGGGGGGGACGGATATTTTCACGAATGAAAAGTGGAAAGGACCGCCTTATCCGGAGTTTCGTTTATTCGGTGTAAGTCAACGGACCTACCCAAAGCGAGCGTCGGACGGCGAGGGCAGGGATGTGTTGCAGGCGCTGGTGGCGCGCGATCGGAAGTATGTGGATACGTTCCGGCGCGAGCGAAACGGCAAGGCGGAGTTGCATGCGCTGACGCTTGACTTCGGGAATCAGGCAGCGCCGCATAATCGAGGCGTGCTGGTATTGAATGGCTGGGTGGATTGGGCGGATGGAAGCACTTTTCTCGCTGCCGCGCAGGAGAGCAAGGAAGGATTGATTCCCCCGTACCTTCAGGTTAAGGATGCGGCCGGTAATTGGAAGACTGTAATCGAAGACATGGGGATGCCGGACGGCAAGCCGAAGACCATTGCCGTGGATCTCTCGGGTAAGTTCCTGTCGGAATCGCGGAAGATTCGAATCGTGACGAATCTATGCGTGTATTGGGACGAAATATTTCTTGGCAATGATGTTGGGGAGCCGCAGTCGGTGATGACAAGGGTACCCGCGTCGTCTGGCGAACTGCGATTCCGCGGATTCTCGGCGATCAGAATCGATCCTGACCGGAAACAGCCCGAGGAGTTTATTTATGCAAACGTGGGAGGAGCTTCGACATGGAATCCCACGCCAGGGCTGTATACACGCTATGGCGACGTGAAGGAGCTGTTGGATGACGTGGACGATCGATTCGCGATTTTGGGTTCTGGGGATGAAGTGCGGCTGCAGTTTCGCGCCGATGCGTTGCCAGGCTTGAAGCCGGGATGGAAAAGAGAATTCATCTTGAAGGTGGACGGTTGGGCGAAGGATCGCGATGCCAACACGGCCTACTCACAGACAGTGGAGCCGCTGCCATTCCATGCGATGAGCGCGTATCCATATCGTCGCGACGAACATTTTCCGAGTGATGCGATGCACGAGCGGTATCGGAGGGAATACAACACGCGGTCCGCTTTGCGTCTGATCCGGNNCCGGATCTCGATATTGCACTGCAGGCAATGCAAGAGATCGGCATGAGCGGGGTAGAGCTGCGCGTGATATCCGGAAGGAACATCATAGATCTTTCCGATGCGGAGTTGGATCTGGTGGCTGAGCGTGTGGCTGCGAGCGGATTGAAAGTAATCTCGATTGCATCGCCACTGTTCAAGTGTTTGCTGCCGGATTCACCGCCAGTGGACAGCCGGTTTCAGCACGATGTTTTCGCGTCGAAGCACACGTTTGAAGATCAACCACGGTTGGCAGAGCGTGCGTTCTTCATCGCCAAGAGATTGGGAGCGAAGATAATCCGGGTGTTTTCTTTCTGGCGAGTAATCCAGCCAGAAACGTGTTTTGAGAGCGTGGTGCGGGAGCTCGGGGAGCTTGCGGAGAAGGCCGCGCGTCACGGTTTGACGATTGGCCTGGAGAACGAGCACGCCTGCAATATTGCTACCGGCGCAGAGACGCGGCAGGTGCTGGATTGTTTGAAACATTCCAACTTAGGCGTGGTTTGGGACCCAGCGAATGCCTACGTATCCGGAGAGAGTCCATTTCCCGCAGGCTATGCAGCGCTGCCGCCGGATCGGATTGTACATGTGCATGCGAAGGATTGCCATATGGANNATACAAGGGCTACTTGAGTTTGGAGACTCATTGGGCGGGGCCGGGGGGCGACAAACTGCAGGCCAGTAAGATTTGCGGGTGGAACTTGAGGGGGCTGGCGAGCGATTAGGGAAACGGATACTGACATGCAACATGTATCGTTGGCGCCAATTGAGTTTGTCACGCGACTGTTCTTGGCGCTCGGGTTGGGAGCGCTGATTGGGTTGGAGCGGCAGGTCCGCAATCACGAGGGCGGCCTGAAGACGAACGCGCTGGTGGCGATGGGGTCAGCGATGTTCGTAATGATGGCGGGGACATTTGGCACGCCGGACCGAATTGTGGGGCAGATACTTCCGGGTATTGGTTTTCTGGGGGCAGGGATGATCATGCGGGATGGAATGCACGTGCGAGGGCTGAATACGGCGGCGACATTGTGGTGCGCGGCGGCGATCGGGACGCTGGTGGGAGCCGGGGAACGAGCTATGCCAGCACTGGCGGCGGTTACGGTGGTGGTAGCGAATGTTGTCTTGCGGGAGTTGGCGGTGTGGATCGATAAGAAACACGCTACAAGCGGAGCAAAAGAAGGAACAACAACCGGGCAGTGATAGCTCGAAAAAGGCGATGACGGCAGATTCGGCGAAATCTACATAGCGTTTTCAGTTATTTGAGAAACGGTCGCGGTTGGACTTAAGAATCGGGCTGATAAGTTTGGTGCAGGAGAGAGTTGTTTTGGGCGCTTCCGAAAGGGGCGCCCGTGTTTTTTGGGAGTTGCGATGCCAGCATCGACAAAGGCGGCCCGGTTGAAGACCCGCGAAATTCCGCAAAAGCAAAAGCAGCCGGGCGAAACCAAGAGCCGCAAGGAACTGATCACGTCGCTACTTTCCAGGATTGAAGGACAACTCGACTCAGAGAAGACGAAGGTGACGCTAGCGGACTTCATCCGGCTGATCCAATTGCAGCGTGAGTTAGAGCAGGAGGAGCAACCGGCGGAGGTCATTGTTACGTGGAAAGACCTGTCGGAGAGACCAAGTACCGAGAAATAGGATATAGCCCGCTCCCGTCGCAGCGTAAGTTTCACAGTTCGAACGCCAGATTCAAGGGTTTTTCGGGACCGATCGGATCGGGGAAGAGCCAAGCCCTGTGCCAGGAAGCGATCCGGCTGAGTTACTTGAATCCGGGTAGGCAAGGGCTAATTGGAGCGCCGACTTATCCGATGTTGCGGGATGCCACGTTGACCAGTTTCTTGGAAGTTATTGGTGAAAACGGTTTGCCGCACGAATACAACAAGTCGGAATCGGTGTTGGTGATGAAGGACACCGGTTCGCGCATTTATTTCCGGTCGGTGGATGACTTTGAGAGGCTGCGGGGCACTAATCTGGCGTGGTTCGGATTGGATGAGTTAACGTATACGGCCGAGGAAGCTTGGCTGCGGTTAGAGGGACGTTTGCGGGACCCCAAGGCGTCTCGATTATGCGGCTTCGCGGTTTGGACTCCGAAGGGTTTCGATTGGGTGCACCGGCGTTTTATTCGGCATAGGGTGGATGGCTACGAAGTGGTTCTCGCGCAAGCTTTCGAGAACAGGTTCGTCCTGGACAAGATTCCGGACTTTTATGAGCGGCTGAAAAGCAGCTACGATCCGAAGTTCTTCGAACAAGAGGTGCTGGGCGCGTATTTGAACGTTCAGGCCGGCGTGGTTTACAGCGGATTCAACCGGACGCGCAACGTGAAGGCGATGGAAGTTGATACACGGTTGCCTTTGTACTGGGCACTCGATTTCAACGTAGATCCAATGAGCTCGATAGTGGCGCAAAAGAACAGAGACGAGGTGCGAGTTCTGGACGAGATTGTATTGAGCAGGGCGAGCACTACCGAAGCATGCCAGGAGTTCCATGACAGGTACCCGAATCATCAGTCCGGAATCGTGATTTATGGCGACGCTTCGGGACAGCGGTTACAGACAGCGGGAACCACGGACTATCAGATCATTAAGGAATATTTCCGGCAAACGGCGTATCGGGGCTTGAAGTTCAGGGTCCCGCCGAGTAACCCAAGCGTGCGGGAGCGGGTGGCGCTGGTCAACGGCAAGCTCCTTTCGGCGAGCGAGGAAGTTACTTTATTCACGGACCCGCGTTGTAAGGCTCTGATTATGGATTTTGAAGAGGTCACGTTCAAGCCTGACAGCGGAGTTATCGATAAAGACAAGGATCCTAAGCGAACACACTTATCGGATGCGTTGGGTTATCTGGTTTGGCAGGAATGCCGGCCGACGGTAGCTTTTGGCGAGCAAGGCAACCGCCTAATTTAGCAGACAGGACGAGATGAATAAGGGTAGCGCTAGTTTCGACATCAATCACGAACATCCGGATTACGCGAGCAAGCGCGCGATGTGGCGGATGTACCGGGACCTGTATGCGGGCGGAGAGCAATTTCAGATAAATGCCGACCGGTACCTGGTCCGGCGTCAGAAGGAACCAGGTGACGTGTACGCGGAGAGATTGAGCCGGTGTTTCTATGAGAACTACATCGGCTCGATAGTCGACTGGTACACGGCCACACTGTTTCGCCGCGAGCCGGTGTTGACGTTTGAGGGAAAGAGCGAGCGCGCGAAGAAGTTCTTTTCAGAATTCACTGAGGATTGTGACCTGAAAGGGACCACGCTTACGGATTTCTTCCGGAGGCAGTTCATTGATGCACTGATTAGTGGGAAGAGCTTTGTACTGATCGATTTTCCCCGGCTCGGCCACCCGGCATGGACACGCGCCGAGGAAGATGAGCGAGGCGCGTCACGAGCGTACTTAGTAAGTTACGCCGCGGATGAATTAATCAACTGGAGTTACGACGACCATGGTCATTACGAGTGGGTGGTGCTGCGGACGCAAAGCCTTAAGAAGGCAAAGATTGAAGATCCGGCGTGGGTAAAACTAACACGCTGGGTGTATTACGACAAAGAGAACTACCGCATTTACGAGCAGTCGGAGCAGGGTACGGCGCGAAATCCAGTTGAGGTTGTATCGGAGGGCCGGCACGGGGTGGCGCGGCAGGCACGTGTCCCCATAGTGGAACTTCGGGTTTCGGAAGGTCTTTGGCTGCTGAACAAAGCGGGATCGCTACAGCTGGAGCACTTCAATAAGTCGAACGCTCTGGGATGGGCGCTGACGATGGGATTGTTTGCGATGCCGGTGGTGTATTCCGAACGTGACTGGAACCAGGTGATGGGTGAGTCTTACTACATCCAACTGGGTCCACAGGACCGGTTTGGATGGACGGAGCCGGAAGGCCACGTTTACCAGATTGCGGCCGACAACCTAGCGCGCCTGCAGGAAGAGATTTACCGCGTTTGTCATGTTACGCACGCGGGCGGGGCTGTGTCGGGAAGTACGGCGCAATCGGGCCTCAGTAAGCAAAGAGACTTCGCGATTACCCAAGAGGTACTGCGTGCCTATGGCGACGCCGTGAAGGAAGGCATGAAGCGGGTGCTACGAGCGATCGAGGCGGCGCGCGAAGACGGACTGAGCGTGGATGTCTCTGGCATGGACGAATTCGATATCGGCGACTTTGGGACGGAACTGGAGGATGCGGAGAGGCTTCTGAATTTAGGAATCAAGTCGCCGACATTGCAGAAGCAGGTGTTCAAGAAGCTGGCTTTCCAATTCCTAAGTGATGTGAGGCAGGAAGTGAAAGACAGGATCGGACGGGAAATCGATCAACAGACTTAGAAGCCGGAAGGTAGGGAGGTTTATGGAAGAGCCGAAGAAAGATAGCGGCGACTTACGCCCGATTATTCAAGGAGTGATCGAGGAGTTTGTACGCGCTCAACAAATTAAGGCAGAGCCCGCATACAAGGCGGAATTGCTGGATGAGCGCAAAAGGCGCGAGGACTTAGAGCGGCGAATGAACGACTTAGTTCAGGAGAATCAGCGGAGCCGCCAGATGGCGGAAGAGGCCGACCGAAGCGCGTCGATTCGCGCAGAGTTGCAGCGGCTTGGCGTGGCCAAAGTCGACTTAGCCTATCGTGCCGTGAAAGACGATATTCAACGGGGGGACGACGGGCGGCTTACAGCCAGAGGGGGACAGGGGGAAGTTCCAGTGCGGGAATATCTGGCGCAGTTCGTACAAGAGAATCCGGAGTTGCTGCCGGCGCGTATCACAGGCGGCTCGGGAATGGGATCGGCGCCGAAGATAGCGGCGAGTGGGGGCGGGATTGATCTGGACAAGATTCGACCGGGGATGAGCCAGGAAGATTTGGAGAAGGCCCGCCAGGAGATCGCGCGGGTGGCAAGTCAGGCGATGCGAGGTTTTTGATAGGCGCTGGGGGAGCAGTCCGAAAGACGAGCAACTCCGGGCAATTGAATGAAAGCAACAAGAAAAGGAAGAAAAGATGCCAACAATTACATCAGCAAATGTCTCGAGTGCGATTGTCAAATTGGTTGCAGTGGACGCGTTACCAGCGCTTGTCACCAATCTGGTGATGGGTAATTTAGTCAACCGGGATTACGAACCGACGTTGGCGCATTCCGGGGACACGGTAAACGTTCCGATTCCCGCGGTTCTGGTGGCTAACAACATCGCGGAGGGGGGCACGGTTCAGACTCAGAACCCGAACCTAGGAAACGCACAGATCGTATTGAATACCCACGCTGAGGCGACCTTTCAGATTCCGGACGTGACGAAGGTGCTCGCGGTACCGGATCTTCTAAAGCTATACATGCAACCTGCAGTAGTGGCCTTAGCGGAGCGAATCGAGTCCGACCTACTAGGTCTGTATTCGCAATTCACGGCGAACGCGGCGGTGGGCCTTCCGGGGATGGCAATAACTGAGGCTGTGGTCGACCAGGCTGAGACCGCGCTGTTCCAGGCCATGGTGCCAGCGAGCGCTGGGAAGTATCTGGTTGTTGATCCCGTGACTTACTCGGCGTTGAGGCAAATTCCGCGATTCAGCGAATATTACACGGCCGGCGAAGCCGGACTTCGGGCGCTAGTAGATGGCGCAGTAGGCAAGTTGAAGGACTTCTTCATTTTCCGGTCGCAGTTAGTATCCAAGACTGGCAGCGCTCCAGTAACTACTCACAACCTTGCCTTCGCGCGGGATGGGATCGGCCTGGTAATCCGCAGATTGCCTCAACCGTTGCCCGGAACTGGAGCCATCGCCGAATACGCTGAAATGGGAAATTTCGGGCTACGTGTGGTGATGAGCTATCAGCCGAACACGTTGGCGCAGCAATTCACCGTGGACGTGTTGTATGGATGTGCAGTGCTTCGCAACGGCTTCGGCGTGCAAGTGGACAGTTAACGTTCGAGTCTGAAAAAACGCGAATGGACGCTAGCGGGCGCGTCCGTTCGCGGTCCAAGGGAGAAACATGGATTTACGGCTGTTCTATCAGAAACTGCGGAAGATCGAGCAGGAAATTACCGATCCACATGTGTTGGTGGTCAGTAACGAGACACCCGATGGCGGCCGGGCGGGACAGAAATCCGAGGTACCCAGAGGCATAGCTGCGAAGTTGATCGTGGAAGGCCGGGCGCGCCTGGCCAGCGCCGAGGAGACTGCGGAGCACCGGGCCGCGATAGAACAGGCACGGCAAGAAGCGGAACAGCGAGTAGTGGCACAGAAAATCCGGCTCTGCGCAGGAATTA
>PMUN01000465.1 GCA_003166875.1 Bryobacterales bacterium | reverse complement strand
AGCAGCGCGATTCGCTCTGGCATCGTATTTGGGATGGTCTGCTCCACAGGACCTTGGATAAATCTCACCAACTTTGTCGGATAGGCAGTGCTATCGATATTGCGCGTGACGTCTTCCAGCGACGCAAATGCCAGAACCAGACTCATCGAACACAAATCGAGTGCCGTTCTTGCTACCACCGGTACCGAAGTTGGTTTCCAGGAACCACAGCGCCCGCCAACGGGCGAACTTCGAGCGGGAGAAACTGTACCTCACCCTCTTGTTCGAATCACGATCATAGTAGACAATAAAGCTCCCTGTGTAAAGTCTCCTTCTCGTTCTATCGCTACTATGGCTCGTTTACATTGCAGGGAGGCGCTCGCTGTTGATGAGTACAGTACGTAATAGTGCAATTTTCCTTCGCGACCAAGCTCGCGCATATGGTCAACCCCCGGCTCTCCGTATATGACAGCATGGTCCAGACATTTTATCGAGAAAAGCCTTCATTGCCGATCCTTGCTATGATGTCAGCCCAACAAACATCCGGTCCACAGACGTCATCTGCTCCAGCCCCCAGGGTACATCCCGCTGCTGGTCTGGCAACCGGTCGTCCCCGCCACTCAATGAACCTCAAAGAGCAGGGCCGAGGTCCATTCCACGTCCATCTGCTTGATCAATCTCCCTCTGGATTCGAAGTATTCGTACACCGGAACGGATTCTCCGCGTTTCTCCCAAGGTGTACGCATCTCCAGCAGCCAGTCACGGCCGGGTGCGACCGGGGCCGAGAGAGCCGTAGGTACATGTTCAGCTCCATCCACCGCGGACACGTCGAGAACAATCGCTGAACTGGGAATATCCGCGAAACGCTGGTAGTAGAGCATGCAGGGCGTCGAAGATGGCGTTGCATACACGCGGTCACCCGGCTGCCAGTTAGCGCGCACGTAACGCAGAGCCTCACGCGGCTCATCGCTAAACCCAGGCCGGACGCCGTAAGCGTTCACCGCCGACGCGGTGCACCACAATACCGCTAGCCCGGCCACGCCGTCCAAGCCCGCCCGAGCCCAGCGAGGGAAGGGGGACCGAATCCACTCGTAACCCAAAACCGTCAGCAGAATGATCACCGGTGCCAGAAACAGAAGCAGGCGCCCGTGGAAGGGATATTTCTGCACTACCGCGCCCCCAAGGCACGCCAGCACTGCCCCACAACCGGCGATCATTACCATGTCCCTACGCCGAATAATACTAGCGACTCCAAAAAGGATACTCACTGCAGCCAGAAACCACAGCCGCTTGTTGAAATTATTTGTAGAGACTTCGATGAATCTGTCAAACAGCCAGCGCGGCGCCTGAGCCAGCGTGTGCCAGGGAAAGTACTCTTGGACCCACATCGCCCGCAGGGCTGGATTCGCCAGGCCGGGCCGTACCGACCATATGTAAACGGGGACAAGCAGAAGCGACCATAGCGAGAGCACCGCCATGAGTCTACGACGGCTGGCCATGTTTCCCTGAGAGAACTCCCGAAGTGCGAGAGCCAGGCCGATGCCCGCTAGGACAAAGATCGCCGAAAACGAAAACCACAACAGCGATGCCAGAACGACCGAATTGGTCCAGAAGACCCGAGATCGGCAGTGGGAGCGCAGCATCGGAATGCTCAACAACAACATCAGAGTCGCGACTAGTAGCTCCCCCGAGTACTGTTTGGTTTGGGAGGAGTAAGATATCGCAACTTGGTTGACGCACAGCAGTGCATTTGCCCCGACAAGGAACCAGCCCGATAAGAACTGGCTGCTAAGGCGGTAGAAGCACGCGATCGCGCCGATACCACATAACAACGGCAATAGCCTTAACACGCCCTCGCTCCGTCCAAAGGCGGTCATAAACACCTTGATCAGGTAGAGAAACCCCAAAGGTGCCGCCTGGTCGTAGGCCAATGTGGTGCTCAGAGCAGCGTAGGAGCGCCGGCCGATATTCAAGGCTAGTGCGCATTCATCGTGGAAGAACGAAAATCCTCGGCCGTAGTAGGAGATTCGCAGCAAGCAGCCCACAGCCACCACGCCCGCGAGCACTGCCACTTGGGGCCGGGTCAAATTACCAACTCGATCTTGATTCACGGCACACGCCCTCGTTTTGCCTGCTGTCGGCTGCAAGTGACAGACATCGACCTTCAATTATAACGTGCCCTGCCGGCTTTAGGTTCTGTCGGCGCATTGGCAAGTCTTGCGATGAAACCGCGCGGTGAACCAAACCGGAACAAGGTGGTGGCGGGTGGGTCGGATTTGTAAGGATAAACCGACGGAGAGGGAATCGCAGACGCAGGTGTGCGTCTAGGAACGATCGAAACGAGCGCCCGTTTCGATGTTTTGGGGCAGGCCGAAGATCCCGTTGGAGGGGCGCAAGGGCGCCGCGGGCGAGAAATTGTCGCTTGAGAACCGAAAGGTAGCTGGTGGATGCATAACTAGAGTTTAAGGCTGGGTTTGGAAAAGCATGTTCTTATCGGTTAGCCTTGGCGTTTGTGGCGCAGCATGGCGTGGACGATCGGACTTGGCCGGATGCGGTGAAAAGAGGAATGAACTACACGTCCAGCGGCCGTGAGCGGTCTTAACATGGCTGACGACAACATGGCCGGCGACTCCAGCCTGGTTCTCAGGCATGCCACGGCCGGTGATATGCCCCGCATCGAGCCGCTATGGAAGGCCCTCTATCAGCACCAGTTCGAACACGGTATGCTGCTGCGGTTGCCCGAGGGCGCCTACGATGCGTGGCTCAAATCAGTCGTTCCGTTCCTAGTCTCCCTCTCGTTCTATCGGTACTGTGGCTCGTTTACACTGCAGGGGGGCGCTCGCTGTTGATGAGTACTGTACGTACTAGAGTTTAAGGTTGGGTTCGAAAGGCATGTTCTTATGCCAGACTTTGACTTGAAGTGTTTTTGTGACAACAGCATGCGAGTTCCCTGTTGATGGCCCCTACCGCCCCAAGCACCACCACGCTGACGTTCGCGGTCGATCTTCATCTACTCGTTGGGCTCGCGGTAGCTGTGGCATTTTCTCTTTTGATATCGTTCCTGCCCTCGCTCCAAACCAGTCGGGGGTTGACTCTGGTCAGCCTACTAGGGTCGGTCGTCTACCATTGGCGAGTCTTCACGGGCTTTTGCGTGGTATGCGGAATCGGATACGCGGCGGCTCGCTGGCTCGGAGCAGAAGCGAATGGCGCCCGGCGCTGGCATCGGGCTTGCTTCGGGATCGTACTTCTGGCTACAGTTTTCACTTGGGGCCGCGTGCAGCACTGGGACCACCCTATTACCGGATTGGGCCCAATGCCGGTCGTTCTTTACGCGCTCGACATGTGGCTGGCGCTCCGGCTGGTGTCGTTGTTTTGGGAGGTAGGCTCAGGAACTGTGGAAGCACCGTCGTTCCCCCGATATGTTCTTTGGACGTGTCTGCCGTTCACGCTCGGCGGTCCCCTTCTTCGCTTTTCGCAAATGCCCATGACGATTCAGATCGACCGCGGTTTGTGGGGTTCCAGCAAGTGGTGGATGGAGGCTTTCACCGCGGCTGCCAAATTCGTCCTTGGCATCGCCCTCGGCGTCGGGCAGCATTTTCTTCAGGGCCATTGGCCGGCCGCTCGCTTGTGGAACAATGCCGTGGGTACTTTCTTAACCGGACCGGTCGGCTTTTACCTTACCGCCGCTGGTTATCTGCAATTGATGGAGGTGTTCGGACAGCCCGCCGGTTTCAGGCTGCCGCCCAGCTTCAACTACCCCCTGGGACGCGAGAATATCTCCAAATTCTGGATGAACTGGAACATGACCGCCACTTTCCTTTTTCGCGATTATCTTTTTTACAACCGGTGGGGATTCCGCAATTACAATGTCTATTTCAACACAATTCTGCTTTTCACTTTGGTCGGGTTGTGGCACGCTGCCAACGGATATTGGATTCTGTGGGGATTCCTGCACGGGCTGCTGTTTTCCGGCTACTTGATTTGGCGAAAGTACAGCAATCGGCTGCCCCACATCCCCCTTCGTGGCACTGCATTTTCCAACGCAGCCGCGCGAGTCCTGACTTACGTAGTCGTTTGTATGTGTTGGTATCTACCATCGAAAATTATTCAAAAGCTGCCTGCCGTCTCGCTCTGAGCGCCAGGCCAAAAGGAGTGCATAGTATGACTCAATCAGAAGGAACTGCCGAACAGCGCATCCAGCAAACCATCGTTCGGGCGCTTGGAATTTCCAAGTATGATCCATCCCTGCCCCTCCGGATGGGTTCCACCCCGGGCTGGGACTCCATGGGCCACATGACGGTCGTAATGGAACTTGAAAAAGAGTTTAATGTCAGATTCCCGCCGTATCGTCTTCCCGAGCTGCTCGATATTCCCTCCATCGCAGAAACTTTGGAGGCTTCCGGTGTGACGCTCAATGGGGGTTCGCTTTGAACGCCGTTACCGATCTGGGCACCACCGTCCCGGACGAGTTGGCCGAAGAATTCCTGAAGCGGCTTCCGTATGTTTCCGAGGGCATCAGCAACCCGCGCCTTCTGCCGGGGAACACGCAGGTGGCGATCGAATTGCGGCCCGGCTATGAAGATAAGTCCGAAGTATTGTCTTCCTGGATTTCCGAGGTAGCTGTGAAGCTATGCTCCAACCATCGCGCGGGAATATCGAAAACTCTGGCCAAGCGCGAGGTCTTTCCATCCTCGTTCGACGGCGATCCCCATCCTTTACTGATCGCGGAAAACGAACTGGTGGCCTTCGGAAGGGGCCGCTATGGGTTTGGCCCCAAGCTGGTCGCCCTCATCGAGTATTTCGACCTGCGCGCCCGTCAAATGGCGCAAGAGTTCGGGGCTGAAGCCAGAACCTTTCCCTCGCTGATTGGCGCGGATGTGCTGGATCGCTGCCGCTACTTGAAAAACTTCCCAGCCTCGCTGAATCTGGTGTCCCATCTGCGGGAAGATCACGGCGTTCTGCAAGAGTTCGCTCGCCGCGTTACTTGGGACGGAAAACAGTTGGTTCACGATCCCGCCGGAGTGAGCGGCGTCGAATGCCTGCTGTCTCCTTCGGTCTGCTTTCATTGGTACATGTGGCTGCGCGATTCGCATTTGCCGGCGCCTCGCGCCATCACCGCCTTGGGTAAATGTTTCCGCTATGAATCCAGCAACCTTACCGGCCTCGAGCGGCTCTGGGATTTCAGCATGCGGGAGGTCATCTTTGTCGGTCCGCCCGATTACGTGCTGGGCACCCGCAAAACGCTGGTCGATTTGTCGGCCCGCTTCTTGGATGAACTGGGTCTGGCCTATGAAATCAGCACCGCCACGGATCCATTCTTCGTCGACAGCTATGCCGTGCAAGCCGCCTACCAGCAAGGCTTCGAGCTCAAGTATGAATTGCTGACGCCGTTGCCTTACAGCGGAAAGAAACTGGCGGTCGGCTCCATCAATTACCACCAGGACTTCTTCGGCCGTTCCTTTGCGATCGAAACTCCGGAAGGGCCGGCGCACACCGGCTGCATCGGCTTTGGGTATGAACGGTTAGCCTTGGCGTTTGTGGCGCAGCATGGCGTGGACGATCGGACTTGGCCGGATGCGGTGAAAAGAGGAATGAACTACACGTCCAGCGGCCGTGAGCGGTCTTGACATGGCCGACGACAACATGGCCGACGACAACATGGCCGGCGACTCCAGCCTGGTTCTCAGGCATGCCACGGCCGGTGATATGCCCCGCATCGAGCCGCTATGGAAGGCCCTCTATCAGCACCAGTTCGAACACGGTATGCTGCTGCGGCTGCCCGAGGGCGCCTACGATGCGTGGCTCAAATCAGTCGTTCCGTTCCTGGGACGCTTTGCAAGCGTGGTCGTCGCCGCGCGGAACGGTGAACTCATCGGCTTCGTGGCTGGCCGTGTCCGGACCTTGCCCCCTTACTTCGGCTCCGCCTCCGTTGGCGCCATCAGCGAAGTATTCGTCTCCGAATCACACCGCGGAGGTGGCCTGGGACGTCGTCTTCTGGCCTTCTCTTTGGAATGGTATCAAGCACAGCAGATTACACGCGTGGAGTTACAAGTGGTGGCCGGGAACCCAGACGGTATCCGCTTTTATCGTCAGCTCGGCTGGCATGAAGAGCTGATCCAGATGGTGTGGGACACCAGCCAGCAC
>PMUN01000308.1 GCA_003166875.1 Bryobacterales bacterium | reverse complement strand
CGCATGGCGCTGGGAGCGCAGCGGAATCAAGTGTTGCGGCTGGTGGAGCGGCAGGGGATGGCGCTGGTTATCGCCGGGCTTGCTATCGGCACGACGGGAAGCTTGCTGCTAACACGTCTGATGCGATCGCTGCTGTTCCATGTCGCACCGCAAGATCCATGGACGCTGGGCGTNNTGGCACCACTGCCTGCTGCGATTCCGAATGGCGTTGGGTCCGGAGTTCGCAAGTCCGCCGTGGGGCAAGTCTCCGACTTGCCCGGACAAGCCGGAGGCTTGTCCCACAGCTATATCGCCAACTTGCCCTGATAGTGCATGTCGGTGATTTTGAACTTGTGCTCGAACTTCACACCCTGCGACTGGAACTGAAAAACGATCTCCTTTTCGTCCGAAATGGGGAACGTCCTCGGGAAAAGAAAGCGCATGGCGATTGATCCGTTCCGTCCTTCAAATTGGACATCCTCGGCCTGGATGGCAATCTTACTCTTGGGAACGAGTGTAGCGGCGTCCAAAAACCGGGAGCGCAGATCGTCGGCTGACCGCCGGTCGTTGTCACCCGAATCTGAATCATCCTTGCGGCTGGGCATACTCAGACCGAGGATGGAGACGACGTAGTATTTCTGATTTATGTCGACGGGCGCGTCTTTGGATGCATCCTTCGATGCGTCGTCGGACGAAGCGGGGTGATGGCCTTGACGCAGCAAGGCGTGCTGGATCGGCAGAGCGCTGTCCCAGCGTAGGACTACCTGCTCATGGATGCCGCCGCCTTGGCCGCCCCCTCCACCACCACCTCCTGGATAGCCGCCTCCACCGCCGGGGTATCCTCCGCCGCCGCCTCCGGGATAGCCGCCTCCACCCATTCCTCCGCGCCTACCGCCGCTGCTGCGCCGTTGCTGGCCTTGTTGTCCGGAGCTGACGTTGATCTCCTTGGCCCATGGAGAGTCGGTCAACACTTTGGTGACTTCCTCGCTAGACCATTGCGTGTAGTCTTTGGTTTTCCAAAAATCCGACGCGAGCAGAGCCACGGCGCACAGGGAGCCGGCTAGGGATAACTGTAAGAAAGGTCTTCGTTGCATCTCTTTGTGGCAGACGCCCCGCGTGGGGCACCAGTTACGCTAAACTCTTCTATGGTACCGCTAACGTTTGTGAAGTTTTGTAAGGATCGCGGACGCGCTGGTGCAACCGGTTTCAATTTCTCGTTAACCGGAGCCGGAGCGGACACGTCGTTAGAAACAATCGTCTCGACATGAAACTACGCACCATTCTTTTTTTCCCAGCCTTTTTTTGCGGCATGCTAGCCGCAGCTACTTCGCAGGATGCAGTTCGAATTCTCGGAACTGCGCCGCTCCGCTTTGAGCCCGCAGCCGATGATGGCTCCTCTCAATTCGTAGCGCGCGGCCCCCGCTTTCGTTACTTATTCGCTGGGAACCAAGCCATCTTTCAATCCGGCGGCAAGCAGGTCGGCCTTCGATTCCAGGGCGCAGCGCCAGGAGCAAAGATCCAGGCCGTCGAAAAGCTTTCATCCACCACCGGGCTGTTTTACGGAAACGATCCATCGAAGTGGCGTCCCGAGGTTCCCAACTATGGCCGCCTTCAAGTGTCCGATTTGTACCAGGGCGTTGACCTGGTGTACTACGGAAACGAGGGCGAGCTCGAATACGATCTAACGGTAAAGCCTGGCGCCGACCCGCAGAGTATCCGGCTGCGACTGGATGGTAGCCATGCGCGTGTCGATCGAGATGGCAACCTAGTGGGCAACCTAGTCGCTGGGCTCATTCAAAAGCACCCTGTGGCCTACCAGGTGTCCGCAAACGGAGCGAGAATTTCCGTGGAAAGCCGCTACCGCAAGAACGCCGACGGCTCCTATGGATTTGCCCTTGGCAAATACGATCGCGATCGGGAGCTGGTGATTGACCCGGTGCTCCATTTTTCGATCTACTTGTCGGGCACAAGTCAGGACGTAGCTCAGACCATCGGCCTGGACAAGAACGGTTTCCTCTGGGTGGCAGGCACCACATATTCGACCGACTTTCCGATAGAAGGCGGCTTCCAGACTACTGAAGGAGGCGGCACCGATATCTTTGTGGCGAAGATCGATCCGAATGCGAAAATAGGCACGCAAGTTGTGTTCTCCACTTATATCGGAGGGACCGCCAACGAAACTCTGGGCGGAATGTCGGTGGGCCCGAACGGCGACGTTTACCTGACTGGGACTACCTTGTCGGCTGATTTCCCGACGGTCAACCCGGCGCAAACCGCCTTGGCCGGTACCTCCAATGCGTTCGTGGTTTGGATCAATTCCTCGAAGGCACTGGGATATGCCACTTATCTGGGCGGCTCTATAACCGAAACCGGGGTGGGAATCACTTTCAATTCCAAGAACGAAATCTTTGTTACTGGCGGTACCGAATCGACGGACTTTCCAACCGTCAACGCCTTTCAGCCTGTCGCGGCGGGGCGGCAGGACGCCTTTGTGGCCATGTACAATCCATCGCTTTCCGGAACCGCAACGCTGGTGTATTCCACCTACCTGGGCGGAGCCGGTTGGGACATCGGACGCGGCATCGCGGTAGAGGCGGACGGATCAGTGTGGATTTCCGGTGGAACTTATTCCTACAATCTTCCGATGAGGGGAAACAGCCACCAGCCGGCGTATCGCGGGGATGGAGATGCGTTCGTCGCCCATCTCAACATCTCGCTCGGAAAAAGCGCAACCGCGCTCGAATATTCGAGCTTTCTCGGCGGCGCTGACCAGGAAGAAGCGACTAACCTGGTTATCAATTCGGCTGGCCAGTTGGTGGTGAGCGGGTGGACGGTTTCGGCGACTTTCCCGACCACCAGCAATGCGATGCAGACAGAATACGGCGGCAACGGCAATACTTTCATTAGCATCCTGGATCCTACGAAACCGGCCTCCGAGCAATTGGTGTATTCCACGTTCTTCGGAGGCACTGGGCCCACCGTACCGTCCGATCTGAAGCAAGATACGGCGGGAAACCTGTACCTAACCGGTATGACGTTGGCGGCTGGGCTTCCGACCACTAAGAACGCGGCGCAACCGGAGTACGACGGAAGTATGGACGCATTTGTTCTGGAGTTCGATCCCGCCACAGCCGGCACGGCGGCCATCAGCTACCTTTCCTATCTCGGAAGCGACGGCCTGCAAGTGGGCAACGGCGTCGCCTACGATGGCAAAGGAAACATCTACGTGGTTGGGTACACCAGCGGCCCCATCTTCAGCGCGCTGCACGGCGTGACAAAAGGTTCGGGCGCGGGGAAAGTGGACGGGTTCGTGGCTGGGTTGAGCACCCAGTAAGAATCCGGCGACAGAATACTCATTCCCCGATTTTCAATCGGCTAGTTCTCTGACGGCCGTTCTAGGTGGTCGATTACGATGAAATCGATCGGCCGCTTCTTCGGGATCAGATTGAGACCGAGCTGCTCGCGCAACGCCACGAAGATCGACGGGTACTCCGACTGTGCCGAGCTATCATCCGACCGCGACCATTTCATCTTGAAATCGTATCGGCCTTTGAGACCAGTTTGATCCTGAACTGGACGCTCTAGTTCCTGGGTAAGAAAATCCTCTAGCATCGACAGCGCGGCATTCACTCCGGTCATATGGCCCTCCACCCGGTCTCTCCCGGTCGTCAAACCGGATCGAGAGTCCGTGGTCGGCGGCGACAGTCTCATGCCTCGCTTCGCGATGACAAGCACGTATATCGAACCGTCGCGCTTCTCGATGTGCGTGATTAACTTGAATCGCTCCGCTAATAATCCTCGAATCCTTTGCTTGTCATCCTTAGAAACGAACGTCTGATCAGGGCTAGCCGGCGTAGTGGCGATGATGTCGTAGCGCAGGGAATCGGCCCAATCCGGACCACCGGCGATTCGAATTTCCGGTATGTCAGACGCAATGGAGATCAGCCCTTTCACCTAAGCTATCGCCGTGAGTCTTCCCGGAGTACGATGCATTCCTCTATCGGAAGATTCGTAATTCGGTTTGATAGAAGCCACTTCGAAAGATTGCGGCATCGCCCGCCAGGCGGCCACGAGAAATATCACCTTGAGGCGTGCGCAGGTGGTCATGTCGTCATCCCGTGTTTATAAAAGACGCCGCTGTTCCCCAGGACGTGCAAGACCATCGACGTTCATTCGAAATCGGGGAATGAGTATCCTGTCACCGGTCTTTTTTTTACCGCGGCAGCCATTGGCCATTCTTATTGAACCACCAGCCGACCAAGTCGTAACCGGATTGTGCGGCCGGGTTCTTTCTAACTACGTGGATGCCAACCAGTTCGCAGGGTGGAAACAGATTCAGCTGCTTAAGCTGTTGCGGAGTAATGTCAGTCACGACCTCCTCTTCGCCCGGCACTAAGTTCCGAACTGTCTGATAGTTCGTTGTCCTACCGCCGCAGCTGAAGGTGGGTTGGATGCGGTATTCGCCCCCAAACGATATTCTGAATCGCATCACCACTCGAAGTTGCCCATCGGCATTGGCGAACTCCCCCGAAAGTAGCGTGCCGGCAGCGGGGTATACGCTGAACCTTGCTGTTTGGATGCCCTTCCTTCCGGAGATCGTGACCTGAATTTTGTAATAGCCCGGGTCTAGCGGCTGGAAGATTCCGACGTAGCCTTCGTTAGCGCGTGCGTCATTCAGCTGCAGACGGCCAACTTCCGTCTTCGGCAGATTAATGTCGCCGGAAAGTATGACAGCTTCGACCTTAGCGCCGTGCACCGCTTGTCCGCCATCCATCACAGCCAACGAGATTCGCACCGGATCACCAACCTGGTAAATTCCATGATCAGTTTGGACCCAGTCTCCGCCGCCGACAGTATCCTCCACGCCCTTCAACCCTCCCATCGTGAAGGCGGTTGCGCATAGACGAGCCGGTTGCGCGCTCTCTGGCAGTTTTCCTTCAAGAGTGTATTGGCCGCCTTGAGCGCCGGGCGGGAGCGTTATCATCACCCAGCTCTCCGCGGCCTCACAAAGACCAAGAACCCACGCTCCATGCTTGGTTTCCCAACGTAGACCCACGGAAGCGGCACTGTTGGAATCCACGAGCGCCCCATTTGGAAGGCGCAGACTCAGACCCAAGGTCTTGTCCGGAGCTCCAATCAGGATCTCGTCGGAACCCTGAGTCCGCGGTTGTAGAACGAACCGAATCGATCCCACAGTGCCGGGCTGAACGGTCACGGTGGTTGCATTCTGCCGCCATTGTTGTTCGACTTGCGGGGACTGGCCTGGGCAGATAGCCGCGAACGCCACAAGAGTCAGCGTATTTCGGATCATAAGGATGGTATCGGCAGAAACTTTCTCGACAATCACTTACGTTAGGTCGGGTTCAGTCTGCTCAACACCGAAAATCGGGGAATGAGTATCCTATCACCGGTTTTTCAGGTAGCTGTCAATACCTTCGGCGGCTTTTCGCCCTTCGGCTATGGCCCAAACTACTAGCGATTGGCCGCGGCGCAGGTCGCCGGCGGCGAATACTCCCGGTGCGGACGACATGTAGTTGGCATCCGTCGAGACGTTGCCGCGAGCGTCCAGGTTTACGCCTAGCTGCTCAATCAATCCGGTTTTCACAGGGCCGGTGAAGCCCATGGCCAACAGGACCAAGTCGGCGTCGAGCGAGAATTCGCTGCCCGGGATCGGCTCGAACTTGGGGGCTGGGCCAACCCGAACCGCGTGCAGTTTGTTCACTTGACCGTCCCCTGAGAACGACGTCGTGGCGATGGCCCAGTCGCGGATGCCGCCTTCTTCATGCGAGCTTTCGACGCGCAGTTGCAGGGGCCATAGCGGCCAGGGCGTGGAGGCGGTGCGATCGCTCGGAGGCATGGGCATGATTTCGAACTGATGCACGGACGCCGCTTTCTGGCGATGCGAGGTGCCCAGGCAATCGGCGCCCGTATCGCCGCCACCGATGATCACCACGTGCTTGCCGGTGGCGAGAATCTGGTTCGCGACGTGATCGCCCGCGCCGCGCCGGTTCTGCTGCGGCAGGAATTCCATGGCGAAATGGATGCCTTTCAATTTGCGGCCGGGGACCGGGAGATCGCGTGGCTGCTCGGCGCCTCCAGCCAGTAGAATGGCGTTGAAATCTTCACGCAGCTCTTCGCCTGGAATGGCGTGGCCGACGTGGACGTTGGTTCTAAACTCGATGCCCTCGGCCGTCATTTGCTTTATCCGGCGGTCGAGCAGCCATTTTTCCATTTTGAAATCGGGGATGCCATAGCGCAGCAATCCTCCGATGCGGTCGGCTTTTTCGAAGACCGTCACCGAGTGGCCGGCGCGATTCAATTGTTGCGCGGCAGCGAGACCTGCCGGGCCTGATCCAACGACGGCGACGCGTTTGCCGCTTCTTACTAGCGGTGGCTCGGGACGAATCCAGCCTTCGCGGAAGGCGTGCTCAATGATGGTCTTTTCGATTACTTTAATGGTGACCGGTGGTTCGTTGATTCCCAACACGCAGGCGGCTTCGCACGGCGCCGGACAGATGCGGCCGGTGAACTCCGGGAAATTGTTGGTGGCATGTAGGACGCGGACTGCTTCGCGCCAGCGGTCGCGATAGACCAGATCGTTCCAATCCGGAATCACGTTGTTCAACGGGCAGCCGGTATGGCAGAACGGAACGCCGCAATCCATGCAGCGTGCGCCTTGCGTGCGGACTTTGTCTTCAGGAAATTCCTGGTAGACCTCGAACCAGTCGTTGACGCGCTCTATCACGGGACGGCGGGTCGGAGCTTCGCGGGTGTGTTCAAGGAAGCCTGTGGTTTTACCCATGGGCAACCTCGCGCTGCGGGACTGGGGGCTGGGGACTAGGGACTGGGAGGGACTCGGCCGCAGGCCTCGTCCCTAACACGCGTTTGTATTCGTGCGGGAAAACCTTCACGAATTTCGGGAGCATTTCGAGCCAGTGTTCCAGTATCCATTTGCCGCGGGGGCTGGCTGTCACTTCCACATGTTTTGCGATCAAGTCATGAACAATTTGTTGGTCGGCGGGATCGAAGATCGGCTCCAGGTCGACGCTCGATTTGTTGCAGAGCACGTTCGAAAACTCGCCGTGCTCATCCAGCACATAAGCGATGCCACCTGTCATGCCGGCAGCAAAATTGCGGCCTGCGCGGCCCAGGACCACCACAACGCCCTTGGTCATGTACTCGCAGCCGTGATCGCCCACGGCTTCCACCACGGCTGTAGCGCCGGAATTGCGGACCGCAAACCGCTCGCCCGCCATACCGTTGAAGAACGCCGATCCGCTGGTTGCGCCGTAGAGCACCACGTTGCCGACCAGCATGTTTTCCTCCGGCAGAAACGTGGAGTTGCAGGGCGGATAAACCACCAGCTTGCCGCCGGATAGCCCCTTGCCGACATAATCGTTCGCGTCGCCTTCGAGCGTCAGCGTGACGCCCTTGGCCAAAAACGCTCCGAAGCTTTGGCCTGCCGATCCCGAGAAGTGGAAGCGGATGGTGTCTTCCGGAAGCCCGTGCGATCCATAGCGGCGCGCGATTTCGCCGGAGAGCATCGCGCCCACCGTGCGATGGGTGTTGCGGATATCGAGCTTGCGTTCCACCGGCGTGCATTGTTTGATGGATTCCTGCGCGTAGGCAATCAGTTCGTGATCCAGGGCCCTTTCGAGCCCATGGTCCTGAGCGATGGTGCAGCGGCGGCCAACGCGGCGGGGAACTTGCGGGTTGTAGAGAATGGTTGAGAAATCAAGACCGCGGGCTTTCCAGTGCTCTACGGCGTGCCGCATTTCCACCTTGTCGACGCGGCCGATCATCTCATCCATGTTGCGGAAGCCGAGCTTCGACATCCACTGGCGAACCTCTTCGGCGATATAGAAGAAGAAGTTGATGACGTTCTCGGGCGTCCCGGTGAATTTCTGGCGCAGCACGGGATCCTGGGTCGCAATGCCGACCGGGCAGGTATTCAGATGGCACTTGCGCATCATGATGCAGCCCATGGAAACCAGCGGCGCGGTGGAGAATCCGAATTCTTCAGCGCCCAGCAGAGCGGCGATCGTAACGTCGCGGCCGGTTTGCAATTTGCCGTCGGTCTGCACGCGAATGCGGCTGCGAAGGTCGTTCAGCACCAGCACCTGCTGCGCTTCGGCGAGACCAAGTTCCCAGGGAATGCCGGCATGTTTGATGGAAGTGAGCGGCGAGGCTCCCGTGCCTCCGTCGTGCCCGCTGATCAGCACCAAGTCGGCGTGCGCTTTGGCGACTCCGGCCGCGACGGTGCCTACACCAACTTCGGCGACCAATTTTACCGAGATTCGAGCCTTGGGGTTGACGTTCTTCAAGTCGTAGATGAGCTGGGATAGATCTTCAATGGAATAAATGTCGTGGTGCGGCGGCGGGGAGATCAACGGAACGCCGGGAATGGAGTGACGCACGCGCGCGATTACTTCGTCCACTTTGTGTCCGGGCAGTTGGCCGCCTTCACCGGGTTTGGCGCCTTGCGCGATCTTAATTTGCAGCTCGTCCGCGTTCACCAAATAGTTCGCGGTAACGCCGAAGCGTCCTGAAGCGACTTGCTTGATGGCGCTGCGCCGCCAATCGCCGTTAGCGTCGCGCGCGAAGCGAGCCTCGTCTTCCCCGCCCTCGCCGGTATTGGAGCGGCCGCCGATGCGGTTCATCGCGATGGCCAGCGTCTCGTGCGCCTCCTTTGAAATGGATCCGAACGACATGGCGCCGGTGGCAAAGCGCTTCACGATTTCACTCGCCGGCTCCACTTCTTCGATCGGCACGGGCTGCGCGGCCAGTTTCAGATTCATCAGGCCGCGCAGCGTGCACAGATCGTGGCTCTGACTATCGATGAGTTGCGTGTACTCCTGGAAAGTAGCGAAGCTCGACTGCCGGACTGCGTGTTGCAGCTTGCTCACAGTGCCGGGATTGAAGAGATGATATTCGCCACTCGAGCGGAATTGATAACTTCCACCGATGTCGAGCTCGGTGTTGGTGTCAGAAACCGGTTGAAGCGCGTGATCGTGTTTGAGCTTAGCCTCGCGCGCGAGCACATCCAGGCCCACGCCTTCAATGCGTGACGCAGTCCCGGTGAAGTAGCGATCCACCAGCCCTTTATTGAGGCCGATGGCTTCGAAGCACTGCGCGCCACGATAGCTCTGCAGCGTCGAAATCCCCATTTTGGAGAAAACTTTGAGGAGTCCCTTGTTGATGGCCTTCTTGTAATTCTTGAGCGCCTTCTCGAAGGTGACGCCGGCGGGCAGATGGCCACGTGTGGCTTGATCCTCCAGCGTTTCGATGGCGAGATATGGATTCACGGCGCTCGCGCCATAGCCAATCAACAGCGCGAAGTGCATTACCTCGCGCGGCTCACCGGATTCGATGATGAGCGCGACTTGCGTGCGCGACCCTTCGCGCACCAGATGATTGTGGACGGCTGAGAGGGCCAAGAGACTGGGGATGGGCGCGTATTCCTCATCCGTTCCGCGATCGGAGAGAATGAGCAACGTGTAGCGCGATTTTACGGCCAGCGATGCGCTGCGGCACAGACCGTCCAGCGCGCGTTCCAGTTCCTTTTCGCCGCCCGCGACGCGAAACAACAGCGGGAGAGTGGTGGCGAGGAGATCGCTGGTGGAGACGCGGCGCAGTTTTTCGAGATCGCGGTTGGTGAGCAGCGGATTCGGCAGCTTCAACGTGTGGCAGTGCTGCGGCGTTTCCTCTAATATGTTGCGCTCGGTCCCGATGTAGCTGGTGAGTGACATCACTAACTCTTCGCGAATGGGGTCGATAGCCGGATTAGTGACTTGCGCGAACAACTGCTTGAAATAATGGAACAGGGGCTGCGGCTTGTCAGAGAGGCAGGCCAGCGGCGTATCGGTTCCCATGGAACCTATCGCTTCATCACCAGTGGACGCCATGGGAGCCAGCAGAATGCGTAGATCTTCATCGGTATAACCGAAAGCGCGCTGGCGCATCAGGATGCTTTGAAGATCGGAATCATAGACGCGCGGCGGCTCAGGCAGGCTGTCGAGCGTGATCTGGTTTTCCTTCAGCCACTCGGCGTAAGGCTGTCGGCTCCAGAGGCGCTGCTTCATTTCTTCATCTGGAACGATGCGGCCTTCGGTGGTATCCACCAGCAACATTTTTCCAGGCTGTAGACGGCCTTTGAATTTTATTTCCTCCGGCCGAACCGGGAGCACGCCGGTTTCTGACGCCATGATCAGCAGGCCGCCGTGGGTTTCGAGATAGCGCGCCGGCCGCAGACCATTGCGATCCAGCGTGGCGCCGATTACGCGGCCATCCGTGAACGCTACAGCCGCAGGACCATCCCACGGCTCCATCAGGGAAGCGTGATATTCGTAGAACGCCTTTTTGTCCGGATGCATGGCGCCATCGCCATCCCAGGCTTCGGGAATCAGCATGGCCATCACATGCGGAAGGCTGCGGCCGGCGAGCGTGAGCGCTTCGACTGCATTGTCGAGCGAGGCGGAATCGCTTCCGTTAGGTGCAATCACGGGAAATACTTTCTTCAGGTCATCACCGTAAAGTTGCGACGCGAGCACTTTCTGGCGCGCGTGCATCCAGTTCACGTTGCCGCGCACGGTGTTGATCTCGCCGTTGTGACACAGATAGCGATATGGATGAGCGAGCTGCCAGGACGGAAAAGTGTTGGTGGAGAAGCGCTGGTGCACCAGGCAGAGCGCGCTCATGGCGTCCGGATCGGCCAGTTCGTTGTAAAATTCGGCAATCTGCGGAGCCAGCAGCAGTCCTTTGTAGATGATGGTGCGTGCCGAAAGCGAAGGGATGTAGAAGAAGCCTTTGTCCGGCAGATTCGAAGCCGCGATCTCGGTTTCAGCGCGCTTGCGGATGACGTACAGCTTGCGTTCGAGCTGGTCTTCAGTCATGCCGGGTGCGCCGCCTATAAATATCTGTTCGATATACGGCTGCGAGGCACGGGCCACGCGTCCGATAGCATCCGCGTTTACCGGCGTATCGCGCCAGCCTAGAACCGTTAAGCCTTCCTCGCGCGCGATGCGCTCCAGAATCCCCTCCGCCAGCAACCGATGCGACGGTTCTACGGGCAGGAACACCATGCCGACGCCATACTCGCCCGCGGGAGGGAGCGTGAAGCCCAGCGTGGCGCATTCGCGTGCGAAAAACTTGTGGGGGATTTGAATCAGAATTCCAGCGCCGTCGCCGGTCTCGGGATCGCAGCCGCACGCGCCGCGGTGCGCGAGGTTGATTAGAATCTCGATTCCCTTGAGGATAATCTCGTGCGATTGCTCGCCTTTGATGTTGACCACGAAGCCAAGACCGCAGGCATCGTGTTCGTTACGGGGGTCATACAGACCCTGCTCCACGGGGAGTCCGTTCATGCATCAAAGTATAGCAGCCATCTACTATTAGCGCAATAGAAATTGTAGTTGACTTACTATTAGCAATACGGATAATATGAATGTAACAATGGAGTTTGAACGTCTTAAGCTTTTCATAGATATAGCCCATTCGAAAAGTGTGAGCCGGGGCGCCAGCGAGAATGGAATCAGCCAGTCTGCTGCCAGCCAGCATTTGCAGGATCTCGAACGGCAGTTGGGTACCGAGCTACTGGATCGCAGCAGCCGGCCGCTCGAGGTAACGGGGGCGGGGAAACTGTACCTCGAAATGTGCCGTGAGATGCTGCGCAGCCGCGACGAATTCCAACTCGCGCTCGAAAAGCTGAAGAGCGAGGTGGAGGGGACGGTTCGAGTGGCGTCCATCTATTCGGTGGGTCTGTCGGAGATGTCGCAACTCGAGGAAGAATTTTCGCGGCGCTACCCGCAGGCGCATTTGGAGGTGGAATATCTGCGGCCCGAGAAAGTGTATGAAGCCGTGGTGACGGATCGCGCCGATTTGGGGCTGATGAGCTATCCGGAATCCAACAAGGACGTGACGGTGTTGCCGTGGCGTGAGGAGGAAATGGTGGTGGCCGCATCGCCGTATCACCCTTTGGCGGGAAATTCCGAAGTGCAGCCGGAGGATCTGGAGGGAATGGATTTCGTTGCGTTCGACGAAGACCTGCCGATCCGAAAAGACATCGACCGATTCCTGCGCGAGCATCACGTGCATGTCAACGTCACGCTGCACTACGACAATCTGCAAATGATCAAGGAAGCGGTGGCCCACGGCAAGGGAGTAAGCATCATGCCGGCGCGGATCATGGAGCAAGAGATCCAGCAGGGCCGGTTGGTCCCGATTCCGATTGCGCGGTTGGAATTGTACCGTCCAGTCGGGATTGTGCATCGGAAGAAGAAACGCTTTCACCGGGCTGGGCAGGCGTTTTTGGATTTGCTGCGGGAGCCGCCGGGTGCGTGGACGGCGGTGTTGACGGAGACTTGATTCGCGTCTGGTGCTACACGCACTCGTGCGTGCCGTGTTCCCACCATTGAAAACACTTGGGCTTGGATGTGGGGCGGACCCCTTGGTCCGCGGCCGACGCCCACGTCGGCCTGATGGAGTTTTGTCGGGTACCCGAGGTGCGGGTCCTGGAGACCCGCGCGAACCTGGGGTCCACCCCACCTATGAAATAAACTCCTTGCGAACACCGGTGTGCAAAAAAACGTTCACACGAGTGTGAACGCTGCACGCTGAGAGCGCGCGCCACATCTATTCGTCTGAGTCTGCAAAGATTTGCGAGATTCCTCACTCCGCGCCCCACGGATCGCCTGAGAATATCCCCTCTGTCACGGCACGTATAGTTCGTGCGAATCCGAGAGCTGATTACTCGGCGCAGTCTTGTCTGCTGTGTCCTCGCGTGGACTGTTCCTTCCTACGCTTCTGTCATCGTGCAATTGAAGGTGATTGAGGGGGAAGGCACGGTATATCGTACCGGCACGCGGGCCACGCGCGGCCTGACAGTGCTTGTTACTGACGAGACCGGAAAACCGGTGGCCAATGCCGCCGTCAGCTTCCGCCTGCCTGAGGACGGCGCTAGCGGCGTGTTCAGTTCCGGGCTACGGACTGAAGTGATTACCACTGGCGCGGACGGGCGAGCCACGGTGTGGGGAATGCAGTGGAACAAAACAGCGGGACCGGTGGAGATTCGCATCACGGCGGTAAAGGATCAAGCGCGCGCGGGACTCGTCAGCACGCAATATCTGAGCGACTCGGTGGCGCCCAAAGCCGGAGGCGAGGGAACATTTTCAGCTTCGCACAAAAGCCGCATGAAATGGATTCTGATCGCGGCCGGCGTGGGCGGAGGGGCGGCTGCTGGTTTTCTGCTCGCGAGGTCGCACGGCACCACCTCTGCCGACTCAACCACGTCCAGCACTGGTATTACAATCGGCAGCCCCAGTATCACCATAGGACATCCGTGATGAAACGGTACTTTGCGTTGCTAACATTTGTCTCACTGGCAGCTTCGGCTGCGTGGGCGCAGAGGGCGCTCGCACCTCCGCAAGTGGGATTCATCCAGGATAGCCGCGGTGAGGTAAGGGCGGTAAATGGCTTGGCCGGCAATTTCCTGGTTGGCGGCGCGGCGGCGTCGGGAATAGTTTCCTCCGCGTACTCGGGCTCTTTCGGATTGCTGAAGTCCGCGTCCGCATTAATGGTGATCGATCAGCAGGGACGAACACTCGCGACCGTGGATGCGCCGTCCGGTCCCGCTCTGCTCGCGTTTTCACCAGACGAATCTCCGGCGCTCGCGTACTTCCAGCAATCAAAGGCTCTACGCGTGTGGGGCGGGCGCGCGTTCCAACCCGGACCGAATGTCGATCAAGCCGCGCTTTCGATCGCGCCTCTGAGTCGGACGCTCGGGGCGTTGGTTGTGCAGCGCGGCGACGATCTGTGGGAGCTTAGCTTCGAATTATCAACAGGCGCGATTGTTTCCCAGACGGCGCTTCCGGGCATCACCTCGCCAATGCTGTTGCTGGCCGGCGGAGGGTTTGTGTATCGCGATGCACAGGGAGTGGTGGTGCGGCATGTAGATGGCTCCGAGAAACATATCGCCGCGCATTTGCCAGCGAGCCTCGCGTTCGGCCAGATGGGAAACGGTTGGATACAGGTGACCGATCTCGCCACGAGCCGTCTGTTCGCTGTTAATGTCCAGCCAGGACACGAAGGCTATTACATTCTGCCGGAGGTGCGGCAATGATCGCCCGCGTGCTGCTGTTCGCTGCGCTCGGGCCACTGTCGGCGTTGGCTCAGCTCCAGGTCTATGCGTTTGACGGCACCAACGAGACCGCGGTCGGCTGGTTATTCAACGTGGGCGCCGCAAGTCCGGGCGACTCCCTCACGACGCGATTCCGGGTGCGCAATATCGGGACCGGACCGGCTACGCTCACCACCCTGGCTCTGGCGGGCAGCGGATTTTCGTTCTCGAACGTACCCTCCCTGCCCTACATACTTGCACCCTATACGGGATCGGCTGTTTCGGAAGTGGAGTTCGATGTCGCCTTCAGTCCCACCGATGTCGCTTCTTACAGCGCGTTTCTACAGGTCAACACCATCCAGATTATCCTGGACGGAAACGGAGCCCAGGCGGCGGTGTTGACGCTAGCCGGCAGCAACATCCCGCTGGCCGCCGGCGCGATCATCGATTTCGGCCCGCTCGCTTCTGGAACGACAAAGCTGCTGACGTTCAACCTGTCGAATCCCGGCAGCGTGGCGGTCTCGGTGGGAACCCTCTCGGTGACAGGTACCGGATTCAAGGGACCAATTGGGAGATCAGCGCCCATTTCCATCGCGCCCGGCCAAACAGTTTCTTTCCAAGTAGAGTTCCTGCCAACCTCGGGCCAGGCTTTTCAGGGCACGCTCGCAGTGGACCAGCGCACATTTGTGCTTACCGGCCAGGGGCTAAGCCCGCCGCTGCCGGGCGCATCCATCGTGTTCGGCTCCTCGGTGGGACAGAGCGTTCAACAGAACAACGTCTCGATCCCTCTCGCGGCGGCGTCGCAAGTGAGCGGCACGGGAACTCTGACCATGACGTTTCAATCCAGCGTGCAAGGTGTTTCGGATGACCCGGCGATACAGTTTCTTTCGGGCCCGCTGCGTCAGGCCACCGTGACAATCTCTCCGGGCGACACCACAGCCATGTTCGACGGTGGCCAATCCGATCTCGCGTTCCAGACCGGAGCCACCGCAGGAACCATTACGTTCACCTTGACTCTGAACGGAAACTCAACCCCTGCCGCGCAAGCCAGCTTGACCATTGGCCCTGCGCCGGTGAGCTTTGCTAGCGCAACCAGCATCCGGCTTTTGGGCGGAGTCATCGTTAACGGGGAACCGGCGGGTGTTCCAGTGGGTGGTGAGGTGGATATCAGCATCGTGGCGTCGGACAATACCTACTCGGCGTCACAGCTCGCCTTCACGTTCTTCGACCAGAGCGGGGCCACCATGCAGCCGGGCGTGATCCGGGTGGATGCGACTTCGGATTTCCAGGCATACTTCAACTCAACCACCACTGGCGGCGCGTTTGCTTTGCTGGCAAAATTCACGGTCACCGGCGATGTGACGCAAATCATCAGCACCGATATCGCGATCACCAATTCGGTAGGCGTCACCACCACACAGCATATACTCATAGGAAATTAGCTCATCCGTGGGACAAGACTCTGTCTTGTCCGGACAAGCCAAAGGCTTGTCCTACGCAGCTCGCAACCGAAGAACGGTTTTCGTTACCATACAATCGTGGTTTCCCGCGCGTTCCTGTTTCTTTTCCTTGCGGTTCTATTACACGCCGATGACCACTGGATTGGGCTGAAATCTGGGCCGTTTGAAGTGTTCTCCAGCGCTGGCGATAAGCCGGCGCGCGAGACATTAATGTACCTCGAGCAGTTTCGCGAAACGCTTCGCATCATTACCGGCAAAGAGGAAATGAAAATGGTTTGGCCGGTGCGTGTGCTGATTTTTAAGAGGACACCTCCCGCGCAGCCGAACTTGGCTCTGGGCCGCGACGGGCGAATGATGGCCATCTCCGAATCCGGCGGCATCCCGCGCGAGAGCGTGAAGGAGCTGGCGAGACTTCTTCTCTACGAAAACACAACGCAGCTTCCACAGGCCATTGAAACGGGTCTGATCGAGCTAGTTTCGACGCTCGAAGTGAACGGCACGCGCGTCACCTTAGGTGCGCCGGTCCCGGAAGCTGAGCGTACTCATGGTTGGGCGTTGATGCAATTGGTGACCACCGATCCTAACTATGCCGGCCGGAGCCGCGTGATGGTTTCGAACCTTGAGCACAGCGGCGATTTCGAGGCGGCGTGCCACAATGCTTTCGAAAAGACCGCCAAACAGATCAACGACCAGGCGGACGCTTATCTGAAGGGCGGGAATTTCGGGACCACGTCGGTGTCCGGCCGCGCGTTGAGCCTGGTACGCGATTTCAAAGGAATGCAGCTCGATGCGGACGACGGGAAGATCGCAGTTGCGGATCTTTTGCTCGCGGCCGGATCGAAGCAGGCTGAAGCGGCGTACACTTCTATGCAAGGAGCTCGCGCAGCCGAGGGTCTGGGATTGATCGCAATCAAAGAACACAAAGACAATCAAGCGCGCAGTCTGTTTCAAAGCGCGATCGAATCCAAAAGCGAGAGTGCGCGAGCCTGGCTAGAACTGGGACGCCTGGAACCCGACGCTGCCAAGGCCGTTAAGGATCTAAAGAAATCGAGCGAGCTGAATCCGAATTGGGCGGAGCCGTATCTGCGTATGGCCGAGCGGCAGGATGATCTCACGCAGAAAGCCGAACTGCTGAAGAAAGCAGCTAATTTGGATGCACGCAATATCGACTACTGGCAGTTGCTTGCAAAAACCGAGACAGCAGCCAAGGATTATCCGGCGGCGCAGAAAGCCTGGGCAGGCGCCGAGCGTGCGGCTGCTAACGACGAAGAACGCGCCCGCATTCATCAAGTGCGCCTACAAGCCGAACAGGAGCGTGCCGATTTCGAAGCTGCCGAGAAAAAGCGCATCGCCGAAGAGCGCGAGCAGGACCGACAGCGCGTGAAAGGGCAGAGCGATGCCGCCATCCGCGCGGCCGAAGAGGCGGCCAGCAAAAGACTCAACCCCGAGGGCAAAGCGCTTCCCAAGCCCGAAGGCTGGTATGAAGCGATGCAGGGCGGCGACGCAACTGTCGAAGGCATGCTCGCGCGCCTGGATTGCCTGGGGAAACAGGCCAAGCTCGTGATTCAGACTGCCGATGGGAAAACTGTCCAGCTTCTGGTGGGCGATCCTTCCCAGATCGTTATCGCCGGCGGTGGTGAAAAAGCACTGGCCTGCGGCGCACAAAAGTCCTCGCGTAAGGTATTGGTTCAATACAAGGCCAAGCCGAACGCCAAGCTCAAGACGGCGGGCGAAGCCACCACCATCGAATTCCGTTGAGGCCAGCGCTCAAGCAGTTCATCTTCCGGATGCTCGGCAAGGACCCGGAGGCGATCGTCGTTTCTTTCGCCTCGGGCGACCCGGAGCTGGTTCGCCGGATGCACGAAGAGATCCGGCAATTGGAGCCGCAGCGCCGCCATTTTCTGGTAGCACTGGAAGAGTTTTCCGGCTACTGGCAACTTCGCAAGCGATTCCGAGGTTATCGCATCGGCCTTGCGACGGTATTGTTCACGCCGGAGTCGCGATATCGCGCGCTGCGGCGCGCGGCGTTTCTGCTCGCGCCCACCAAAATCCTGGCGTACAACCAGCGCCTGGAGCGGCACCATCTGCGCCTCAGCACCGCCATTGCGTCCTGCCTGTTTCTCAAAGGTGTCCCACTGGACCGTATTTTTCTGCGTCCGAAGTGGTTAGTGCCGTGGAAAAAGGACCGCTCGGTCTTTCCTACGCACGTCCAAGAAATCGAGGGACGTCCGCTTGCCGCACGCCGGCGGCGCATCGCGGTCCTAAGCCCCTATTTCCCATACCCGTTGTCGCATGGCGGCGCGGTCCGAATCTTCAATTTGTTGCGCGAGATGGCAGAGGAGTTTGACATTTTCCTGTTCGCCTTTCGCGATCAAGAAACAGACGCCGATTTCAGACCGGTTCTGGAGCATTGCGCGCGGGTGATTCTAGTTGGAAAATCGCGCTATCGCGAGCCGCGCTGGTCCACGCTGCTGCCTCCTGAAGTGCACGAGTTCCAATCCCCTGCCATGCTGGCCGCGCTCGATCGCATCCGGAGCGAGTACAAGATCGAAGCCGTGCAGGTGGAATATACGATGCTCGCGCCTTATGCCGGCGATGTGCTGGTGGAGCACGACATCACGTTTGAGTTATACCGGCAGGTCTGGGAAAAAACCCGCCGCGGATGGTGGGATTATTGGCGCTGGCGGCGATTTGAAAAGAAATGGATCGGGCATTACCGCCGCGTGGTGGTTATGTCGGAACAAGATCGTGCGCTGCTCGGCCGGCCGCAAGTGGTGGTGATCCCAAATGGTGTGGATCTGGCGCGCTTCACACCCGAGATCGAGCGGCCCTGGCAACGCTTGCTGTTCATAGGTTCGTTTCGCCACTTCCCCAACATCGTCGCGTACCGCTTTTTCATCGAACAGGTTTGGCCGGCACTCCGCGAACGCCTGCCGGAGATTCAACTGACGGTTGTGGCCGGGCCCGATCCGTTGATTTACTGGCGCGAGCATACCGGGCTGCTGTCGATCCCCGGGGGCGACCGCGTCCAGCTACTCGAGTTCGTGGCCGACGTTCGGCCGCTCTATGTCGCGACTAATATCGCCGTCGTTCCTACCCTGGTCTCCGCAGGCACGAATCTGAAAGTGCTGGAGGCGATGGCCATGGAGCGCGCCGTAGTGTCCACATCATCAGGATGCGCCGGATTGGGGCTCCAGCATGGCGTCAATGTTTGGATCGCCGATACGCCGCAGGGCTTCGCGCAAGCAATCGAGACTTTGCTAGGAGATCGCGATCTGCGGGTGCGCATTTCCGCAGCAGGGCTCGCCCACGTGGAGCGCAATTTCGATTGGAGAATCGTGGGGGAAAGGCAGCGCGCTTTAATCCGCGAGTTCCTGCCGGCACGGATCAAAATTCGTCAGGCTGAAGCGAACGATCTCGATCAGATCACAGCCATCCAGGCAACTGCGCCTGAGGCTTCCCAGTGGCAAACGCCAGACTATCTCACTTTCGATTGCCAGGTGGCCACGCTGGACGGCCAGATCGCGGGCTTCGTGGTATCGCGAACAGTGGGCGATCTGGAACGGGAAATCCTGAATGTGGCCGTCCGTCCCGACCTTCGCCGCCTTCGCATCGCAACCGAACTGTTGCGTGCCGAGATGACGCGTTGGCCGGGTACTCACTTCCTGGAAGTACGGGAGTCGAACACCGGCGCGCGGCAGCTCTATGAACGGTTGGGATTCGAAGTTGTCGGTTCCAGACCGGGCTACTACGAGAATCCGCCCGAAGCGGGGATTGTCATGAGGGTTTTTTCATGATACTGTCACAAATGAAGGGGGCCGTCGGTGACCCCCGGCCAGAAGAATGTTAGAACTGACAATCTATCCCACCGAGCAAGCCGTTCCTACCAACTCGGCGTGGTTACTCAAGATGGTTACCTCACAAAGGAGACAAGACCCTGATGGAGAACACGCAGGATGAACTCAAAGCGCACCTGATGAAGACGGACGATGAGTTCCGGCATTTGGCCGAGCAGCACGCGCAATATCATACGCAGCTTGAGGCCCTGGAAGCCAAGCCGCGACTCACTCCCGAAGAGGAGTTAGAAGAGCATCGGCTGAAGAAATTGAAACTTCGTTTGAAAGACCAGATGAACGGGATTGTTAGCCGTCACCGGGCGCAGCACGTCGCCTGACATTTGGTGCGCTGATTTAAGAGCCACGGATAAACACGGATGCACACGGATTAGGATTTTGACTTATCCGTGTGTATCCGTGGCTAGAAAGTTTTTGATCCTCTCGATTGCCTCCATCAACTTCTCATACGAATTCGCGATACTGAACCGCAGATAGCCTTCCCCGAACCGCCCGAACGACGTCCCACTCAAACACGCAACACCTGCCTTCTCGAGCAGTGCGTCGGCTAGCGCCTCCGAGCTCCATCCAGTGCCGGTGATATTGGGGAAAGCATAGAACGCTCCGCCGGGGATGCTGCACCGGAATCCGGGCAACGAATTCAATCCTGCGCAGAACGCATCGCGGCGGCGGCGGAACTCCGCTACCATCTTGGCAGTGCCGTCCTGGGGACACGTGAGCGCAGCGATCCCGGCACGCTGCGTGAACGTCGCGGTGCATGAGTTCGAATTCACCATCAGCTTGGTTACCGCTTCTACCATCCACTCCGGCATCACACCATAGCCCATGCGCCAGCCTGTCATCGCGTAGGTTTTCGAGAATCCATCCAGGATGATGGTCCTTTCGAGCATGCCCGGAATGGCGGCGATGGAAAGCGGAGGCTGGTCGAAATAAATCTGCGAGTAGATCTCGTCGGAGAGGACCATCAGATCGCGATCGCGAACCATTTCGGCGATGGCACGGATATCGGCTGCCGGAATTACGCCGCCAGTCGGATTGTGGGGCGAATTCAGAATCAGCATCTTGGTTTTCGCGGAGAGCTTGTCGCGCAGCAGATTCAAGTCGAACGAAAAGCCTCGCTCCTCCACCAACGGAATGGGCACCGGCGTCGCGCCCAGAAAATTGATCATCGACTCGTAAATTGGGAACCCGGGATCGGGATAGATCACCTCGTCGCCAGGCTCGATCAAGGCGAGCATCGGAAAAAAGATCATGGGCTTGCCGCCAGGGACCACGGACACGTGCTCCGGCCCAACTTGAATGCCGCGCGTGCAGGATATGTGCGACGCGATGGCCTGGCGCAGCTCCGGTAATCCTGGCGTGGGGGCATAGCGCGTAAAGCCTTCGTCGAGCGCCCGCTTCGCAGCTTCCACGATATGCGCCGGCGTGTCGAAATCCGGCTCTCCGATTTCCAAATGAATGATGTGGCGGCCTTGGGCCTCGAGCGCGCGCGCCCGCGACAGCACTTTGAAGGCGCCCTCTACGCCGATGCGGCTCATCCGCTCGGCGAGCTTCATGTTAGTTTCTGGAAGAACGGAACCTCGTTGCGGAACTGGACGAAGGAAACCCGATCGCCGATGTGAGCGCGCTCGCCTTCGATGCGTCCTGTCAGGCGCCGGCCGCCTTCGAGTTCGACGATCGCCAATTGATAGGGCACGTCGTTGACGTAGGCTTCGGGCGGTGAATAGACCACGGTTTCGGTATAGACGACGCCCGGTCCTGGTTTGTTCAATGTGTTGCTCATGCAGCCCCCAGAATTGTTACGACGCTGGTGGCGCCCGATCCGCCCAGGTTTTGCGCCAGTCCCAAAGAATTCCGTTTGACCTGCCGCTCGCCTGCTTCGCCCCGAATCTGCTGCGCGACGTCACAGATCTGCCCTACGCCTGTGGCGCCCACGGGATGACCCTTCGACTTCAGTCCGCCACTGGTATTTACCGGCCGCTCGCCCTGAATGCACGTCCCCCCGGCCAACGTGTATGGCCCGCCTTCGCCCTTCTTCACGAAACCCAAATCTTCGATAGCGACGATCTCCGCGATGGTGAAACAGTCGTGCACTTCGGCGAACTGTATGTCCGTGGACTTCACGCCGGCCATCTTGTACGCCTTCTCGGCCGACGTCTGAACGGCTTGGAATGTCGTAATGTCAGCTTTCTCGTCCAGCGCAACGTGGTCCGAAGTCTGCGAAATTCCAAGGACGCGGATGGGCTTGTCGGTGAACTCCGAGGCGCGCTCGAATGGCGCGATCAACACCGCAGCCGCACCATCGCTGATGAGCGAGCAATCGTAAACCGTCAGCGGCTCTGAGATAGGCTTTCCGCTCAGAGCCTGTTCCATGGTGATGACCTTGCGCATGTGCGCCAACGGATTCTTGGCGCCGTTCTGATGGTTCTTCACGGCCACTGCGGCCATATGCTCGCGCGTGGTTCCGTATTGATACATGTGACGCCGCGCGATCATCGCGAATAGTGCAGGGAACGTGGCGCCCGCCCGGACTTCGCCGCACACGTCGCCCGCGCCCGCCAGAATTTCAGTGACCTTAGGCGTGGATTGTGACGTCATCTTCTCTACGCCCGTCACCAGGATCACATCGTATAGCCCGGCCGCAACCGCGGACACCGCGTGGAAGAATGCCGCACCGCTCGATGCGCACGCCGCTTCAAAGCGCGTGGCCGGGATTCCGGTCATCCCCATTCCACCGGCCACATAAGGCGCCAGGTGATTCTGCCCGACAAACGACGGTCCGGCAAAATTGCCCAGATAGAATGCTTCCACCTGCGACGTTGTCGCGTGCGCGTTCTCCAACGCTTTTTGACCAGCCTCCACCGCGAGCGAACGGAGGTCGCGGTCCGGAAAAGCACCGAACGCAGTTTTGCCGATGCCGACGACGGCCACTTGTCTCATATACTTCCAGGATAACGTGTGGCTGGGAGCTAAATAAGTCCAAGCCAAGTGACCGGCATTCCAGGCAACGAGTTGGCGAGCTTCGCGTCCGCTGTGACGAGCTGCGTATTCGTTTCCACTGCCAGCGCTACGTAAACGCAGTCATAAACCGCGCGGTCGTATGCGCGAGCGATCTGCATGGCCGGAGGAATTAGGGGACTGGTAGGAAAAGTGGGAAATCCGCCACGTAGGATTTCGCTCACTGCGGTATCAGCGAGGGCCGCGTTACATTTGCCACGGCGCTCCGCCTTCCAGAAGATGTTCGAGAACTCGGGGAAGAACAGATCCGGGACAATCAGACTGATTTGAGCCTTGGCGTAGAGGCGCAGCAATCGAAGGGCTTCGGCCGTTAGCGGCTCGTCAACCCTCGGGAGAAACCACTTCGCAGCGACACTGGCGTCCAGAACATAGGACGTCAACGCTCGCGATCCTCGCGCAGTAATTCTTCAGCGGATGGTCCGGGTTTCGTTGTGGCCTTTCTTGAACGAAGCTTCTGAATTCGCTGGTAGAATGCAGCACGGCGGCGCACCTCAGTCGCGGTAGGTAACACCTGCTCAAGCAAAGATAATGTCTCGGAGGAGATAGACCGCCGGTTGGACCGCGCGCGTGTGCGCAAAGACTCATACAGCTCTTCGGGCACGTTTTCGACGTAGAGAGTTGCCATAGACTTTCCTAGTCCTAGTCTAGCACTTTGCTAGAACCAATTCGTGCACCGAATGGCATATGCTAGAAGCATGGCGACGTCCTCCGCCGTGCCGGTTGAAGAATATCTCCGCACGACTTACCACCCTGACATGGAGTATCTGGAGGGGCAACTTGTGGAGCGACACGTGGGGGAATATTTTCATAGCTTGCTGCAGTCTTTGATTGTCGGACTTTTACTATCGAGGGCGCGAGAACGGCGTTTTCGCGTCTTCACTGAACAGCGGGTAAAGGTGAGCGACCGCCCGCGCTACCGGATTCCCGATATCTGCGTCAAAGCCCTGCCTCACCAGATCACGCCGATTTTGCTCAGGCCCGACCTGGCAATCGAAGTTGTTTCGCCCGACGATGAAGCGGCAGAAATGTTGGCGAAAATCGGTGACTATCTCGCGGCAGATATTCCGCACATTTGGGTCATCGACCCATACAAACGCACGCTGGTCGAAGCGGATCAGAACGGCATCCGGCAACCTGAGACGCTGGTTCTCACGACACCGCTGGTGGGTGAAGTCGACTTCGCGCCGTTGTTCCAGCAACTCGACGAACCTGCAGAATAGCGGTTCGCTATAGAAGGCGCCCTGCGCCGGTTCAAGCGCAAGGTCCTTCAGGAAGACATCATCAAAGAGATCAGGCGTCGCTCCTTTTATCTGAAGCCCGGCGAACGAAAGCGCACCAAGGAAGCGCTGGCGCTCAAGAGGAATCGAAAAAAGAGAAGTAGAGACGTCGAGTAGCTCCCTCCTTCAATCAGTGCCCGATACCCAAATCGTGCCGGGCACTTTCAACTTCAGCAATGTACAATGGGCGTCTTATGGATCTGGCTGGACGTGTAGCTGTTATCACTGGCGCAAGCCGCGGTTTGGGCAAGGCGATGGCTTTGGCATTGGCGCCAGCGGGCGTGCGCCTGGCGCTGGTGGCGCGCGACGTGGAGCGGTTGTCTTCAGTGGCTGCGGAAGCACGGCAGCTCGGAGCAGAAGCCGAAATCTTCCAGGCCGATATCGCCGATGAGGCGCAGGTGCTTCAGCTCGAGCAGCAGGTGAAAGGTAAACTCGGCCCAGCCGATATTCTCATCAACAACGCCGGTATCAATATCCGGAAACTATGCGTCGACTATACGCTCGCGGAATGGAACAGCGTGCTCACGGTCAACCTCACCAGCGTGTTTTTGATGTGCCGCTCCTTCGTGCCTCATATGCAAGGCCGTGGTTATGGCCGGGTAATAAATATCACGTCCATCATGGCGCACATCTCACTTCCGCAACGAACGGCATACTCGGCCAGCAAAGCCGGATTGCTGG
>PMUN01000166.1 GCA_003166875.1 Bryobacterales bacterium | reverse complement strand
CAGATTGACGGTATGGTGGAAATTGCGGTGATCGATCGCGGGTCGGGCATTCAGCCGAAACTACTCGAGAACATTTTCAATCCCTTTTACACCACCAAGGCTGGTGGCGTGGGCTTGGGCCTGGCCATCGTTTCAAAGATTGTCGACGAACATGGGGGCAGCATATCGGTAGAAAGCGAGCCCGGTGAAGGCAGCGTGTTTCGGGTGTATCTTCCTTTTCGGGAGTCATTGAAAGAGGAGCGATGAAGGCGACCATTCTAGTAGTGGAAGACGAGGAGAAACTGCGGCGCGTGGTGGAGCTGCAATTGAAAGGCGCCGGGTTTGAAGTGGAGCAGGCCGGCAACGTGGAAGATGCGATGCGTTTGGCGGATCGCGCCGATGTTATCCTCACCGATCTGCGGCTGCCCGGCGTGAGCGGCCTGGAATTGCTGGCGAACTTGCGGCGCCAGGATTCCCACACCCCGGTGGTGGTGATGACAGCGTTCGGGAGCATCGAAACCGCGGTGGAAGCCATGAAAGCCGGCGCAGTGGATTTTCTTCCCAAGCCTTTTTCACTCGACCATTTGATGACNNGAATTCGACAACATGGTGGGGCACAGCGAAGGCATGCGCGAGATTTTCAGCACTATCACGCGTGTTGCGCCCACGCGCGCCACGGTGCTGCTGTGCGGCGAGAGCGGGGTGGGCAAGGATATGATCGCGCGCGCCATCCATCATCATTCGCCGCGGGCGGATCGGCCGTTCGTGAAGATCAATTGCACGGCGCTGCCCGAGAATCTGATGGAGAGCGAGCTGTTCGGCTACGAAAAAGGCGCGTTTACAGGCGCCAATACATCGAAACCAGGAAAGTTCGAGCAGGCCGATACGGGAACGGTGTTTCTGGACGAGATCGGCGATGTGCCGGCTTCGGTGCAGGTGAAGCTGCTACGCATTCTGCAAGAGCGCGAATTCGAGCGCCTAGGCAGCAACAAGGTGAAGCACATTGACGTGAGGGTGCTGGCCGCGACCAATGTGGATTTGAGGGCAGCACTGGAGCAAGGCACTTTTCGCGAGGACTTGTATTATCGATTGAACGTGCTGCCGATCAATATTCCGCCATTGCGGGAACGCAAGGAAGACATTCCCTATTTGGCCGGGTTTTTCGTGAAGAAGCTGGGGAAGGATTTGGGAAGTCCGGTGCAATCGATTTCGGACGCGGCCATGCAGCGCCTGCTGGGATATCATTGGCCGGGAAATGTGCGAGAGCTGGAAAATGTTCTCGAGCGCAGCATGGTGCTAGCCAACGGAGCGATTCTGGAGGCCGGTGACGTGAAGCTGGACACCGCCCCAGCGGCGCGCTTCACAGTGGCCGATAATTTTCTGCCGGAGGGAACGACGCTAGATCAATATGAACAGTCCATCATTCGAGAAGCGTTGCGGCGCGCGAATGGAAACAAGAGCCAGGCGGCGCGAATGTTGGGGCTGACGCGGAATGCGTTGCGGTATCGGCTGTCGCAGATGGGGCTGGAGTCATAAGAACGTCGAGATGAACACCGGGCCTTTTCGGCTGCTAGGGTACGCGGACAGCGGCAGGTATTGGGTCCTGAGGGATGCCGTCGTTCACGTTGACACCCACCAATATTCGAAAGCTGTCGGGAAATGGCGCGGCTGGCGGCGGCCATTTCAATTGGGAGAGAAATCGTTCATCGGACGAAGCTTCCGCGGCCGCCTGCGTTCCCTGGCTGTGTTTTCCGTATAGAAATAACAGCCAGTGACCGGTAGAGGCATGCTTGCGCAGAGCGATGATGGCTCGATCGCGAATCAGTTCGCTGGTCTTCTGATCGAAAACAGTGGCGTAACGCTGTCCCACGTCCGTCTGGGACTGCTCCAGGCTCAAATCGTCTCCTAGCCGGCGCGTCCAGGCATTCACGCTCTTGCCACCCAGCAGGATCAAGTTGTAGCGTTTGATGTCGTCGGCGTTGACCATGCGGCTCTGCTTGACGATAAGTGTTTGTTTCGCGGACTTGAACAGATTAGTAACCAAGTGCAACGCCACCGCCTCGCCCATTCCGGTGTATTCATCGGGACAAGGCGATCCATCGGATGCGATCATGCGTGGCGAGGTTCCATCGGCCGCGGGACGGCTGGGCTTGCACGCGCCAACATCGGGATTGCTCAACACGAGAAGCGTGGGCACGTCGGATTCCAGAAACCGAGTCCAAAAGCGCGAAAGCAGGGGAGTCAGGGCAGGGGCCGAACGCGCGGCCGCCATGGCCGAAGCACCCAGCAACTGGCGACGCTCGCGATCAGTGAAGAATAGGGCCAAAATGCAAACTAGCGCCGTGACGCCAAGCATGATCCAGGAGGCCTTGAAGGACCGCGATTGTTTTTGCGGCTCCTGACTTTCGACTACCGTGAAACCCGGAACGTAATGGCCGAGCGGAATGTCCAGGATGAGCCGGCTTTCCTTGCCGTCGGTTTGATAATGCTCCCGCAGCCGGCGCCGGACTTCGCGAGCCTGAACGCGGACGAGCGAATCCTGGCTGGGATCGAAGGCCGGCCCTTTTCCGAAGGCCTCAGTTGCGATGAGGAACTCGTTAATCTCGTGAGCCCTATTCTGGAAGTAGTAGTCGCAGATCAGTTCCAGGAATCGTTGCAGTTTGGGAGTGCGGCGGAACTGCGGGGACAGCAGGACACGCCGGACTTCCGCTTTCCGTTCCTCAATGGATGGTGCGGTTACGGTAACACGAGTTCGCCGATCATCTCGTTGAGTTAACGGCGTTATTAACATCGCCCCTGACGGCTCCGCTTCGATCCTTATATTGGCAGCTAAGGCGCTGGATTGTCAACGAGGTCACTTAGCCAGGCTAAACTGGCTCACCGTGGTTAACCTTGACAGTGTTACAGGAAGGCCGCAAGCTTTGGGGAAACACAAGTGAGGAGGGACTATGCGGATCCTTCTAGTTGACGACGAGAGCAAGACTGCGGCGTACTTGCGCAAGGGTCTGGCCGAAAACGGGTTTGCGGTGGATGTGGCCAGTCAAGGGCAGAGCGGAATCGATTTAGCGCATAAGGCCGAGTACGATCTGATGGTGGTCAACACCATGTTGGTCAACCCGGTGGTTGTCAACGGTATGCAGGAGTGGCCCGTATTTTCCCAATTACGCCGTTCCGGGAAACATACTCCGGTGCTGTTCCTGGCGGCTGGCGGGCGTGCGGATGGTCCGGTGCGTGGGTTTTCAGATTTCCTCACTCGAATCCATTCGGCGCTAGGCTGGGGCAAGGACCAAGGGCTGGAGAGGCTCCGTATAGGGGATCTGGAAATCGACCTGATGCGGCAGAGGGCTGTCCGTGCAGGCCACCGCCTGGATTTGACGCACAAGGAATTCCTGCTGCTGTCTTTGCTGGCGCGCCGTGCGGGCGAAGTTCTTTCACGGACGTTCATCGCGGATCAAGTGTGGGATATCAATTTCGACAGCAATACGAATTTCGTGGATGTTCACATTCGAAGATTGCGAGCGAAGCTGGATGATCCGTTCGAGAAGAAGCTGATTCACACGGTGCGCGGCCGAGGGTACGTTCTGGAAGAGCGGCCGTAGGTCAGCATCGCAATACAATACTATCTATGAAACGAATTTGGGGAGGTGCGTCGGTCGCGGCGCTTGCGGCAGCAGTGTGGGTGCTCGCGCAACCGGTTGGTGATCCTCTGATAGAAGGCTTCCGAATGGTGGAAGTTGCCTCGGTAGCGGACGCCATGGAGCAACTCTATGGACAACGCGCCTACATGTCGCACGAGATGCGTCCGGTGTTCAAGACGAAGTTCGCTGGACCCGCAGTGACCGTGCTTCTGAAAAAGGAGGAGCACAAAGAAGGCTCAGCGGCTTCTCAAGGCATGTTGGATGCAATTGACAACGCCAAACCTGGATCGGTGTACGTGATGGTGCTGGACGATGGCGCGGACTTTGCCGGCATTGGAGGATTGATGGCCACCGCGATGAAGTATCGTGGATTCGCGGGCGCGGTGATTGATGCGTCGGTGCGCGATACGCCACAGATCCAGAAGCTGCAGTTCCCAGTGTTCAGCCGAGGTGTTGTTCCTTCCACTACCATCAACCATTACCGTTTTGTGGGCGCTAACGTTCCGGTGAAGTGCGCGGGGGCTTCGGTAAACGCTGGAGACATTGTGGTGGCCGACGAAGACGGTGTCGCGGTGGTCCCGCAGGCGCACGCGGCTGAGGTTTTAAAGAAAGCGCAGGAGCTGGATAATACCGAGCACGCGATGATCCCGTTCATTGAGAAATTCCGGTCCATTAAAGAAGCGGTGGCGAAGTTCGGGAGGATTTAGCAACCCTGGCAAAACCGACTCCCTCACGGTCGCGGTTCGGTAATAGGCTGCTAAGGCGACTGGAACTTTTTGGCTGTCTCAGGCTGCTTGAGATTGTCGTAGATGGTCACCAGATCCTGGCGCGCGGATTTTAGCCAACTTACCGATGGATTGGCCTGTTTGCTGACGATCTCATACCCGGCCAAACTTTCGGGCTCGGCGTCGGCGTAGCGATGCTCGCGCACTAGCGTTCTCCCAAGCTTGATGTGCGCGATCCCCATGAACAGGTGGCCGGAAGGAAGTGTTTCGGAATAGCGCCGGATCACTTCGCGGAAAAGTTGCTCGGCGCGGGCATAGTCTTTTTTTTCGATATACACGCTCGCCAGGTTCGACATGGCCAATCCGATGAGATAGTGCTTGTCATGGTAGAGAGTTCGGTAAATGTCGGCCATCCGGCTGAATCGCGCGATGGCTTCGTCGTAATTTCCACGCCGTAACGCCGCTCCTCCCAGCTCATTGAGCGCGGAGGCGACACGAGGATGCACGGGACCGTAGATGCGCTCCTGGATGGCGAGCGTGCGCTCGAACAGGTCCACCGCCTCGTCATAATGTCCCTGAAACATGAGCGCACGGCCCAGTATGGTCTGGGTGGAAGCGGTCTCGGGATGATCCTTGCCGTACCAGGCTTCGGTGATGGCGAGCGCTTTCCGTTCCAGGCGCTCGGCTTCCGCGTAGTTTCCGCGATCGAATTGGCTGCTCCCCAAATTGATCAGTGCATTCGCTACCAGCGGATGATGTTCTCCGAATAACTGGCTATAGATTGCGAGTGCGCGCCGGTTGAGAGCATCGGAATCGTCGTAATGGCCGGCGTAGAAGTGCGCGTTGGCGAGCTCGGTAAGTGCGGCAGCGAGATCGACCGGAGCGGTTCCAGGCGCGGAGCGAAGCTGCGCCACTTGCTCCAGCGTCGGGATGGCGTGATTGTAATCGCCGCGTCCGGCCAAAACCTTGCCCAACGCTAGCGTTCCTTTCGCGATATCGGGATGAGTGGGCGGAAGATTCCGTTTGCTCATGGCGAGGCCGTCGCGAACCAGGCGTTCAGCATCATCCCATTGCGCTTGATCGACACGCAGAAGGCCCAACGCTACCAGGCTTTCCGCGACCTGGCGATTCTCCGGACCGAAGATCCGTTTGCGTTCCTCGAGCGAAGAACGCAGCAAAGAATCCGCCTGATCGAATTTGCCCAGCTTCTGGTAAATGCTTCCCAGTGTGAGATAGAGCTCGGCTTGAATCTCGGGCTCGGCATCCAGGGTGCGCGCTTCTTGGACGCCACGGTCAACAAGCGTAACAACCCGCAGGCTGTCGGCTGGACCGGCTTCTTTATCGCCGCCTTCGAAGAGGTTGGTCATGAAGCGTTGGACGCGCTGAGTGCGCCGAGCTTCGGCCAGGGCCACATTGCGCGCGATGGAAAGGCGCGCGGTGAAGAAGATGACCAGGCTGATTACACCCGTGATGGCCAGGGCTGACGCGAAAACGGCGCGGCGATTTCGGCGGACGAACTTACCGAGCTTGTACCGCAGGTTGTCCGGCCGGGCTTCCAAAGGCTCGCTCTTCAGGAAATGATCGATGTCCCGAATCAGCGCTTCGACAGACCGGTAGCGGCGCCCGGGATCTTTGTGCATCGCGATGAGGCACAGGACATCGAGATCGGACCAAGCGGCACGGCCAGGGAGTGGAACGTACCGTGGGGCGGACCCCCGGTCCGAGGCCGACGCCCTCGTCGGCCTGTTGGGAATTTGATTA
>PMUN01000309.1 GCA_003166875.1 Bryobacterales bacterium | reverse complement strand
TGGTTCAATTTCTACCATCTGTACGATCCCCGGTTCGCCTGGTGGACCGACGCCGAATTCAAGCGCGCCGATGACGCCCTGGATGCTTACGCGAAATTGGTGCACACCGCCTCCGGTGTTGCCGGTCCCATTGAGGGGCTAGAAGGCCGTGGCGGGCGGGGCGAGTTCCGCGATGACGACCAAGCAACGGTCGAGAAAACCGCGCCAGGCGCCGCTGGCGAAAACAAAAGCAGCCCTGCGATTGGAAGCGAGCAGGAACTCTCGGGCATCGGCCCCGTCGGCAACGAGGCGCTGGTGGAAGCCCTGACTGCGGCGATGATTCCGTATTCGCCCGACGAGCTGATCAAGATCGCCAATCGCGAGTTCGCTTGGTGCGATCGTGAAATGCTGCGCGCCTCCGCCGAAATGGGTTCCGGCAACGACTGGAAGAAGGCCGTGGAAGCCGTCAAGAACAAATACGTCGATCCCGGACAGATGATCTACCTGGTTCGCGACCTCTCGCGCGAGGCGATCGATTTTCTGGAGAAAAGAGAGTTGGTCACCATTCCTCCGCTGGTCAAAGAGGATTATTGGGAAGAGGCCATGACCCCGCGCATGCAATTGGTGAATCCCTTCTTCACCGGCGGCGAGACGATCCAGGTCTCTTCGCCTGCCAGCAGCCAAACTCTTCAGCAGAGGATGGAAGCGCTGCGCGGCAATAACATGTTCTTCGCCCGCGCCACGGTCTTCCACGAGTTGATCCCCGGCCATCACATGCAGTTCTACATGACCCAGCGCTATCGCATCTACCGGAACCTGTTCAGCACCCCGTTCTGGAGCGAGGGCATGGCGTTCTACTGGGAAATGCTGCTTTGGGATTTGGGCTTCACTCACACGCCCGAGCAACGCGTGGGCGCCCTGGTGTGGAGAATGCATCGCTGCGCGCGCATCGTGTTTTCGCTAAGCTTCCATCTCAAGAAGATGACCGCCGTCGAATGCGTGCAGTTCCTCATGGACCGCGTTGGTTTCGATCGCGCAAATGCCGAAGGCGAAGTGCGCCGCTCGTTTAACGGCTCCTACCCGCCCATCTACCAGTGCGCTTATATGCTCGGCGCGTTGCAATTTTACGCGTTGCACCAGGAACTGGTGGGGTCGGGCAAAATGTCTAACCGCGCTTTCCATGACGCCATGTATCGCGAAGGAGACATCCCAGTGGAGATGCTGCGCCTGGCTCTGAACGGCCAGAATGTCACGCGCGATTATCAGACAAGTTGGATGTTCTACAAGTCTCTAGGCTAGCAAGCCGTGAAAAAATGGCAACAACCGGTCGCTTACGCTCGCGGTTCGGCAGCGGAGCCGAACCGCGACCGAGAGGGAGTCGGTGCTTTTCAAGGCGCAAGCCGCGAGGCAAGCATCTGTAGGGAGGGAGCAGTGATCATTTTCGATTCTTCCCGGTTCGAGCGGAGGTTGTTTCTGCAGGCGGCGATGCTTCTTAGGACCACTCCGGCCTTTGCAGCCGGCAAGAAACAGATTGTCCGGATCGTCGAATTTGATCCATACGGTACGCGTAAAGGCGTGGTTGATGTGGAGAAAATCGAAAAGAGGTCGGACGAATGGAAGAGACGGTTGACTGCGGACCGTTGCGATTCCCGCCTGGGCCACGCATTCGACGATGGCCCGCCTCCAACTCATCTGCGCTATTGTATGAATTCAGTAGCTCTTAATTTCGCACCTCGCGGCAAGTAGCCGCGTCTAGCTACAATTCCATCTCTGGAGGGTTCCATGCGATTACTCAACTCATATGGACCTCGCTTGTCCGGTATCATCGCGCTCGCGACATTGTCCGTCATCACTTCTTCGGTATCGGCTCAAAACCAACCCAATCCCCCCAAGAAATCTAAGAGCACAGCCTGTTCGAACGACGACAGTGGATTGAAGTTGCCCGCCGGCTTCTGCGCGACTGTATTTGCTGACGGCATTGGTCACGCTCGCCACATGGTGGTTTCAGGGAGCGGAGTGGTCTACGTCAACACCTGGTCTACAGATGACTATGGACCCGCCAAGCCGCATGAAGGTGGATTTTTGGTAGCTCTCGAAGACAAGAAAGGGACGGGGAAAGCGGACGTAATCGAGCGCTTCGGTGAAACGGTTCAATCTGGGGGCGCAGGGGGAACAGGCATCGGCATCTATAAGGGATCGATTTACGCGGAGATCAACGATCGAATCGTGCGCTATTCGCTGCCGGCGGGCGCGCTTGTTCCGGCGAATCCACCTGAAACCATCGTTTCTGGATTACCTCTGGGTGGCGACCATCCTATGCATCCGTTCATCATCAGCGAAGAAGGATCGATGTATGTGGACGTTGGCACTGCGACCAACTCCTGCCAGCCGAAAAACCGTCAGCCCAACATACCCGGTGCGAACCCGTGTACCGAACTGGAGACTCGTGGCGGAATCTGGCGTTACGACGCCAACAAAACGAATCAGACATTTTCGCCGGCCGAGCGGTTCGCTACGGGAATACGGAATGGTGAAGGCTTTGCCATCGACTCCGCGGGGCGCATTTTCGTCACTCAGCACGGGCGTGATCAACTGCATGCGAATTGGCCTGAACTCTACGAACCCTCCGAAGAAGCCACTCTCCCGGCTGAAGAGATGATGCTTTTGAAGTCTGGAGGAGACTATGGTTGGCCCGAATGCTACTACGATGCCGGGCAGAAAAAATTGGTGCTGGCCCCGGAATATGGTGGCGACGGAGGCAAGAAGGTGGGTGTTTGCGCGAGTAAGACGGGCCCTGTCGCAGCTTTTCCAGCGCATTGGGGACCGAACGGGATGACGCGCTACGACAAGAAACAATTTCCGGCCCGCTATCGTGATGGCGTTTTTATCGCCTTCCACGGTTCATGGGATCGGGCGCCATACGCGCAAAGTGGCTACAACATTGTCTTCCAGTCCCTTGCCGGAGCACGAGCGTCGGGAAGTTGCGAAGTCTTCGCGGACGGTTTTGCCGGAGCGGTAAAAACTCCGGAGGGCGCTGCGCATCGTCCCTCTGGTGTCGCAGTCGGGCCCGACGGGTCGCTCTATGTGTCCGACGACATTCGCGGACGTATTTACCGGATCGTCTATCAGGGCGGTTCCACAGGCGACGCGAGGGGAACTCCTTGCCCGAGTGCCTCGGCTCCGGCCGGCGACATTGTCGAAGCTAAGGCAAACCCGCCCGAGGGGACGAATGTCGACGCGGGCTCGGCTGCGAGCGTCCCGGTTCCCGATGGAGCGACGCGCGACATGGTTGCGCTGGGAGATCGTATTTACCACGGACAAGAGGGCGGAGCGGCTTGCGCGGGTTGCCATGGCGCGAACGCTACGGGCTCACCGCTAGGGCCCAGTCTGGCGAGCGGCAAATGGTTATGGAGCGACGGTAGTTTTGCGGGAATCTTGAAGGTGATCACCAAGGGGGTTCCGCAACCCAAGGAATATCGCAGCCCGATGCCCCCCATGGGCGGAACACAACTCACCGTCCAACAGGTATCTGCGGTTGCCGCATATGTCTGGAGCATCAGTCATCGGAACTGATGCCGGGCGAGTTTCTCATACCGGGTGAAAAGATTTCTCCGGAGAGTCTCACTTCAACTGCTGACGGCAGAGTCATCATCTGTATCATTAGTGGTCGTCGATCGTTGTTGTAAAGCCCGGCACAGAATTGAAACGTCGAATTCTGGTGGCTCCCCGGAAAACGTGGTTTCCAACCACCTCTCCGCCACTGGCCTCCTGCCATTTCCGCCTTGCCATGGACACTGCCATTGGTTCATGGCACAATGAAACCAGGAGTCAGGTGATGAAGAACTTTCACGTGCCACTGCCGGAGCAAACCTATGACAATCTCAGGGCGGAGGCGGAACGGATGCAGGTACCCGCTACGACCCTGGCGCGTGAGGCTGTCGATTGGTGGCTGCGGCAACAATTCCGAAAGTCGAGGCAGGAGGCGATCGCGGCGTACGCCGCGGAAATGGCAGGAACGCATCTTGACCTCGACTCCGATTTGGAATCGGCCGCGATCGAGCACCTTGTGAAAGGCGGCAAGGCAGGCAGATGAGGCGAGGCGACGTTCACTGGGCCGATCTGGTTCCGCGTTCAGGATCGGAACAGACCGGGCGTCGTCCCGTAATCGTGGTGTCCCACGACGGCTTCAACCAAACGTCTGGATGGAGGTCGATCATCGTGGTCCCAATCTCAACGTCATCATCTCAAGGCAAGCGGGGGCCCACCGTCATTGAGCTTTTGGGCGGGACTGCGGGTTTGCCGAAGACGAGCTTTGCCGTGTGTCATCAGGTGACCACGCTGGACCGCGCCAAATTGACCAAGAGAGTCGGCAGCCTGCCGTCTGAGTCCCTGCGTGAAGTCGAGGAAGGGCTGAAGGCCGCGATGGATCTCGATTGACCGTCTCTCCTGGCCGGGCAGACTGTCAACAAATCCGGCCAACAGTTGGAAAGTTGAGATCCTGGGGCCCAGGTAGACTCCCCACCTTGGGCACGTTTCGAACTTTCGCAGCCCAACTGGCATTGTGCGAACCCAGAAACAGGTGTTGCTCACTGCGGGAGCCACCCGGCGGATACCCGCCGGTTCAGGCTTCGTTCATGGGCCCCTGTTCCGCGGGATCGAGGTGCTTCACAAACCCGATGATCAGCAGTACGAAGGAGAGAATCAATCCCAGCGCGGCAGGTATGTGACAAAGCTTCACGACGAGTTCCTGCCACGGCGCTGCGCCTGCCGCCCCGGCCTGCCCTGCGGCAACGGGTAACATCTGGCTGGCGCCCCACCAGGCGTTGGCCGCTTCGGACAGAGCCATGAGCCAAGTCAACCACGCCGAGACCACCATCACCCGCACCGCTCCGCTCCCCACATGGTGGGGCAACTTGAGCAGCAGGATACCAAGCACCACGAACAGCAGACCGTTCGTTTCAAACTGGACGTGCGCTCCCACGGCGAGCCTCGGATACGGCGTCAGGGGCGGGGCAAAGCCCCAGACCAGCCCGGTCAGAATGAGCGCCAGACCGTGAGTCAGAATCTGTTTACCGCCAGTTGGAATAGTCATATTTTTTTGACTCTCTCCCCAGGCGGCCGCCCGAAGATTCCGTCTTTTGACCATGCCCCCAACCAGGGCAAAAGCTCCACCCGAAGCGAGGCCGATAGAGGCCACAATGTTCAGCCGAATATATCACATCGGTTGAGCATGGTGCCCGCCAGAAGTTCGAATCCACTGTGGGACCGCATTCGACGCTCGAACCGGCAATGCGAAGAAACAAAAGGGCAAAGTAAGGAAACATGGAAATCGGCTGGCTCCCCACACTGGACGCATTCCGAACTTTCGGGGCCCGGCTGACCCTATGATTGAGCCCCTTGGCCGCGCATTGTTTTCAGACTGGTCCGTGCGAACCGCCGACCCATGTCCACGCTGCGTCCCCAGATTGGATAGGTCTCGAACTCGCCGTTTTGTACCTCACAGGCCAAACAAGCGCGCCGAGGCCGGTGGAAGCGCGCGGGGGCCACATCTCCAGGTCGATTAAGTCGATCACAGGGCCGAACGAGTTTCCGGGACCGGGAGCACGTCGGGATATAAGGGGTCCCCGCAGTACGCCGATCTTGTCAGCGCGCTATGCTGTGGAAAGAGCAATATTGATGGCAAGCGTCCCTATAGGGTTGGTGAGCGGGCAGGAAATCTCAAACCGGGTCCATCGACTGCGAATGCGGTACGCGGACAATCCCCTCGTGAAGGGAATCGATTATCGTATCGGTTTTGACTGGAGCGATGACCCGGCCGTGTTCATCGACGTAATGCTGACCGGAAACAAGATCGCTGCATCGGAATTGCAGCGATTAGCAGAAGACATTCGGGTCGATCTCCTTCGCCTGGTTCGTACCGATGAGATCGGGCTGCATTCCTACCTAAACTTCGTCAATTAAGTTGGCCACGTGATTACCGATCTGCCTGAACAACTCATGGCCCAGGCTGAGCTTCTCATCCGCAATTCCGACTCCAATGAAGCTAATGTCCGTAGGGCTGTCTCGTCCGCTTACTATGCACTTTTTCACCTTCTCGTTCGCGATGCGATTTTGAACTGGAAGCATGCTGACCATCGCTCCCGGTTGGCGCGTACATTCGACCATAAACGAATGAAAGATGCCTCTACCGCGATTCTGAAAGAGATCGGAAACGTCCAGAATCAGGAGAGTCCCAACCCCATCCCGCAGCAAGATCTTCGTTTCAGGTTATCCATTGTGGCCCAAGCGTTTGTGGATCTGCAGCAAGCTCGACACAGGGCCGATTACGACATTGAAGAACCGTTCCAACCACTCGATGCGGCGGTCGATGTTGCGCAAGCCCAGCTGGCCTTTCTAACCTGGGCCGAAGTCAAAGATGAGTTACTCGCGCAACGCTATTTATACTCCCTTTTGTTCAAAGACAGATCCTGAGCCAGTTCGAGCGTTGGATTGGGGGCGTCCGTAAAATACAAAATTGAAACGTCGATTTCTGATGGCTCCCCAGGTAGGATACGAACTGTTGTGGCGAAATCGCGGGACAGATCGGAGCCGACGCCGGATTGCAAACAAAACTGCGCCGTCGCTTCCACCTGCGGCAGGGCCGCTTATACTTGCACTCGCCGTTCGATTCCGGACCTTGCGTTGAGGCTAGAACATGAATTTCAAAGCCAACTGGCACTGCCGGGGTCCGACGGCCGTATAGCTGACCACGCCGAAGTTAGGATCGCCTACAGAGGTGTCCGGCGTACCGAACACGGGATGGTTGAAGGCATTCTGCGCCTCCAGGCGCAATTCGAGCTTCATCTGTTCGTGGCTGGGGACGATCGCGAATTCCTTCAGGATGGACAAGTTGGTGCTGAAGAAGAAGGGAGTGCGCACGGTTCCCACCGTCCGCGGCGCATTGCCTAAGGTGTAAGGGGCTGGCGCCTGGAATACGTTAGGATTTGCGAAATAGTTGTTAATCCAGTTGGATTCGGCGCCGCCACTGAATTCCGGCGTGCCAACCAGGTTGGGCCGCTGGGAGCCATAAGTGTAAATCGGAGTGCCTCCGTTTGTGACAATAAACTGGAGCGGGAAGCCGTCGTGAATGGTCCAGACGCCGGCAGTTTTCCAGCCGCCCACGATAAAATCAAGGGCCCGAGGCATCTTGTTAAAGAAAGTTCTTCCCCGTCCCACAGGCAAATCATAGCTGTACTCGAATTTCAGTTGCTGCGGAACATCGAAGGTGGAGAGGCTGCGCTCGAGGTACGCTCTGTTGGGGTCCTGGATATTCGATCCTGAGTTGGGGCCATTCGCCAACCAACCCACGTTGCCGTCGTAGATCGAGGAATTGTCGATGGATTTCGACCAAGTGTAGTTGGCTGAGAGTTGCAATCCGGTGGAGTAGCGCTTTTCCACCACGATTTGCAGCCCGTTATAGATGGAGTTGGCGCTGGGCGGCTCGTCGGTGGTAACGCTGGTGAACTGCGGATACGGCAACATGAGCTGAAAGGCCTGGACGGTGGGGCTGGTCAGAACGCTGTTGGAATAGTAAGAGCCCGTGAGGACCGACGCGAATGGATTTGTCACATAGTTGCCGAGGTTGCCAATCTGGGTTGGGGTCAGTTTCTCGACCGACGGCGGCAAAACATCCAGATTATTAGCGCCGGCAAGATACAGATGAGTTCCCTTCTTACCGATGTACTGCACGCTGACCAACAGATTTGGAGTTATTTCGCGCTCGAACCCGAAGCTCCAGCTTTGCTCGTAAGGAGTTTGGGCGGCGGCTGCGGTGCGGAGGGGTCCGATGGCGCCGTAGCCAACGTCGTTCAACAAACCGAGGGAGCTTCCCGGTGGCTGGATCAGCCCATTGGGAAAGGGATTGCTCAGATGCAACCAGGGGGTCGCGCCATCGTTCTGATAGGTGGTCACTGCACTTGTGGACTGATTGAAGCCCTGGGAGCCGTAGCTCAACAACCCATTGGCCCCGCCGCGGCTTTGGTCGAAATAGATGCCGTAGCCGCCGCGCATGACGGTTTTGTTGTCCAATCGCCAGGCGAAGCCGAAACGTGGCTGGAAGTCTTTCCAGTCCGTGAGCCAGTCGCTGCGCACGCTGGGGCTATTGAACAGCTCTCCGCCATAAAGCGTACCCAGGCCAGGTACGGAGAGCGGAGAGACAACACCCGGATCGAACCAGTTCATCCGGTTGTGGCGCTCTGTTCTGGGCAGGGACACGTCGTAGCGAAGTCCGATATTGAGCGTGAGTTTCGGAGTGACCTTCCAGTTGTCCTGAACGAATCCGGCATATTGGAAGTTTT
>PMUN01000366.1 GCA_003166875.1 Bryobacterales bacterium | reverse complement strand
TGCCGGTCGCGGCTCGGCTACAGTTTAGCGCGTTAAACAAGACTTACCCATTGTTCTAACGCTATGCGTTAGACTTGTTTGATAATCATCTAGGTTCGAAACTAAACACCCCTATTTCGCGGAGGATGCCCGATGTCAACGAATTTGCGATCTTATTCTGCCTTAGTGCGTTTGTTGTGCTGCTCGGCACTCGCGGTTTGCTTGAAGTCCGCACCGGCAGCCCGGATTCTCATTACACAACCCATCGACTCAAACCGGTTATACACACTCGCCGGAAACACGCGGCCGGAGGCGAGCGCACAGAACGACCGCGGGAAGGTGGCGGATACGTTTGCGCTGCCTCACATGCTGCTCCAATTGCAGCGTAGTCCGGAGCGGGAACAAGCCTTGAGGAATTTCATCGATCAACAACACGATTCCACATCAGGGAATTTCCACAGGTGGCTCACGGCGGTTCAATTCGGGCAAATGTATGGACCGGCGCCGCAGGATATCGAGGTGGTTTCCGGCTGGTTGCGCTCCAGCGGCTTCACGGTGAACACCGTGTATCCGAGCGGCATGTCGATTGATTTCTCCGGCACGGCAGGTCAAGTACTGGCGGCCTTCAAGACGGAAATTCATCGTCTCTCGGTTGACGGGAAAGATCACGTCGCGAATATGGGCGATCCTCAGATCCCGGAGGCGCTTGCGCCGGTGGTAACCGGGGTTGTGTCATTGCACGATTTCCGGCCCCGCTCGCTGAAGATGCCCAGCCCCAAGTATAGTCTCGAGGCTGAGATCGTCGTGCCAGACGATCTGGCCACGATTTACGATTTGAAACCGGCTTTTGCAGCAGGATACACTGGGCAGGGCCAGACCATTGCGGTGATCGAGGATAGCAATCTCTACAACACGGAGGATTGGAACATTTTCCGGCGGGTATTGGGATTATCCAGTTACACGGCGGGATCGTTAAGCACCATCAATCCCGCGCCGCCGCATGGAACCTCCAATTGTTCGGACCCGGGAGCGAACGGCGACGACGACGAAGCGACACTGGACGCCGAATGGGCCAGCGCCGCCGCACCGGCCGCAAAAATCGAGGTGGTTACGTGCGCGGATACGGCTACCACGCCTGGAGTCTTAATCGCGACGCAGAATATAATCAACGCCAGCGCTCCGCCTTCCATCATCAGCGTGAGCTACATCTCCTGCGAGGCGGTGAACGGAGCGGCAATGAATGCCGCCAACCAATTCGCCTACCAGCAGGCGGTGGCGGAGGGCGTGTCGGTGTTTGTTGCGGCGGGTGACGCGGGGGCGGCAAGCTGCGACATGGATTCTGCGGTCGCCATCCATGGGATCGGCGTCAACTCCATCGCCTCGACGCAATACAACGTGGCCGTCGGAGGAACCGACTTCGCCGATACGTCCCAGCACACCAACAGTACGTATTGGGGTCCAATCAACAACTCCACCTACGGTTCGGCTCTCTCCTACATCCCGGAGATCCCCTGGAACGATTCGTGCGCGGGTTCCATCCTGGCCGTCTTTTGGGGCTATTCGGTTGGTTATGGCCCCTCCGGCTATTGTGGCAGCAGCATGGCGCAACAATCCGGAGCCCTCACCACTGGAGCCGGCGGCGGAGGGCCCAGCGGCTGTGCAACCGGCGCTACGGCGGAAAATTTCGTGGTCGGAGGCAGTTGCAAGGGATATGCCAAACCGTCCTGGCAAACGGGAGTGCCGGGGATTCCGAACGACGGCGTCCGGGACCTTCCCGATGTATCGCTGTTCGCCGCGAACGGACTGTGGGGCCATTACTATGTGTTCTGCTTTTCCGATCCTGCGAGCGGCGGTGCGCCGTGCATAGGCCCGCCTGATCAGTGGCCCGGCGCGGGCGGAACTTCGTTTTCTTCCCCGATCATGGCGGGGATACAGGCGTTGGTGAACCAGAAAATGGGAGGCGCCCAGGGTAACCCGAATCCGGTTTACTACAAACTCGCCGCCAGTTCGGTGGCCTCATCGGTGTTCCATAGCATCACAACGGGCGACATCGTGGTGAACTGCTCGGGCGAAATAAGCTGCTTCGGAGCCGGGTTTGTGGGAAGAGGCCGCGGGGAGCCGCCCACTGCATTCGACGGAAACGGCGGGCTATCGACGGCCAGCCATACCTATCGCCCCGCTTTTGCCGCCGGCGCCGGTTGGAACTTTGCTACGGGGCTCGGCAGCGTGGACGCCTACAACCTGATCCTGAATTGGAGCAAAGGCCAATGAGGACGATGCCCATGTACAGAACAATTTTCCTTCTTAGCAGCACCCTTTTGATGGCGCTGGCGCCAGCCCGGGTAGGCGCCCAGAGTTTCGATACCAGCGGGACGGCGGGCCTTAAAGGACAATACCTATTCCGCTACGTCAATTTCTTCAACGACCCGTCAGGGAACCTGACGGAGTCCTGCAGCCTGACCGGCGCCATCACCTTCGACGGAGCAGGAACGTACACGCTCTCGAATACGCAAATATTCGATTCGTTCGGTGTGAAGAACACGGGCTTCTGCACTTCGCTGGGCGGGGGAACCTACGGAGTGCAATCGAACGGCATCGCCCAACTGGACAATCCTCTTTATCCGGCCACTCTTTTCGGCAGCTTCAGCCAGCCCGTGGTCATTGCAAGTTCAACGGAAGACGATTACTTCGATCTCTTTATCGCGGTGGAAGCACCGACTTCGTCTGGGAACGGTATTCTGGCGGGCACGTTCACGGTGGGCACACTCGACTTCCTGAATGCTTCTGCATCACTCGCCCGGCAGGGCTACTTCACGTTGAAAGCTGACGGCCATGGGAATATCGCGCCATTCACGGTGACTGGCTCGTTGGAAAACGTGAGTTCCGGCGCGACGGTTACGCAGAATGTTTCAGCCTCCACCTATGCACTCTCGGGCGCGGCTGGTGGAACCGTGACCTTTCCCGGCAGCTCCGCCAATCAGACCGAGATCGTCGGCGGCCCAAAGGTTCTGTATGTGTCGGCCGATGGCAACTGGTTCGTGGGAGGCTCAGCAGGCGGATCGGACATGCTCTTCGGGTTTCGCGCAGCCGCTGGAACAAGTTCGAATTCGATCTTGAACGGAACATATTTTACGGCGGGCATGGAAGACGATCAGCCCGGCAACTTTAATTTCCTGGAAGCTTTTTATGGTTCCATCGCCACCAATGGAGGGGGAACGCTGATCACGCATCAACGGCTCGACGATGTTGTCGATATATTTAGCTTCGACAACACGTTCAGCACACCCGTCACGATAGGGGCGGACGGCTCCTATTACGACGGCAACATTTACACTTATCTGGCCGGCGCTAATGGAGCGGCACTGATGCAGATTGGCTCCAACCAACAGTTCTCGCTGATCATCGGTGTTCACGCTCCCGCGTTTAAGCCGGCTTCCACTGTGTGGATTGATCCGGCCGGCATCACCAACGCAGCCAATTACACGCCAATCACAAACGCTTATGCTCCCGGTGAGTTGGTCAGCCTGTATGGAAACTTCGGCGTGTCTACTCAAGTTGCACCGGCGCTCCCGTTTTCGACGACGCTCGGCGGCGTGCAGGTTTTGGTCAATGGACAGGCGGCTCCGGTTTATCTGGTGAGCCAGAATCAGATCAGCTCTCTAATTCCTTACGAGCTTGCGGGCGAGTATTTTGCCACTTTCCAGGTGGTAGTGAATGGTTCGAAGTCGAACGCGGTAACAGTGTACGTCGACAATACGGCGCCCGGCATTTACACGCTTACCCAGGATGGAATGGGAGAGGCAGCCATCCTGCACGCCAACGGGACAGGGGTAAGCGACAGCAGCCCTGCCAAGCCTAGCGAGACGGTGATCATGTTCATAAATGGTCTTGGACCGGTGAGCCCGCAGGTGGGCGATGGCGTAGCTGCTCCTAGTAGCCCGGTGAGCACCAGCCTTGAGACTGGGGACATCGGTGTGTATCTTGACGACGGCACGGATTTCTTACCGGCCGTGGTTTCGTTTGCTGGTCTGGCGCCCGGATTTGCGGGGTTATATCAAATCAATTTCACCCTGCCGGACAGCGGTTTGAATAACGGCGATGTGCACATCGTTTTTGCCACCATCGAGGCAGAGAATGAGATGGCGACGATCAGCCTCTCGGGCTATTCGGTTACGAATCCGCAGACTGTTCCTCGCACCCACGCTTCCCGGCGGCGGAGCCGCGCCGGCGCCACTTCCGGAGGGCATCCGAAGAACTTCCGCCGGGCGTTGCCGGAGAGGCCAAAGGAAAGCTATTGAGCTGCGCTTGCGGGCTGTCCGCGCACGAACTTTAGTTCGCAGGAGTGTATCTCATGGGCTTGCANNGGGGGTCCGCCCCACTTTGCATTCGTCCATCCGAGGCCAAGTGTTTTCGACAGTGCATCGTCTCCGAACGTTGCGCTAATCCGCGCGGAGGGCCGTGAGCGGATCTACGTGAATAGCCCGGCGCGCCGGGACCCAGCATGCGACGAACGCCACTGCCGCCATAAACGCGATCGCGCAGAGGTACGTGATGGGGTCGTGCGCGCTGACGCCGTAGAGGATCACACTGAAGAATTCTCCTGCCGCGAACGCCAGCGCGAAGCCAATCGCTATCCCCACAGCCAGCAGCTTCGCCGTCCGCGTCAGCACCAGGCGCGCCACTTGCGATGGAGCAGCGCCCAGAGCCATGCGGATGCCGATTTCCCGCGTTCTTCGGGATACGGCGTAGGCCATAATTCCGTACACACCCGTTGCCGCCAGAACCACCGCCAGCGCTCCGAACGAGCCAAGCACTACCGCAGCCATTCTTGCGGGGAACAATGCCAATCCGAGGGCGCTGGTGAGGCTGCCGTCGGCGAAGACTGTGAGCGAGGGGTCGAGTTCCAAGGCGGCTCGGCGCATCAGACGGACGGTCTCAGTTTCCGGCATCGGAGAGCGCGCTATGAGTGTCTGGTCTTGACTCCAACGCTGGGCCATCGGTTCAAAAATGGCGACACCCGGCGATTCGCTAAGGGAACCATATTTTCCGTCCTCAACCATGCCGGCGATCTGAATCCATTTCCCGGTGGCGCCATGCCGGAATCGCTTGCCGATGGGATCTTGGCCGGCCAGGAGCCGGCGGGCGAAAGTTTCATTCACCAGCGCAACCAGCGCTGCGTCTTGTTTGTCGCGTAAATCCAGATCGCGGCCGGCGATGAGACGTGTGTGCATGGCTTGGAGGTAGCCGGGCGTGATGGTGTACAGATTCGCGCTCGGGATCTCGCCTGGGCGCGGCTCGGGCTGGCCTTCGAGATAGATGACGTCACTCATGTTACCCGTCGCGGTTAAAGGCAGGCCAGAGATGATTGCAGCAACCTGAATTCCCGGCAGCGCGCGAACCTTATCCAGCAGGCGGCGCTGGAACTCGCGGCTGCGCTGCTCGCTGTAACCTTGACCGGCCAGATCGAGCGAGAGGACGGCGGCATGTTCGGGCCGGAATCCGAGATTCAGACTGAGTGCGTGCTGCAAACTGCGCACTACCAGAATGCTGCCGATCAGCAACACCACCGAGAGAGCCACCTGGACGGTGACCAGAAGATCGCGAGCGTTCAACCGGCGAAGTTTTTCCGAGGGCGCCTCGTTCTTGATGGCTCCAGCCAAGCCGACGCGAGCGGATTGTAGCGCCGGCATCAAGCCGAACAGGAACGCGCTCGCGATCGAGACAGCGGCTGCAAAAAGGAAGACGCGCGTGTCCATTACAACGCGAGCGATGGTCAAGGTGTCGATGGGCGGACGCCACACGTTTACCAGAGCAGTAAGCCAGGCGGCCAGCAGAACTCCCGCGGCGCCGCCCGCCATAGAGAGCAGCAAGCTCTCGGTAAGAAGTTGGCGGACGAGTTGGCCACGGCTCGCGCCTAACGCAAGGCGGATGGCGACCTCTTTTCTGCGGTCGGCGGCGCGAGCCAGCAGGAGGCCCGCCAGATTGACGCATGCAATCAGCAACACCAGGCCGGCCACAACCATTCCCACCGCGGAGAAGCCGATGATGCCTGGGCGCAGATAGGTACCGCCCATGCCTGGTGGGGAGAGAACGATAGAAACGCCTCCATCCACTTTGGGGTATTCGCGGGCAAGCCCTCGGGCGACGCCGTCGATGGCGGCTTGGGCGCCCTGCATGGTGACGCCCGGTTTTAGACGGCCGATTGCCCAGCCCAGCAGGTTACTTCGGTCGTCCATCCAGCCCCCCGACATCGCCAAAGGGACAAAGACCTGTGGAGTGAAGAGGACCTCGGTGCCAACGAATGCCTGCGGCGTCACGCCGACGATAGTATAATCCAGGCCATCGATTTTGACTTGCTGGCCGACGACATTGGGGTCGCCTCCGAAGTGCGCCTGCCAGTAACTGTAGGCGATTACGGCTACCGGATGTCCGCCGCGTTGGACGTCGTCCGCCGGATGCAGCACGCGGCCCCTTAGGGGTTGAACGCCCAGCATATCGAAATAATTTCCGCTGACTGCGTAACCCCACAGACGAGTATTCTGAGCGCCGCGGCGGCTCACGTTCATGGCGTCGAAGAAGTACATCGCCAGGCCACTGAGCACCGTGTTGCGGTCCCGATAGTCTTTGTAGTCGGGATAGGAAATCATCGGGCCCCCGCCGGTGGAGGTGTGGTAGTTGAAGAAGACCAGTTCGTTTTGATTTTGGACTCCGAAGGGCCGGAAGACGACGGAGTTCACCATGGAGAAGATGGTGGCATTCGCGCCGATGCCCAGAGCCAGCGTCACAATCGCGGCAGCCGTAAATCCAGGGCTGGAGCGGAGCCGGCGGAACGCAAGGGTAAGATTGTGGCGCAGCATTTGTGTTCGAGTGGCACGTTTGTGGCCGCGAAAAAACTCTAGGTTCTCAATTAAATCACAGCATAGAGTGCCCGTTTTTGGGACAAACCGCGCGCGCCCGGTCACTGCTAGCACGTGAGTGTTAGAGTCCGTGAAAAAATAGGAACAACCGGTCGCTTACGCTCGCGGTTCGGAAAGATGCCTCATGTTTAGAGAGTGNNAGGGAGTCGGTGCCTGCGCCGATTTTTTCACGGGGTCCTAGGCAAGGGGACGGCCCGGTTTTCAGAACGAAATCAGCCGGTCAGAGACCTAGTTGTCCACCGGTACCCGTTCTAAATGATCGACAACAATGATGTCGACGGGAACCTTTTCTGGCTGCAGCCGAAGGCCCAGGGTGTCCCTGAGCGCGGTGAACAGCGACGGGATGGCGTCCACATCGCTGGCATTGGAGCTCAGATCGTCAGTAGTGAAGCGGAGTTCAAAATCAAAGACGCCCTCAACGCCGGTCTTATCGACCACCATCTGGCCTAAACTGCGCGCGATATCAGCAGCCAGGTCCGCCATCGAGGACTTCTTTGCGGTCAGCGTTCGCACACGCCCGCCGTTGCTTGTAGTGCCGGATGATCCCTTTGGCGCGACCGGTTTCAGCTTGAAGCCTCCTTTAGCCACCACGAGCGCATAGCCGGGCATGTCTTTGGTTTCGTGATGCACGGCCAGCTTGAAGCGATCTTCGAGCAGCGTGCGCAGCATGAGGGGACGGTCGTCCTTTTTTGTATCCGCAGGGTACTTGGCGATAATGTCGAAGCGCGCGTCTGCCATCCAACCCGGGCCGGTCACCTGAAACGGTTCGGCGTTGTACGCCCTCTCAATGAACCGCTTCAGTGTTTGGTTGGTGAAAACGATCTGCCCCTTGGATCCGTTTGTTCTGCTGCTGCCGCCGCCGGATTCGTTGGGTTTGATGGACGCCACCTCGTAAGCCGGACGGTTATCCTGCGCACGAGCCAGCGGGGCGGCGAACAGAGCGACGATCGCTCCTGAAATTGTGAGCGTAATGGCTCTGGCCAGGGGCTGGCAGGTCCGCTGCATGACTTCAGGACGAATCTCCCGCGGCTTCCGTTGGGAATAGACTGAGATATTGGAACGGAAAATCTTTTGGATCACTTTCACGACATTGGGGCTGATCGCTGAATTCGTTCTGCCACTCTGGTGGGCACTCGGAGCGACTGTCCCGATTTTCCTTGTGAGTTGGTGGGTAGCCTACCGCAGCGATTGGTTCTAGCGAGAGCGCGACCATTCGTCCAGGTGCGTATTCCGTCAACGCTAGGGTTCCGTTGTACAATCGCGGAAGCCCCGATCAAATAGCAGCGCTGGAAAGGAGAGCCAGTTGAGGCTTTGTCCGTCGTGCTCGGCAACTCCGCCCCAGGACAGCGAGTTCTGCAACAAATGTGGTGCCCGGATGGACGGATCACCAGGCGCCGCCACCCAGACCGCACACCAGCCCCGCAGTCCCACTCCCTCTTCTTCCAAGAATATGGACGAAGGCCGCTTTCCCCCGGGAACCTTGCTGGCCCAACGCTACCGGGTAGTGAGTCTGCTGGGCCGCGGCGGCATGGGCGAGGTCTACCGCGCCAACGATCTGCTGCTGGCCCAGACCGTGGCTCTGAAGTTCCTGCCTGCCCAATGGACGTCCCATGAGGAAACGCTGGCACGCTTCCGCAATGAAGTGCGCATCGCGCGGCAGATCTCGCATCCCAATGTCTGCCGTGTGTACGACATTGGCGAAGCCGAGGGCTCCACGTATTTATCGATGGAATACGTGGACGGCGAGGNNGGCAACATCATGCTGGACGGGCAAGGCCAGTTGCGCATCACCGACTTTGGTCTGGCGGGCGTGGCCGGTGAAGTAAAAGACATTCGCAGCGGAACGCCAGGGTACATGGCGCCCGAGCAGCGATCCGGGCGGGACGTGACAGCGCGCAGCGACATTTATGCGCTGGGCGTGGTTCTGCACGAGGTGTTCACCGGTAAGCGTCCTTCCGCGGATTTGAGCCATCCGGACTTGGCCACCGAAGTGGATCGGGTGATCCGACGTTGTCTGGCCGAGGATCCCACGAAGCGTCCCGCTTCGGCGCTGCAAGTTGCGGCCGCACTACCGGGAGGCGATCCTTTGGCTGCTGCGCTGGCTGCCGGGGAAACGCCTTCGCCTGAGATGGTCGCGGCGGCTGGGGAATCCGAAGGCCTGCGTCCGCTGGTGGCTTGGGCCTTGCTGGCGGGGGTCATTATGTCAGTAACCGCAGTGATTCTGCTGAACGCACAAACTCAGCTCTACCGCCGCGTGCCGCTCGATAAACCGCCGGAAGCGCTGGCGGAGCGCGCGCGGACCATTTTGCACAGCGTTGGGTATTCCGAGCAGCCGGTGGACACGGCGATGGGATTCTACGAAGGCCGCGAGTTTCTGCGCTATATCGGGGACCACGACAAATCGAAGACGCGTTGGGACCACCTGGAGACCGGGGCGTTCGTGTTTTGGTATCGAGGCAGTCCGCGCCCGCTCGCGGCTCAATCCTTCTCCTCCCACGCACCCATACTGGGATTCGTATGGACAGACGACCCACCGCTCGATGTGTCCGGGATGACGCTGGTAAAACTCAGTCCGCTCGGTCGTCTTACTCAGTTCGTCGCGATTCCGCCGCAGCTTGAGAAGCCGGCCGTCCCCGCGTCGCCACCGGACTGGGCGCCCCTGTTCTCCTCCGCGGAAATCGATTCGTCAAAATGGCTCCCGGCGCAGCCGGCCTGGACGCCTCCTGTTTATGGCGATGCGCGGGCTGCCTGGACAGGGTCGCTGGCGGAGCGCCCCGATATTCCGATGCGGATCGAGGCCGCGGCATACCGGGGCAAGCCCGTCTATTTCGAATTGATTGGCCCCTGGACGCGTCCCGAACGCATGCAGCCCAATGAACAATCATCTCAGGTGCTTGGCATGATTTTGTTGCTCTCGCTGCTGCTGGGTACTGCAGTGCTCGCGCGCCGGAATCTGCGTCTTGCCAGGGGCGATCGCCGTGGGGCTTCTCGTATGGCAGTCTTCGTTTTTGCGGCTTGGGCGGTGGCGTGGTTGTGTGGCGCGCATCACGTGCCGGACTCCCACGAATTAAGTCTTTTCATTGAGTTCTTGGTCCAGGGATTTGCACTGTCCTGTTTCCTCTGGTTTCTCTACATTGCTTTGGAGCCGTATGTGCGCCGCCGTTGGCCCGCAACACTGGTCTCCTGGAGTCGCTTATTGGCCGGAGGCTTTCGGGATCCGCTGGTGGGACGCGATGTGCTGATCGGTTGTCTGTCGGGGTCCTCCTCGACCGCCCTTGGAAGCCTGGGGTGGTTTGTTCCATTGTGGCTCGGCTATCCTCCGGTAGAGCCTCGCTTGGGTCCCACATGGCAGTTTCTCGGGGCGCGCTCCACCATTGCGGATATATCGTACACCTTGATGGTGGGCCCTTTTTTCTGGCTCACGTTTCTGTTTGTCCTGGTGGTTCTGCGGACCTTGCTGCGCAAGGAGTGGGCAGCCATCGCAATCATGCTTTTGTACCCGGCCTTAGGCATAGTAGGGAGCCGGGATCCTGGCCTCTCGGTGTCCGTTCTGGTCTTTTCCGGTGTAGCTGTGTTTCTGCTGATTCGATTCGGCTTGGTGGCACTGGTGGCTAATTTCGTCATATGGTATCTCCTCACGCACTTTCCCCTGACCACTCAAGGATCGGCGTGGTATGCGGGCATCAGTCTGGCCGGGATTCTAGTAATGGCCGCGATTACGTTGTACGACTTCTACACCTCCTTGGGTGGCCGGCCCGTTTTCGGAAGCGCCGTGCTCGAGGAGTGAGACTCATGCGTCCGCAGGAGTGTATCTCATGGGCTTGCANNCCGCTACCTCAAGCATCGACAAATAACAGCAGGCCGACGTGGGCGTCGGCCGCGGACCAGGGGGTCCGCCCCACTTTGGATTCGTCCATCCGAGACCAAGTGTTTTCGACGGTGTTCGCGCCACGCGCGTCGCGGAAGCCGTCTCTGGGGTGTGTTGATTTGGTACTTTGCCAGTACCTCCGGCGGCTTTAAATCGTTACCGACAGCCCATTTCGATTTCGCGGGGCGAATGCGATAAACAATGTAATGGAAGCCACGGGCAAACGGCAACGGCGAAGAGGGCACAGAAAACCAGCCGACTCGTCCGTGATTCACGTCGAGACAAAAGACGGCATGGGCGATTCGCGCTACGTGATTGCCAACCTCGTGGATGTCATCGGCGGAGGATGCGGCCTGGCGTTGATGACCATGCTCAAGCCCGGCTCCACTGTGGTCTTACGCGGTAAGTTCGGCGAGAACCACACGCTGGACTACCTGATTGCCGGGGTCAAATGGTGCACCGCAAAGACCGACGGCACATTCCGCGCGGGCCTGGAATTTCTAGACCACTGTTCGACTTTTATATTGGATGAGGAACAGACTGACTGCATAAATCCCGTTGCGCTGGACTGTTATGAAGTAATGCAACTGAGCCCCAATGCCGACGCGGAGACCNNTCGGAAGCGAACCAGATCTTGAGCGACCCTGAAAAGCGCGCCAGCTACGATGCGGCCCATCGCGGCGCCAAGCGGCTTCGAGGGAAGAATTTCGGTGAGACCTCGACGTCCGCCGCGAGCGATCGGGAGAAGCGAAGAAACCTTGAGGCGGTTACGGCAGCGTACTTGGGAATTACGTCCCTGGAGTTCACCGTGTGTCTGGAAGGTTGAGCTGCGCCCCGGAGTCGTGTCGCGCCGATTAGATCCTGTGAAACTCCGTCCACATCCGGCCCCATAGCCTCTCGCCCGACGCGGCACGATTGCTTGCAGGGACGCCGACACGGGAGTAATCGTAATTCTCGGTTGGCAATCCGATCAGAACTGCGCGCCTGCCGTGCGTGAAATCCCTCCGTTCCGGATGACCTCTTCCCCCCAACCGACAGCCAGTACCTCGAAATCTCCCGCACCCGCAAATACTTGCGAATGGAGCGCAAATTGCGTAACTATTTCTATGCCCGCCATCGCCCAGGACGTCCGGTTCGGATTGCGGATTCTCCGCCACAGCCCTTGGTTCGCCGCCGTCGCGGTCTGCACGCTGGGCCTGGGCATTGCCGTGAACACCACGGTGTTCAGTTGGATCGATTCCGTCCTGCTCCACCCCTTTCCCGGAGTCGGCGAGCCGCGCGAGTTGGCACTCATTGAGAGTGTCACCCCCACCGGCGAGTATCTGGTCAACACCTCCTACCTCGACTACCATGACTATCGCGACAATCTGCATCTGGTCTCCGGTGTCGCCCAGGGACGCTTCACACCACTGAGCATCGGCGCCGTAGGAAAAACGGAGCGCGCCTTCGCCGAGCTGGTTTCGGCAAACTACTTCGATGTACTGAAGGTCACGCCGGCGCTGGGCCGCACCTTCTGGGCCACCGACGGGCTCGAGCGGGAAGGCGGCGCACCACTCGCCGTGATCAGCTATCGCATGTGGCAGACCCGGTTTCGCGGCGACCCGAAAGTGCTGGGCCAAACCATCCACCTGAACCGGCACGAGCTGACTATCATCGGCGTGGCGCCTCGCGAGTTCCGCGGCACTCTGGCGGGTGTCCTCTTCGACGTTTGGGTCCCCATCTCGATGGCCACCGCGATGGGTACTGGCGATGGCACGCTCCATTACCGAGCCACACGCGACGAGACTTCCACCATTGTGCGCTTGAAGCCCGGCGTCACCATCGCGCAGGCGCGCGCGGAAGTGGCCGCGCTGGGCAAACGGCTCGCTGCCATGTACCCGGCCACCAATCGAGGCGTCGACCTCACCGTCACCCCGGTCTGGCAGGGCCACCTCGGCGCGCAGGGCATGCTGCTCCAGCCGCTGCGGATCTTGATGTCGCTCTCCTTGCTGCTCCTGCTGATTGTTTGCGCCAACGTCTCCAACCTCCTGCTCGCACGCGCCATATCGCGCCAGAAAGAATTCAGTATCCGGCTGGCGTTGGGAGCCCGCCGCCCCCGCCTCGCCGCGCAGCTTCTCATCGAAACCCTGCTGCTCGCCGCCGCTGGCGCCCTACTCGGGCTCCTGCTGGTTTTGTGGATGGGGCAGTCGCTCATGTTCCTGCGCCCCGTCACCGACGTTCCGCTGGATCTGGGCGGCGGGTTGAACTTGCCCACTCTCGCCTTCACATTGCTGATTGCCGTGCTAGCTACGCTGCTTTCCGGCACCGTGCCGGCCCTGCTGATCGCCCGCTCCAATGTAAACGAAGCTCTCAAAGAAGGTGGCCGCAGCGCGGGCTCCGGTTCCAGCTCCCACCGCCTGCGCGATGTGCTGGTGATCTCCGAAATGGCCCTCGCCATGGTCGCGCTCATCGGCGCCGGACTGTTCTACCGCAGCTTCCAAAATGCCAGCGGCATCCAGCCTGGATTCGATCGCGCCAACATCTCCGTGTCCCAGTTCTATCTCTCGTATGCCGGCTACTCGGCCGTGGAGCAGCGCGATTTCTGCCGCATCCTCCGCGAACGCCTGGAGTCGAAACCCGGCGTGGTCGGCGTCACCTACTCCGATGTAATCCCCATGTCCACCGCCTCCGGCGCCGGCTCCACGCCCTGGCACCAGCTCGATATCGAAGGTTACACGCCAGCCCCGAAGGAGCAGATGATGATCCATCGCGCCACCGTTCCGCCCGGCTACTTCAATCTGCTCGGCATCCGCTTGCTGGATGGCCGCGACTTCACCGAACAGGACTCGGCCAAAGCGCCCCGCGTGCTTATCGTCAATGAGACCTTCACCAAGCGGTTCTTCTACGGCAGGAACCCCATCGGCCGCAAGATCCGGTGCGAGGGGGATGTGTTTACCGTGGTCGGCCTGGTGAAAGACAGTAAATACCACACGCCGATCGAAGGCCCGACGCCGTTCTTCTATATCCCCTTCCGCGTATGGTTCGCACCGGGTCTCAACTTCGCGATCTTCATCAAGACCAGATCCGCTGCAAATGACCCCAGTCCTTCGCCGGGAGGCCGTGGCGCTCAATCAGGACGCGGTGTTCAGCTCCAGCTTGTTGTCCGACGCGAACACACGTTCGCTGTTCGCGCAGCATGTCGCAGCCAACTTGTTGGGAGTGGTGGGCGCGATCTCGCTGCTGCTGGCCTCCATCGGCCTGTATAGCGTCATGAGCTACGCCGTCAGCCAACGCACCCAGGAAATTGGACTCCGTATGGCGCTCGGCGCCCGGTCCGCCGACATGCTCCTCGCCGTAATGCAGGAAGGACTCCGCTTGATTGTCCCCGGCCTGTTAGCCGGAAGCGTAATCGCCCTGGCAGCCGGCCGCATCGTCGGAGGAATGCTGGTCAACGTCAGCGCCTGGGATCCGATAACATTCCTCTCCGCGGCGGCGTTCCTCGGGCTGGTAGCCGCGCTCGCCAGCTACCTCCCGGCAGCGCGGGCCACCCGCGTGGACCCCATGGTAGCGCTACGGACCGAGTAAGCCGGAAAAAACACACGCAACCGAATACTCCCGATTCTTGCCGCATATCGTCTTCTGACGGATGGCGCCGGATCACACGCCATCAAGAAGTAATGAGTCCCGATAGACGCCGTCCACAGAAATAAGCCCCCACCATCCACTGCCACCAGCTCTTCGACGACGCGTCCAGCCCCCAGTC
>PMUN01000262.1:7271-8821 GCA_003166875.1 Bryobacterales bacterium | reverse complement strand
TGCCGGCGACCGAAATGGCGGCTACCAAAAGCAAGTTTCCGAGATTGAAAATTATTCCGCCCACGAACGCTTCAACCAGGGAGCGAGTGCTTGCGCTGGCGAGATTGTGAAAGAAACTTACCGGAACCGCCGCGTTCGTCCGGCCGAATGTGAGACCGAACAGCAGGGCGCACACCACAATGCCCCACATGTAGTCCCAGTAATAAAGCTCAAATCGCCACGCTCTATCGATCTTCTGTGTATTGGCCCAACTGCCCCAGCACAGCATGCTGAACAACATCATCAGGAGAGCAACCGGGTACGTTTGGGGCGTGTACATTTGGTCAGCCGACTGACACTGCGTAATCGCGTCCTTCCCAATGGCCGCTAGCCGTCCAGAAGAAAGTAAAACGGATGGGTGCCCGTTGTGCCGCAAGAATCGGAATGTCCACAAACTCAACTCCCAGCGTGGTGGCGGAAGAGGCATTATCCTTCACGGTCTGCCACTCGTCGTCCGACCAGTGCAGCCGGAAAGAAGCGGGCACTTGAATGCGAAGCACATAGCCGCGCTTGACGCTGCGCGCCTGCCGGGTAAACTTCCAGACTTCGAATAATTGACGATCCTTCCGCTCGCCGAGATACCGTTTCGCAACGTCGGCAATCAGGTCGGACACCCTCCCATCGCGGACGGAGCGAAGGAGCTTGATGTATTCTGCGTGTGCCCACATCAGTGGCATGGCGGAGCCCGTCGGCCGACCGCAGTAGATGTGGGCCTGGGGCAGATCCGGACCATCCCATGCCTGCTCGGGCAAAAGGCCAGTGGCTGATGCGAAGCTTTCCATAGCCCGAAGGAATGGCTTCGGGTCGTGCCCGGCGGCCAACTCGTAGTGACCTCGCTCGCCTGTTAGCAGCGGCCAGGCGCGCCCCCGGCCCCAGCCTACAAAAGGGCCGCCATCTTTCCGTTGTCCATATCCATCGTGGTTATAGCGGCGCCAGCAAGGGCCGAAGGGAGTGTCCACTTTCAACACTGCGTCTACGACTTTCAGAGAATCCACAATGATTGGATCGTCGGCCCTGCGGATGCCGTGACGCACGAGCTCAAGAAAACCCGCATCCACGATTTCTTTGGCTGGAAACACGCTCCGAGCTCCGGCCGGGCGGTTCGCAATGGTAATGTTTCCTTGGTTTGGATCCTCGTCGGGGTTAGGATTGTCAGTCCTCTCGGGAAGAATCCGCAAGTAATGCCGGGCCACCCCTGGGAGCAGAGTCCCTTCCGATGTGACTGTCCAGGTCTCGACATGACATTCCAGGAAATCGGCGTATTCCTCCAGGTATTTCGCTGTCGCCTCATCGCCTCTCTCGCGGGCAAAGCATGCGGCGCAGATCAGAGCAGCGATGTTCGAAGCCAAGGTGGAAGGTGAATAGCCACTGACTTCTTCCCAGCGCTCCTGCGGAGTCACAGGGCCATGACGGACGAGGTAAGCTGCCGCCCGCAAGACCATGGGGTACGGGTCAAAGTCTTGAAGGGCGTTCTCACGCTTGAGCCGCCAGGCGAGCAGAATGGGAAAAGC
>PMUN01000262.1:0-7238 GCA_003166875.1 Bryobacterales bacterium | reverse complement strand
TCGCGCGTCCATACCAGGTGGTAACCACCCTGATCCTCATCGCCCACCGCTTCTCCCCAGGGAATGGCGAGCGAGGCGATAAAGGCGCCAGGATATGACTTGTCTTCATGAGCGCGCAGTAAACTGAAGCTCGCTCGGTATAAGTTACCTGCATCGCCCGAGACCTTCTCCAGCGGGAGGACGCACTCGCTCGATCGCGCCCACTGTTCCGCGTACCGCTTGCGATGCTCGGCGAAAGGAGCGCTCAGCGATTGAAAGAGCGTTGAGACGGCGTGGTGCTGGCTGTTGCCGAACGCCAGTCCCAAGGTGAATTCACGGGTAACGGTTAAGTCCAATTCTCCCGTGAGTGCAATGTTGCCGTCGGGGGCGTGATCGAACTCCCAGTCCATTTGATAATTGCCGTGCAGATCGGTCCACCCGTCGCTTCTTCCAACATAGCCACAGGAAACACGGGAGAAAGGAACTGTGGCCGCCAGCGCCAGCCATGTTCCCTTGCGCTCGGCAATCAGGACCGTCCGGCCCGCTACTTGCGCCACATAGCCGCTGTTGCCCCAGCCTCCTACCTCGATATGAGGTGCACAAAGAGCGTACAGGCGCAGCTTGGAGACGACCGATTCGTCACCGGTCAGCTTGGTGTGCTGAAGAACGCAGGCCAGGTGCGGGTCTGCGATGATCTCTTTGACAATGGCATAATGCCCGGCTGGATCCGAATTCGTACAGCGGTAACCCAGGCAGTGATCCGACAGCTGTTCCAGTTTGGATTCGAGGTTACGCTTTTCGTCGTGGAAAAAACTCTTGCCGTCGGTGATGAGATACTGAAGGTCGCGGATCTGTGGCCGGTCCACGGTCGGATAGTAAACTTCGGTGACGATGCCGTTCCAAAAGGTAAACCAAACCCGGCTGGAAGCGGCATAGGCGGTTCCCACGCCATCCTTAGCTCCATGCGTCCATCGGGGCTCGGTGCCCGGCCATCCAAAAGCGTTCTGGTTGGATTTGTTAGTGGGGTTCATTCCATGATTCGATTGCCTTGGATGGCGCTCGATCTAAAAGACAGGCTAGGCTTTTGGTCCGCAAGCGGTCTTGGCGGCTCGACGTCTGTTAGTTTATCGATCATTGCTCCACCAATCCGTTCTGCGTCCCGTTTATACGGCCAAGCGAAGCTTCAGATTCGTCATCTTTCCGCTTCGCCGGATCGAGTTGCAATCAAAGTTCCCTTTCGGCTTCCGCACCGCTTCTTAACTGTTCTTCGGCACTCTTTGCGATAAATTTGAAGCATGGCGTCAGGCGTGCTTGCCAGTAAGTCGTGATGCCGTCCCATGCCGTCCCTTGCAGCCGCCGCCCCAATAGAAGGTCTGAATTCCCGCAATAGGAATGACCATGGCGGACCACTCGCTTCTGAATACGACGATCCTGCTCTTGGTCTCTGATCCTCTTGTACTTTCCGTTCTTCAGGAGACCTTGGAGCTCGAGGGATATATGGTCCTGGTTGCCGGCGACCTGGGCCAAGCGGTAGACCGGTTAAAGGAGACCGCGCCTGATCTGTTGATAACTCGCACCTATGTTCAGAACATGCCGGGCCACGAAGCAGCTATGTATCTGCGTACAAAATGCCCGGGCATGAGGGTTCTCATGGTCGGGGGGCTGCTTGATGACGAGCGGCTTCGCTATCGATCAGAGCTGCAAGGAATCGAAGTCTTTCCAAAACCATATAGCGCGGCCGACCTGCTCCAAAAAGTGAAGGACGTCCTGAGTAAACCGCGTGCTTGAACAGCAGGAGTCTTGCGGCCGCCGTGCGTTTGAGAGCTCCTGAGGCTGGCGACGAGATACGGTCACGCGACCACCTATGGTCAGAACAAAACTCCTCGATGAGCGTCAGCGAGACGAAACAGGACTGCCTCTGGGAATTTGCCTTCCTTCGAGGTTGACACGCATCCTTACCAGGCAATCATTGACCAACGCAGACGCGCAGCACGGATTTCTCGTCTTGGTGCCACGAGTCGCACCGCCATCGTGGAAATGCCTCGTCACTTTGGCAAGTCTCTGGAAGTGACCGCGTGCGGTCATGATGATGATATTAGTGGTCACGCTTTCCTTTGAAATCCCTCCGAAGCCAAGCTCCGGCAGAACGGTCAAAGACGTGCCCTCTGTACATCCCCGCGGTTGCGGATTGAACCATCCCGTCCTCAAAGAGCCGATTGAAGGGCGGCCACCCATGCACGTCATGAAGAAGACTCAAGCATTTGCTCCGATGGCGACCATTCTCCGCTCCTTACTGTTAGTCATGGGTGGAAACGTGATGCTCTGGGGCCAACCAGCCCCACAAGCGCCGCCTCCCGGACAGTCGCTAGCGCCCGATCAACTGGACGGCTTAGTCGCGCCGATCGCACTCTATCCAGATCCGTTATTGAGCCAGATATTGGTGGCGTCGACGTACCCGCTCGAACTTGTTCAAGCCTGGCAGTGGCTCCAGCGAAACCCAGGGCTCACAGGCGCTGCTCTCACCCAAGCGGCGCAACAACAGAACTGGGACCCTAGCATACAGGCTTTGGTAGTTTTTCCGGACCTCGTCAAGCGCTTGAACCAAGACGTCACCTGGACGACAAATCTCGGAAACGCCTTTCTCGCTCAGCAGCCCGACGTGATGGACGCAGTCCAGCGAATGCGGCTCAAAGCGGAGCAAGCCGGGAAATTGTCCACAACGAGTCAGCAAAGAGTAATCACCGCGAACGATTCCGGACGGCCGATCATCGACATCGAGCCGGCCGATCCGAATATGATGTACCTGCCATATTACAATCCTGTCTCCATCTGGGGCCCGCCTCTTTACTATCCGTACGCGAGTTGGTTTTACCCACCGTTCTATGGAGGCGCGTACTTCGGATTTGGACTTGGGATCAACATGGGCCTATATTTCGGAGGAGGCTGGGGCGGATGGGGGTGGAGTCCCGGGTGGGGCAACCGCAGTGTGATGGTCAACAACAACTTCATTCACCGGAACAATTTCAACGCATCCGGCAGCCGGAGCCTGAGTGGAAACACGGCATGGTCCCACAATTCCGCGCATCGCGAGGGCGTACCCTACGCGAACTCCGCCGTGTCCAGCCGTTACGGAGGCGCCGCGCGCCAGAACTTGCAATCCCGCGCGGCTGCGGGACAGTCGCAATCTCGAGGTGCTACGTCCTCATCGGGAGCGGAACGAATGGGCAATCGGCAGATTGCGCCCAACTCCTCCCGCTCGAACCGGAGCGCTTTCGGCGGCGTTCGGGACGGCGGCGCAGCGCGAGCGCATAGCGATCACGGATATTCGAGCCTTGGACCAGCCCGCAGCGGAGGGTCCTCACGCGGTGGAGGATTCAGCGGAGGCGGCGGAGGCCACGCAGGCGGTGGTGGCGGAGGCCACGGCGGTGGTGGGCACAGATAGGAGCGAAGGAAACCATGGCAAGCATGAAATCTACTTCCCAGAAAGGCATTTCGCGCTGGTTGACGCGATTCCTGGCCGTCGGTCTGGTGGCTGTGCCGGTACTGCTCGGAACTGCTCCGCGCGAGAGCCAGCGTACCTTTGCGACGCCGCAGGAAGCCATTCAGGCAATCATTGATGCAGCCGAGCATAACGACGCCGCAGCTCTCCTCCAATTGTTCGGACCGGACGGAAAAGACATTCTCGAATCCGGGGACCCGGCCGAAGACAAAGAATCGCGAGCAGAGTTTGTACGATCCGCCCACGAGAAGCTGCAGATCGAGCAGGACCCCGCTAACCCCGATCGCGTGACTTTTTCGGTGGGGGAACAAGACTGGCCGTTTCCAGTGCCAGTGGTTCGCAAGGACGGAAAATGGCGCCTGGACCCAATCAGTGGAAGGTTGGAGATTCTGGCCCGCCGGGTGGGCAGAAATGAGCTGAATACCATGGAGGTTTGCCGTGGCTATGTCGAGGCTCAACTGGAATACGCCTCGGAGGACCGTGGCCGGGATGGCATCCTCAAATATGCCCAGAACATCGCTAGCTCTTCCGGCAAACAGGACGGATTGTATTCCGAGGACGCTGCGCAGAACCCGGTCACCAAAGCCTTCCGGGCGGCGGCGGCCGGCGAGAAGGCCGAACCGTATCACGGATACTACTTTCGCGTTCTGAAATCGCAAGGACCGGCAGCCACCGGCGGTGCGTTTGACTACGTGGTGAAAGGCAAGATGATTGGTGGGTTCGCGCTTGTAGCTTGGCCTGCCGAGTATGGCGTATTCGGAGTTCAAACCTTCATCATCGATCACGAGGGCCTCCTGTACGGAAAAGATCTCGGGATCAACACCGCCGCGCTGGCGCGCCAGATAACTCGCTTCAATCCAGATAAGTCCTGGCGGCGGGTCGAGTTGGAGTAAGATAGGGTTCCGACACAATCCGTGAGACCGGCGCGAAATTCCGGCGGCAGAAAGAGGAGGCGATGGCCGCTTCTTGCTGTCTCAGCGAACCATCGAAGACGCTTGCGGGCGCTCCCGACGTTACCCGAGCGTTTTCTGGCCTCGGGAGAAAGATGTTAGGCCGAATGACCGGGAGGTCACGAAGTTGTCGTCTGCTCCGGCGTTCATGCACACACTCTCGCGTCGTGCTAGCAGTCGTGGCTCTAAGCCTTTGTAGTTGTCATAAGCCCACGCCAGCGCGCCTTACCGAAGTCACGGTCGGAATACCGATCCGCCAAGATGTGCCCGTTTACTCGCAATGGATCGGAACAACCGTCGGTTTTATCGATGCGGAGATTCACTCGAAGGTCACGGGGTATTTGCTCGCGCAGGACTATCGGGAGGGATCTCTTGTTAAGACGGGCGACCTTCTCTTCGAGGTTGACCCTGCTCCCTTCCAGGCCATCGTTGATCAGGCGAACGCACAACTAAATGTTGCCAACGCCGGATTGACGCAGGCGAAAGCCGACGTCGATGCCGCAAAGGCCGAAATTGACCGGGCCGAAGCCGCGCAACTCAAAACAGAGTTGGATGTAAAGCGCTATTCGCCCCTTGCGAAGGACGGAACGGTAAGTCAACAGGAACTTGATGACGCCGTGCAGTCAAACCTCGCCAACATCGCTTCGGTTGCAGGGGCGAAAGGAAAATACGACCGCTCTAAAGCGGGGGTCATTGCCGCGGAGGCACAAATCGGAGTTGCGCGCAGTTCATTGCACTCTGCCCAGTTGAATCTCGATTTTACCAAAGTGAAGTCGCCGGTGAACGGGATTGCAGGTATACGCGCAGCGAACATCGGCGATCTGGTCGGAACAGACCAGCGAGCACTTCTCACGACGGTTTCGCAGATCGATCCCATTTTGGTTCAATTTCCAATCAGCGAGCAGGAGTACCTGAGGCTTCGCGATTTCTTTTTGGCGGAAGATAGCGCCCTGCAATCTTCCTTGGAACTGATACTCTCCAACGGCAGCGTCTATCCAATCAAGGGCAAGATTGATATTGTTGGCCGTGGGGTCGAATCCTCGACCGGCACGATGAGGATTCGCGCCATTTTTTCGAACCCGGGGAACGTCCTTCGGCCCGGCGAATATTCCAGAATTCGTGCCGTAACCGCGGTGCGAAAAGACGCCTTGCTGGTACCGCAACGTGCCGTTGTGGAACTGCAGGGTGAGTTCGAGGTCGCTCTAGTGGGCCCCGACAACAAAATCGCGTTCCGAACCGTGAAGGCTGGCGATCGAGTCGGGTCATACTGGGTAATCGATCAAGGGTTGAACCCAACCGACCGGGTCGTCATCGAGGGACTCCAGGATATAAAGACTGGACAAACGGTCGATCCTAAGCCGGCCAAGATGCCTCCTCTGAATGCAGCTCCAGCAAGCAGTCTTGGTCGAGCCAATTAATGTCGAAATTCTTTATTAATCGACCCGTCACTGCAATTGTCATCTCCATTCTCATCATGCTCGCGGGACTCATCGTGGCGCAGCGGCTTCCCATCGCGCAATTTCCGTCAATCGCCCCGCCGGAAATCGTAGTCACCACGAACTATGTGGGAGCGGACGCTCTCACCATTGAAAGCGCGGTTGCAACCCCAATCGAGGAAGCGATGGCAGGTGTCGAAGGCATGCTCTATATGCGGTCCTTCAATGCCAATGATGGAACGATGAAGTTGCGGATCGATTTCGATCTGGATCTGGATCCGAATATCGCCGAGGTGTTTTCGGAGATACGGGTAAACCGGGCGCTTCCCCAACTTCCGCCCTCGGTCCGTAACCAGGGAGTCACAATTGCAAAATCTCATGTCAGCCCGTTGATGATCATCGCTCTCTCCTCCCCGAAGGGTACGCGAGACGCTAAATTCCTAGCTAACTACGCTTACATCAATATCATCGATCCTTTAACTCGAGTCCGGGGTATCGGGTCCGTGGTGGTGCAGGGAGCGGGCGCCTATGCCATGCGGCAATGGGTCAAGCCGGATCAGTTGGCAAGCCTGGGAGTCACCGTTCCCGACATGGTGAAGGCGTTGGAACAACAGAATACGGTCAATCCCTCCGGCCAGGTAGGAGCGGAGCCGGCGCCGCCGGGCCAGGAATTCACGTACACGATGCGCGCACAAGGCCGATTGATCACCGAACAGAATTTTGGTGAGATCGTCATTCGCGAGAACAAAGATGGTTCGGTTGTGCGGATGAAAGACGTTGCCCGGATCGAATTGGGAACGCAGACCTACAATGTGATCGGGCGGCTGAACGATGCGCCCGCGGCGATTATCAATCTCTTTCAATTGCCGGGCTACAACGCCGTGGAAGCGGTCAATGGCGTCCGGACAATGATGGCGCAGTTGAAAGACAAATTTCCAGACGATGTAGATTACGTGGTTTCTCTCGATACCACGCTTTCCGTGCGCGCGGGCATTAAGGAAATCATCACCACGCTATGGGAAGCGCTGCTTTTGGTGATCCTCGTCGTCTTCATTTTCCTGCAGAGCTTCAGGACGACATTGATCCCGGCGCTAACGGTTCCGGTGTCTCTTCTAGGTACCTTCATCTTTTTCCCGATGCTCGGGTTTTCCATCAATTCTCTCTCCCTTTTCGGACTCGTCCTGGCCATCGGCCTGGTGGTTGACGATGCGATTGTCGTGGTGGAAGCCGTGGAAGTGAACATCGCGGCGGGACTCAACCCCAAAGATGCTTCATTGAAAGCCATGGAACAGGTCGGCGGTCCGGTCGTCGCGATCGCGCTCATACTGGCGGCGGTGTTTGTACCAACAGCGTTCATTCCCGGCATCACGGGCC
>PMUN01000070.1 GCA_003166875.1 Bryobacterales bacterium | reverse complement strand
AACTAGCCAGGCCTTCGCGGAAATCATCGCTCGCGAGAATCCCTGGCATGTCATCACGAACGCGCGCCGCCGCTCGCGCCTCGCCTTCCATGATGCTCAGCCGCGCCGAGCGGAGCGTCGCCTGAACGCCCAGCGGAGCCTGCGCAGCGATCCGTTCGGCGATGGCCACGGCTCGCTCCAATTGCTGCCCCGGTTCGGTTACCTCCTGTATGAGCCCCATTCGCAGCGCTTCCGCGGCGCCGAATTCGTCCGCCGTCAGCAGGTACCGCATCGCGTTTCCCCACCCGGCTTCGCGAACCAGCCGGAACGTCGCGCCACCGAGCGGGTATAATCCGCGCGCGATCTCCAGTTGTCCGAAACGTGCGTCATTGGCCGCGATGCGGATATCCGCGGCCAGCAGCATCTCAATGCCTATGGTGAACGTAATGCCTTGGACAGCCATCACCAGAGGTTTCGACAGATAGCTGCGCAACCCAAATGGATCGATCTGGCCGGCGTCCTGCGCGAACGGATCGTCGCGTTCGAACAGCGATGCGAACTGCGCCAGGTCAATACCGCCCGTGAAGTGCGGCCCGTGAGCGAATACCACGGCGCACCAAAGATCGCCATCCGCTTCGTACTCCCCGTAAGCGCGCGCCAGGTCGTGGAACATCGGCGGATCGAATGCATTGCGTTTCGCGACGCGATTCAAACCGATCAGGAGCACGTGGTTGCCCTGGTGTTCCGTAGTGATATTGGACATAGCTGGAAGAGCCAGCGTACCAGGAACCGAACCGCGACCGTGAGGGNNTCACGGGTTCTGCGTCACAGGATCGCCACAGCGCGCGTGAATCCCGCCGACGCGCTCTTGATCTTGAAAGGAAAACACGAGACCAGGAAGCCGCTCGCCGGCAATTGCTCGAGGTTCGCCAGCTTTTCAATATGGCAATAGCCAATATCCAGGCTTGCCTTATGGCCTTCCCAAATAATGGACGGATCGCCTGATTCCAGAAATCGGCGGCGCGTAAACGAGAACGGAGCATCCCAGCTCCACCCGTCGGTCCCCATCACCCGCACGCCGCGCTCCAGCAACCACAGCGTTGCTTCGCGCCCGAATCCGCAGCCGGAATCGACGTAAGCCGGCGTGCCGTACGCCGCGCCCGCGCGCGTATTCATCAGAACGATGTCCAGCGGCTTCAACTCGTGCCCCGCTGCTCCCACCCACTCGGCCAGTTCCGCCGCCGAGACTACGTGTCCATCGGGAAAATCGCGAAAATCGAGCTTAACTCCCGGACGATAAAACCAGTCAAGCGGAACCTCATCGATGGTCCAGGCGCGCTCGCCTCCATTCATCGTGGAAGCAAAATGCCATGGCGCATCCACATGAGTCCCGTTGTGCGTCGAGACGGTGAGAAGTTCCACGGCCCAAGCCTCGCCGCCGGGCAACTGATTCGCTTCGAGCCCCGGAAACATCCCAAGCATTCCAGCGAGCGACTGCCTGTGATCGGAGTACTCGATGCGCGGCCCAAGCCCCGGCGGGTCCGCGGGCACAGCGTTCTCAAGCGGCCGGGAAAGGTCAACCAGTCTCATGCGAGCTCTTGTCAATGATAGACGAATGCAAAGTGGGGCGGNNCTTCGCGCAGCAGTGTCAAAGGATCCAACGACAGCGCGCGCTGCGCTGGAATCCACGTAGCCAGTAGTCCCAGCAACAACATCGATAGAACAACGCCGGCCAATACCAGTGGATCGCGAGGAGTCGCCTGATACACGATGTACGCCAGCACTCGGCTCGCGAGAATTCCGAGAATCAATCCTGCTGCCGATCCAACAACCAGCAATTTCACCGCCCGCCCCAGCGCTGCCTGTAACACTTCCTTAGGCTGCGCGCCGAGGGCCAGACGAATTCCTAATTCCTTCAGCCGCTTGCTCACCGAGTACGCAGCCATTCCAAAGATGCCTGTAATGGACAGCATCGCGCCCAGCACTCCCATCACTCCTAGCGACACTGTCGCCACGCGCGAAGGAAACATAGCCAGGTCTAGTTGTCTATTCCACGATTCGATGTAAGAAGGCAGCCCTGAGTCCAGGTCCCGCAGTGTACTCCTTATGGCTGTCGCGAGTTGCTGCGAATCGCGGTTCGAGCGTACCACTAACGATGTCCCACTGGAGGGCGCTTGCAACATTGGGAAGAACATCGCCGGCTGTGGATCTTCGGTGAGGTACCTATATTTTCCGTTTTCTACAATACCCACCACTTGGATGCGCGTTCCATCCTGTATTTTGTACGTTTTCCCAATCGCGTTGGTTGGTGAGCCGAAGATTTTGCGCGCAAATTCCTGGTTGACCACTGCCACGCGCGGCGCATTTTTGTTGTCGTGCCAGGTAAATGTCCTGCCTGACAGGAGCGCAGTGCCCGCCGCATGGAAGTATTCGGGAGATATGCTGAACCAGAAGGGCAAGGCCACAGCGTTGGATGGTCTCAGATCTGTCATTTCGCCGGTGAAAACCGGCGAGTCGTGCCCACCCCCACTGAATGGCATCCAATCTATCAATCCCACGGACTCTACGCCGGGAATCTTCTGCACGGCATCGATCATCCGCCTTTGCATTGCGGGCACTTGGTCACCTTGATAACCCGCCATACGCAGAGCGGTGCTCACCAGCAACACGTTCCGTTGCTCAAAACCGAAATTACTGTGCATCGAGCGCACCAGTCCCCGCACCGCGACCATGGAAGAGGTGACCAGCAACGCACAGATCGCAATCTGCACAACAAGCAGCAGGTCTCGGAGAGTAATCCGACGCCCCACCGTGCCGGTTGATCCCGATTTGACGATCTGGTATGGATCGGTCCTGAGCACCTGGCGCACCGGAACCAGGCTGAAGAGAAGTCCGCTCACCAGCGCCAAAACCAAAGCGATTCCATAAACATTTGCGTCCGGGTTCAGAGCCACATGGATGGGAAATCTAGGTACCGGCTGCCACGCGCTCAGCCCGTGCAACAGCGCTACGCTGCCCCATAATCCGACAGCGCCACCCAAGAGCGAAATCAGCAGAGCTTCGGTGAATAGTTGCCTAAGAATCCGCGCGGGGCTCGCTCCCAGCGCCAGCCGCAGAGCAACCTCGCGCGTTCGGTCAGCCGCGCGAGCGGCGAATAAGCTCCCCAGGTTGGCGCATGCGGCCGCCAGAATCAACCCCGCCAGCAGCATCAACCCTGTAACGAATGCCCGCACCCGGCTGCCAAGGAAGTCGCCGTAGAGACTTGGACGGGACAATGAATAGTTTACATGGCCATCGTACTTGGGATAGGTCTTTTCCAGATACGAGCCAATCGAGTTCAGATCGGCAATCGCCTGTGTTGGAGTCACTCCCGCCTTCAGATGCCCCAACGCCAGATACACCCAACTGGATCCGCGATCGTTCAGGGGATTCGATCCCTCTACCTGCTCCACGTTAACCATCGGCAAAAAGAAATCGGGATACGCAAACACCAAAGTCCCGTGGAACTCGGGCGGGGCCACGCCAACGATGGTGAAAGGATGCTTGTCGATCTGAACAACACGGCCAATTACGCCGCGGTCGTCCTGAAAACGAGTGTGCCAGTACGCGTAGCTGAGCACGATATACGGAGCGCTGTTGGGGCCATGCTCGTCGGATGCGTGGAAGAACCGGCCTAGAAACGGCTGGATGCGCAATACATCGAAGTAATTGCCGCTGGTTTCAAAGAGGAAGACGGAGGATGGATTTTCGCCCGTATCGAGGCCTGCCTCCGTGATTCGATAAGCCGCCAGACCATCGAAGCTGCGGTTGCGGTCGCGTAGGTCCAGATAGTCGGGGTACGATTGCGTCGGAGTATCCTCGCCCACGCGGTCGATTCCGTAAAGGCTCTGCACCTGAGGCAGGTTCATGGGGCGCAGGATAAGCGCGTTCAAAATACCAAAGACCACCGCGTTGGCGCCTATCGCGAGCGCCAAAGTCAGCACTGCCACAAACGTAAAACCCGGCGACTTCCGAAGAACCCTCAGGCTGTAACGAATATCCCGAATCGTATTATCGATGCCGTTTACTCCCCGCTGGTCACGGCACTCCTCTTTGCGTTGCGTGAGCGAGTCCATCGCGCGCATGGCCGCATCGCGCGCTTGCCCGGGTGTCAGACCTTGCGCGATGTTTTCCTCAATCTTTCGTTCCAGGTGATACTGCAGCTCTTCATCCAGATCCTGCTCCACCCGCTTACGCCCGAAAAGCGATCGTAACCGCAGTGGCGTCTTGTAAAACCAGTGTCTCAAGCGCATGGCGGTTCACTCTTCGCGCAGCAGTGTCAAAGGATCCAGGGACATCGCGCGTTGCGCTGGAATCCATGTAGCCAATAGCCCCAGCAACAACATCGCTAGAACAACGCCTCCCAACACTACCGGATCGCGGGGAGTCGCCTGATACACGATGTGAGCCAGCACCCGGGCCGCCAAAACTCCAAGGACCAATCCTGCCGCCGAACCAATCACGAGCAAGTTGAATGCTCTTCCCAACGCCGCTTGTAACACTTCTCTAGGTTGCGCGCCGAGGGCCAGACGGATTCCCAACTCCTTCAGCCGCTTGCTCACCGAGTACGCGGCCATTCCAAAGATGCCCGTGATGGACAGCATCGCGCCCATCACGCCCAGCACACCCAGCGATACCGTCGCCACACGCGTACCAAAAAGTGCTCCGTCCATTCCTTGGATCCACGTTTCGATGTAAACCGGCAGCCCGGAGTCCAGGTCCCGCAGCGTACTCCTGAGGGCCGCGCCCAGTTGCCGGGGATCGCGATTCGAGCGCACCACCAGCCACGTCTCAACCGATGGTGATTGTTGGATGGGGAGAAACATCGCCGTCTGCGGAACTTCGGCGATGTTGGTCGTATATTTTCCGTCTTCTACAATGCCCACCACTTGGATGCGCGTTCCATCTTTCAGCTTGTAATGTCCGCCGATTGCTTTGGCCGCAGAACCGAAGATTGTGCTTGCGAATAGCCGATTCACTACGGCTACGCGCGGCGCGTTCTTATCGTCATGCTGCGAGAAAGCCCTGCCCGCCAGCACTGGCGTGCCCGCGGCATCGAAGTATTCAGGAGAGATGCTGTAACGGACGGTCATAGCTGCGGCATTCGCCGGCCTCAGATCGGTGGTCTTGTCGGCAAAGACAAGCGCGACGTTCCAACTCTCAATTAATGGCGGATGGCCCACCAATCCCACAGACTTTACTCCCGGAACGGCCCCCACCGCATCCAGCATGCGTTTTTGCATTGCGGGCACTCCGTCGCCGCTATACCCTGCCATACTCAGGCTGGTCTCCACCAGCATCGCGTTCCGCGGCTCAAAACCAAAGTTGCCGTCGAGCGAGCGCACCAGTCCGCGTACCGCAACCATTGAAGATGTCACCAGCACCGCACAGATCGCAATCTGCACCACCAGCAACACGTCGCGGACACTAACCCGCCGCCCAACCTTCGCGGTTGATCCTGCTTTGACGATCTGGTATGGATCCACTCTGAGCACCTGGCGCACCGGAACCATGCCAAAGAGAACTCCGCTGATCAGCGCCAAAACCAATGCCACTCCATAAACATTTGCGTCCGGAGTCACAGGCACATGGATAGGAAATCTGGGCATTGGCTGCCACATGCTCAGGCCGCCGAGCAGCATTACGCTGCCCCAGAGTCCAACCGCGCCTCCCATCAATGAAATCAGCGCGGCTTCGGTAAATAGTGTCCGGAGAATGCGACTTCGGGTCGCTCCCAGCGCCAGTCGCAGAGCAACTTCCCGGCCGCGGTCAGCGGCGCGCGCCGCAAAAAGGCTGCCCAGGTTGGCACAGGCGGCCAGCAGAATCAAGCCCGCCAACAGCATCAATCCCGTAACGAATTCCCGCACCGGCTTGGCAAAGATATCGCCGGGAAGACCTGTCCGGCCCAATGAAAAGCTCCTTTGGTCAACATCTTTGGGATAGGTCTTCTCAAGCCACGAGCCAATCGAGTTCAGCTCGGCCACTGCCTGCTGGGGAGTGACGCCCGGCTTCAAATGCCCCATCACCTGAAAAACCTGGTTCGTCCCACGCTCGTTCAGGTAGCTAGACCCCTCCAATTGTTCTTCGTTCACGAGGGGCGCAAAGAAATCGGGAGTGAAAAACAACAAAGTCCCGTGAAACTCCTGCGGGGCTACTCCAACGATGGTGAAAGGATGCTTGTTGAGTTTAATGACACGGCCCACTACGCCGCGATCATCCTGAAAATGGGTATGCCAATACGCGTATGTGAGCACGATATACGGAGCACTGTTCGGGCCATGCTCATCGGAGGCGTGAATGAACCGTCCAAGATATGGCTGAATGCCCAGTACGTCAAAATAGTTCCCGCTCACTTCATAGATCCAGACTTGAGCTGGATTTTCGCCCGTGTCCAGCCCAGCCGCCGAGATGTTCCAAGCTGCCAGACCATCAAAGCTGCGGTTGCGATCGCGCAGATCAACATAATCTGGATATGACTGGTATGACCAACCGCTCGCCTGCTGGACTCCATAAAGGCTTTCCGCCTGAGGCACATTCACCGGGCGCAGGACCAGCGCGTTCAAAATACCGAAAACCACCGCGTTCGCGCCTATCGCCAACGCCAGCGTCAGAACTGCGACGAAGGTAAAACCCGGAGACTTCCGAAGAGTCCGCAGGCTGTAACGAATATCCCGAACAGTATTTTCGATGCCGTTTACCCCCCTCGCCTCACGGCATTCCTCTTGGCGTTGCGCCAGCGAATCCATCGCGCGCAACGCGGCGTGCCGCGATTCCTCCCTCGTCATCCCCTGCGCGATGTTTTCCTCAATCTTTTTCTCCAGATGATACTGCAGCTCATCATTCAGATCCTGCTCCACACGCTGGCGGCGGAAAAGGGATCGTAAACGCAGCGGCAACGCGTAAAACCATTGTTCTATTCGCATGGCTCATGCCTCCTCGAGCCGCACAACTTGTGTGATGGCATCCGAGAGTCGAGCCCAGTTCGCCGCCTCTTTTTGAAGCTGTCCGCGGCCCAATCGAGTCAGCGAGTAGAACTTCGCCCGCCGGTTGTTCTCGCTCGCCTTCCACTCCGCCGTGATCCACCCCTCCTGCTCCAGCTTGTGCAGTGCCGGATACAGCGATCCATCGCTCACTTGCAGCACCTCGCCCGAAACCTGTTTCAGCCGCTGGCTAATCGCCCACCCGTTCAGCGGTTCCAAAGCCAAAATCTTCAACAACAGTAAATCCAGGGTTCCTTGCACCAGGTCAGATGGTCTGCTCATGGCCCCTCCTATCGGTTACCGAGCTTAGAATATCACCACTCCTCTCGGTAAGCAAGGGGAAAATACGCTCAGCCTTGGAAACTGTATTCTTTTGGATAGAAACCCACAAATGAAAGCCATCCAAGTTTGTCCTCGACACGAAACTCCTAAACGTGGGCTGGAACGTCGGGGGGGCCCTTCATGCGGACAGAAGCCCGACTATTCTAAACTACCTAAGTGGGAACGGCCAGCCGCGTCCTCAAAACGCCCTTGAATTTGCGGACCGAGCTTAGGTGATTCGCCATGCCTTCATTCAGATACTCCTGTTTTCTCAGCTATCGCCACGGCCAAGGACAGATTAAGCAGAGGTTCATAGAGGAATTTCATCGCGCATTAAGCGCTGAGCTGGAGCTTTTCAGGAATGAGAAGGTCTATGTTGACATGGAGAGGCTGAGAGCCGGCGACCTCTACAACGACGCCCTTGCACGTGCAGTCTACGAAAGCGCGGCCATGGTGGTTATCTACCATCCCAATTACTTCGATTTGCAGCACTTGTACTGTGCTCGAGAATATAGAGGTATGCGCGCCCTGGAGGCCCGCCGCCTGGCAATGCTGCCGAACGAGGAAGAGAAGAACCACGGCCTAATCATTCCGGTCGTGCTTCGCGGTAAGGAAAGCATCCCGGCCGAATTAGTGACTCTTCGCCAATACGAAGACTTCAGTAAGTTCATGCTGCTTGACGAAGACCTTGCCAAACATCCGCAATACGCCCCGAAAATCAGAAGCATCGCGGAGTACGTCGACGCAAGGTGCAACTGCTTGGCCACTGCACACGTTCCCTTCGACGACGCTGACAATTACCAGCTTCCCAATGAGGACGAGATTCGGCAATGGGTACGAGCGCTCCAGCTTCCCATTGCAGCGTTCCCGGGTGGGGGAAGGATCTAGAGAATGGACTCGAACCGCGGCAAGATAGTAACATTCTATTCCCACAAAGGTGGCACCGGCCGATCGATGGCCCTCGCCAACGTGGCATGCATCCTATCGCGACGAGCAGACGTCGGGAGGGGCGTGCTTGTGATCGATTGGGACCTGGAAGCTCCCGGCCTGCATTGGTTCTTTCGGAACGCCGGGTTGGCGGGAGCTACGGGGGGGCCAAGCCCTTCGGCCCAAAAGGGCGTGATAGATCTGTTTGAGCACCTCAATTCACAGACTCAGGTGACATCAACCGAACCTCTGCCAGAAGCGTTTGTAGAGCAAATTGTTCGCAACATCACCCTGAACGACTTTGTGGTCAAGACTTCGGTACCCAAAGTCGACCTGATGTTAGCTGGCCGATTCGACGTGGAATACGGCGACCGCGTGAACGGATTTGAGTGGCGTCAACTCTTTGAGCGTGCCCCATCATTGATCCGCCTTGTAGCGGGATTTCTCGCGGAGCGGTACGACCACATCCTCGTCGATTCCCGAACCGGGCTCAACGATACGAGCGGAATATGTACCGCACTGCTGCCGGACCAACTGGTGCTGGTGTTCACACCAAACCGTCAAAGCCTCATAGGAGGTGTTGACGCGGTGGCTAGGGCCGCACGTTATCGCGTCCAGTCCGAGGATCTCCGACCGCTGATGGTGTTCCCGCTACCCTCCAGAATTGATGTGTCCGAGCCCGATCTTTTGGAGAAATGGAGGTTCGGCGACCCGAGTCACGAGGAGGATGACCAGGGCTATCAGGGCCGCTTTGAGAGGCTGTTCGCCGAGATTTACGGTCTGCCGTCCTGCGATCTCAAGAATTATTTTGATGAGGTACAAATACAGCACGTGCCCCGATACTCGTATGGTGAAGAGATTGCGGCTCTGCGCGAGCGAGGGACGCGGCTGTCAATCTCGCGAAGCTACGCGACTCTCGCGGACGTGCTTGCAAGGCAGGAGTCTCCCTGGACTTTGCCCCCATCCACACAAGGGGGGGCCGAACTCGTGTCGGACGCTGCGCCAGCGTTTGTAAAGATCCAGGCTGTAAAGGAATATCTCCCCGAGGAGCGCTTTAAGCTAAAGCTTCACGACCTTGTCGCCAGCGAAGTTCGTGACATCCTAAAGAAAACACCACGCTTCGACTTTCACGAGATTCCCAATAGTGACACGATGGCCGCGAGGCTGCACGCCTACGAAGCAATTGCCAATGATTTGATTCTGATCCAAGGACTTCTGGGCTACTGGGGGGAAGGAAGCCACCGAAGCCTGCTGGGCCTCGGCGCAAAGAGAATCTGCGACCAAATTCTACCCCAATCCGGGCTGACGCTATGGCTTGCCTACCGATGGTATCCCGCGCTGCTGCTGCTATATTCGGGAGGCATTACCGCGGTGGCCGCAGGGCGATACGAAAACCTCCGCGACCTGATGCTCGTACGGGTGCCACACCCATTCGATGGCGTCAGCGCGGAATCAATATTAATCCACTCTGTAGCAGACGCGATGCGAGATATGGACAGGCTGAGAGCGTTTAACACGCTACCGGGCCTTGAGCGGCGCTATACACCCCGCAGCGAATATCTCTTCACGTTTTTCCAGCCGATATTCGACGATTTACTTCTTCTAGGGTCGGAATATGAGGCCGCATTTGACAGATTTGAACTGTTGTACGCTCTTGAGCATGGTCATCGATATGAGAACCAGTTGGGTACCCTCTCCGAAGCCGCTCGTTTCTGGGGCCCCGTTGGAAGATTCGGCTGGAAGATGGCATACCGTGAAGACCCGATCAAAGCAATCATCGCGGAGGCGGACGCTGAAGGACCGTCATGGCCTCCCGTCCAGGCAGGACTATTCGGAGGCTCCCTCAGTAGATTTAAGGAGGTGGCTGCTGGATACCGCAAGATGCTCGAAGAAATAAGGTGGTCGTAACCTCAACTCCGCCAAGCCCCCGAAATGAGCGGCGAGGCAACAACTGCCCAAACACGATCACGTACCGAATCACATTCTTTCTCCCTGATTTTCCACTCAATAGCCACGCCACCGCTATCCCTCAAAAACCAGCGTCCGAAACTAAGGGAGGTGCACCAATGTCATCCCAACAGAGAATTGATTTGGCCCCAGCCAACGCCATCAAATCTCGCGGCCAGTATGAGAGGGCTTCGCTCTTGCGAAAGAATCCCGCGAACAGCACCGGCAAATGCGCGATACCTACATCCAGCAATTTCAGCCCAATATTCAGCCCGAGTTCGATCTCCGAAAAGGTCACGGCCAAAATTAAAATATGCAGGAACGAACCCAATCCCAAATCCGACCAGTCCCCAGCAACCCGCCCCAGCCCGCGATAAAGCTTTCCCGCAGCATGCCGATGGAAGAAGATACGGAAGGACTATTTGCGCACAGTTCGCCATTGGACGGTAGTCTGTCTCACCGCCATCCTGCTGCTCGGATTGCCAGCGAGCACCTTCGCCCAACGCTACAGCTTCAAACTGTATTCCGGCTCACAAGGTCTGGGCAACCTCGCCACCTTATGTATGCTGCAGGATTCCACCGGCTATCTTTGGATTGGGACACAGCACGGACTCTATCGTTACGACGGCGCTCATTTCCTGGCTTTCGAGATGCGCGATGGTCTTCCGAGCGCGAGAATCGAATCACTCTATGAGACCGTCGACCACGTATTGTGGGCTGGAACATCGGCAGGATTGGCCCGTCGCCTGGGGTCCAAATTCCAGTACGTCGATGTGGGTCGTCCCATCGAGATCGTCGGCCGCTCTGCTATCGCCTCCGACCAGGCCGGCCACATTCTGGTCAGCACCTCGGCCGGGCTATTGATCGGAAGTCCGTCCGGGAGCGGTTATCGCTTTGTCCCTTCGCCCCAAATCCCCGGAGTTGACCCTGCTGTTCACGGTATCCATACCAGTCCTGACGGCGTGGTCTGGTTCGGATGCGGGAGCCAGATTTGCCGCCTCGAGTCAAACAGTGTTTCAAACCGCGTGACGGCTCTTGGTGAAGAGCACGGCATCCCGCCTGATCGCTGGGATGCCATCATCACGGATAAAGAGGGAACGCTCTGGATTCGCAGTTCCACCCGATTGCTCCACCGCCCGCCCTTGGCTTCGCGTTTCGAGCCGGTGGACGTGACGATTCCCGAGAATAGCGACTTCGCCGCGTTGTCTCTAGGCCGCAACGGCGAGCTGTTCGTCCCCACTGATTTTGGCGTCACCATGCGCGCCGGCGGCAAATGGCGTTTCGTCGGAAAAGCGCAGGGCCTTCCGGCAGATCCCACGAGCAGCGTTCTGGTTGACCGCGAAGGCTCCATCTGGGTGGGACTGCTAGGATTTGGCGTCGCGCGCTGGCTCGGTTATCAACAATGGGAGAGCTGGACCTCGGGCGAAGGGCTTTCGAACGATACCATCTGGGCCATCCGGCGCGACGCTAACCACGACCTGTGGGTCGGCACCGACCTTGGACTGAATCGGTTGCATATCGGCGCCGACGGTAAGCCAAACTGGCGCGCTTGGACCGAGCGCGAAGGAATCAACGGCAATAAAGTCCGCAACGTGCTGGAAGCCGAAGACGGGACCATTTGGACCGGCAGTTCGCCCGGCGGCGTGTCCCGGCTGGATCCGAAAACAGGCGTTGTCACCAACTATGGCGCGCGTGACGGCATCACCAACGATCGCGTCACCAAGCTCAAATTGGACAGCAAAGGAGGACTTTGGGTGAGCACGCGCGGTGGTGTCTTTCACGGCGCCGCCATGGGCCGCCGCATGCGTTTCGAACGCGTCGAGCTGCCTTTGAGCACTCCGGACGAGATCTTTTTTGACGCCATGGAGGATCGCCAGGGCCGTTGGTGGTTTTGCGGCAGTCGTGGACTCGCTCTGCTCGAAAAACGACACTGGCGGCGATTCACCACCAAAGATGGTTTGCCGACAAATTACCTCGGCTACATCACGCAAGCTGCGGACGACGCCATTTGGATCGGCTACCGCGAACCGTATGGCGTTTCCCGAATTACGCTGGATGGTGGACACCTGGCCATTCGCACTTTCACCGAGAAAGATGGGTTGGGTTCCGACAAAGCGTTGTTCGTTGGCGCCGACCTTGGCGGACGCATCTGGTTCGGTAGCGACCGCGGCGTGGACTTCTACAACGGCGTGCGCTGGCATCATTACGATCAACAGGACGGGCTGATCTGGGACGATTGCGACGCCGCTTCTTTCCTGGCCGACCCGGACGGCAGCGTTTGGATCGGCACCAGCGGAGGACTCTCGCACTTCCGTCCCGCAGCAAGTGCGGCCTCGGCCCCTCCAACAGTTGAAATTACGGAAGCTCACATCGGCGGCCATCAAATAGATCTGTCCCAGCCGGTGCGCGTGCGCCATGGCCATGCCCCGCTACTCGCCTTCTTTGCGGCGCTTACCTTTTTGGATGAAAGAACCGTGCGCAGCCGTTATCGTTTGGCCGGCTTCGCCGACGAGTGGGTGGAGACTTCTCTGCGTCAACTGGAGTATGCGAACTTGCCGCCCGGACAATACACTCTGGAAGTGGAAGCCCGCAGCGCGAACAGCGAATGGAACCAGAGCCCGGCTCGCATGTCGATCGAGGTACTTCCATTGTGGTGGGAAACCTGGTGGGCCCGGCTGGGCGTACTCGGAATGTTGCTCCTGTCGGTGTGGTCGTACATCTGGTCGCGCGAACGCCGCTACCGCCGCGAGCAACAGCGGCTGGAATCTGCGGTGGATCAGCGCACCCGTGAATTACGCGTCGAAAAGGCGCAGATCGAACGCAAGAACGCCGACATCGAGCTTCTACTCAAGGATTCCCAGGAGGCCAACCGGCTCAAGAGTGAGTTTTTGGCCAATGTCAGTCACGAAATCCGTACGCCCATGAACGGTGTATTGGGAATGACTGCGCTGGCGCTCGAAACGGAACTGGATGGCGAGCAGCGCGAGTACCTGGAGACAGCCCAGCAGTCTGCTACCTCGTTGTTGAGTCTGTTGAACGAAATCCTGGACTTTTCTAAAATCGACGCCGGGCGTTTGGAACTCGAGAGCGTGCCATTTTCGCCGGCCGAATGCGTTCGGGAAGCCATCAAAACATTAGCGGGCACAGTGCATCAGAGAGGCCTCCAGATTCAAGCTTCCATCAGCCCGGATGTGCCCGAGAACATGCTCGGGGACCCCACACGGCTGCGCCAGGTGCTGTTGAACCTAATCGGAAACGCGATCAAGTTCACCGACCAAGGCAGTATCCACATCGAAGCTGCCGTCGAGCAGTCTTCGGACACTGAAATCACATTGCAGTTCTCGGTGAAGGATACCGGCATCGGCATTCCTGCCGACAAGAAAGGTTTCATCTTCGAAGCTTTCCGCCAAGCCGATGGATCCACCACCCGCAAGCACGGCGGAACGGGTCTTGGCCTCGCAATCTGTTCGAGGCTGGTGGAGATGATGGGTGGCCGCATTTGGGTAGAGAGCCAGGTGGGCAGCGGCAGCATGTTTTTCTTCACCGGCGTTTTCCGCGTCCCCGTCCCCGTCCCCGTAGGGCAAGCCTCCGGCTTGCCTCTTAACACTCCATCGGCAATCCCACATAATTCTCAGCCAACGACGTCGACGCCGCTCGCGACCCAGTAACATAATCCAACTCCGCGAGCTGTCGCCGAAGCTCAAATCCATCTTTGCTGTCGAAACGATGCAACATTGCCGTCATCCACCACGAAAAGCGCTGCACTTTCCACACCCGCCGCAAACATGTAGCCGAGTATTGATCCAGCAGCTCTCTCCGCCCCGTAGCGTAGAATTCCGCGAGCGCTCTAGCCAGCACCCGAACATCCGCGATGGCCAGGTTCATTCCTTTCGCCCCGGTAGGTGGAACAATGTGCGCGGCGTCGCCTGCCAAGAAAAGCCGGCCGTACTGCATCGGCTCAATCACCAAGCTGCGCATCCCCGTGATGCCTTTCTGCAAGATGGGTCCTTCCGCTGGTCTCCAGCCATCACTCGTGGCCTGTCGCGTGCAAAGTTCTTCCCAGATCCTCGCATCCGGCCATCGCGCGATATCTTCATCCGGCGCGCATTGCAGATACAGCCGGGTGATCTGGGGCGACCGCATGCTGAACAGCGCGAAGCCTCGTTCGTGATACGTATAGATCAATTCATCGGAAACCGGCGGCGCCTCCGCCAGAATCCCGAGCCACGCGAAAGGGTACTCGCGCTCGAAAACTCGAAGCGCATCTTCTGGGATAGACGCGCGCGACACACCATGCGAGCCGTCACACCCAGCCACGAAATCACACACCAGCTCTTGAGCCCCGATATGGATGGAGGGTTTCGAGGTGTCCAAACCGTGTAGGCTAACATCGCTCACTTCAAAGTGAATCTCACCTCCGGCGTCCATCCGCGCCTGTATCAAATCCTTGATTACTTCTTGTTGGGCATACACCGTGATGGAGCGCCCGGGAGTGAGATCCTGGAAATCAATGCGATTCCTCCGGCCACTGAAGCTCAGCTCAATCCCGTGATGCACCAACCCTTGCTTCTTCAGCCGCGCACCCATGCCGCTTTCCATCAGCAGATCCACAGTGCCTTGCTCCAGCACGCCGGCTCGAACGCGCTCCTCTACGTATTGGCGAGTGTGCGCTTCGAGAATTACCGACTCGACCCCTTCCAGATGCAGAAGGTGCGAGAGCATCAACCCCGCGGGACCAGCGCCGATTATCCCGACTTGGGTGCGCATGCTTTCTCGATTTCTTCCTTCGCAATCTGAAATCCCGTGTTGGCCGCCGGTACACCTGCATAAATGGCAGTCTGGAGCAGCAGCTCTTTTAGATCGCACGGCTCGAGCAGATGTTCCAGGCCCGTGTGCACGTGCAAGCGGAACTCTTCCCAGCGTCCTAACGAGCACGTCGCGGAGAGCGCCAGCAATCGGCGCGTTCGCAAGTCCAGCCCCGAACGGGCCCAAATGGCTCCCCACGCGTAGCGCGTAATCAATTCCTGAAACTCGCGCGTGAACTCGGTGGTTTTCGCGATGGCTGCATCCACGTAGGCGTCGCCCAGCATGTTCCGGCGCATCTGATAACCAGCATCCAGAGCATCACTGGCAACTGGAACCAAGAAATCAAGGAGCGCGCTGGTGAACGATCGCGGGCGTTCCAAGTTGGACAAATGCGCGGTTGGAAGGTGCAAAACACGCGCGTTCGGGATGTCACGTGCCAGCACCTCGCCATGTCCAGCCCAGGGCGTGGATACATCGCGATCGCCGGCGATGATCAACGCGGGAATCCGGATATGTGGAAGTAATCCAGCTTGATCCATGTCTCGAATTGCCGCGCAACATCCGGCGTAGCCACGCGGATCTGTGTTGAGCAGCGTGCGCCGCACAGAAGCCACATCCGCATCTTGCCGGGCCAACGTCTCGGGCGTGAAGAATCGTCCCAGCACTGCGTCGGCTACAGCGGTCATGCCGCCATCGAGCACCGTGCGCCGGCGTGTCTCCATCAACGCCGAGTCCAGGCGTGGCGAAGTATTTGCGAGCACCAGATGCGTGAGCCGGTCCGGCGCCGATGCTCCCAGCCGTTGGCCGATCATTCCTCCTATTGAAAGACCGCAGAAAGCGAACTTGCCAATTCCGAGCGTGTCGACGATCGCCAGTACGTCACGGCTCAAGCGCTCGATCGAGTAATCGCCCGGTGGGACATCAGAGGCGCCATGGCCGCGCATATCGCAGCGCAGAATCCGGAAATGTGGCAACAGATCGCGCGTTTGCGTATCCCACTGGCCGTGATCGCAGCCGAGCGAGTGCGACATAACCAGCACCGGCCGGTCGTCTGCGCCTTCCAGCCGATAGAACAGCCGCGTATTGTCAACATTCACGAATGGCAAAGTGGACTCCTTTCAAAGGCGCTTTCGAAATTCTTCGGCCGCGCCGAGATAATCTTCCGGCGCATCCAGCGTGCGCAATACATCAAGAGGAATCGCACGCGTGATCTCTGGAATGTCTTCCAAAACCTCAATGAGCCGCCGCTTCTGTTCAATGCTCTGCCGCGTAGCTTGTTCGAGCAGCTTGTGAGCGGCCTCGCGGCCCAGGCTCGGGCCGAGCATCATCACAACTCGTTCGGCGAAGATCACGCCGCGCGTAGCCTCGATGTTGGCGCGCATGCGTGCCGGATCCACCGACAAGCCTTCCGCGACTTCAGCCATGGATGCGACGGCCAAACCGGTGGCCTGGATCACATCGGCGACGGTGGGCCATTCCGCCTGCCATCCACCTACTCCACGTTCGTGTTCCTGAACCATCGATGCAAGGAATGTCGCGACCAAACCCGGAACGCGATGCGCCGCCGCCAGAGTCAGCGAGCAGGCAATCGGATTGTGCTTGTGAGGCATCGCGGATGAGCCGCCTCGTCCATCGCCGCCCGGCTCGGCGGCCTCACCCACTTCGCTTTGCATGAGCAGCGAAATGTCGCGCGCCATTTTTCCGAGCGATCCGGTGTCAACGCCACAAGCCGCCACCAGCGCCGCCAGCCGATCGCGATGTGCATGCCACGGCGCATCCGGATAAGGAAGGCCCAACTCCTCGGCCAGGGCTTGGCCAACAGCGATGCCCTTGTTGCCAAGTGATGCTAGCGTGCCGCTGGCCCCTCCGAACTGAAGCAAGAGAGCCTCGGCGAATCGGCTGGCGATGCGCGTCCAGCCGCGTTGCGCAGCGGCCCTCCATTCAGCAGCCTTCAGTCCAAACGTGACAGGAGGCGCCGGTTGCAGCAGGGTACGCCCCAACATCACCGTGTCTTTATGCTGCTCAGCCAAATTCGCGAGAGCGCTGTCGAGACGCACGTGATCAGCTTCGAGCAGCGGGCGCGCTTGTTTGAGCAACAGCACGAACGCGGTATCCACAACATCTTGACTCGTTGCGCCCCAATGAACAAATCGCGCGGCCTTCCGATCCGTCGATCTTACGCGCTCAGTCAGCGCCTTTACGAACGGTATAGCTGGAGTTCCGGCGCGCAAAGTCTCGCGCGCGAGCTCGGGCGCGTCGAAGAGATCCGGGTTCGCGGCTTGCGCAACCACTTCCGCAGCCTCGCGCGGGATAACATCGAAACGCGCTTCCACACGGGCCAGCGCGACCTCGAAATCCAGCATCGCGCGTAGGATTGACTGGTCGGAAAAAACATCCGCAAGCGGTTCCGTTGTGGCGAGACTCTCGATCAAGCGAACAGACATACAATCACTCAAACATCGAAGAATACAGTCTCTGAATCGGCACAGAGCCGAATCTCGAAATTCCAGACGCTCGAATCTTCAGCATTCGGCCGCGCCATCAGCGTTCCACGCCGATCCTCCGGAACGAGCGCCAGGATGGGATCGCTCGCGTTCGATGCTTCGCCGTCAAAATAGATCCGTGTGAAAAGTTGCTTGAGCAATCCGCGGGCGAAGATCTGCACATTCACATGTGGCGCTTGCTCCCCGACGCGTCCCGGCTTGACGGTCTCGAATTCGCACTTGCCTTCTTCGTTGGTACAAAGCCGTCCGAAGCGGCCATATTCGCCCGCGGCGCCGGCGTGCCAGATCTCGATCATGGCATCGTTCACCGGAGTTCCATCGCCGTCCAGTATCCGGCAGACCAGCCGTATTCGTTCGCCCGTGAGATCGCCGAGATCCGTTTGAGGAGTGAGGCAAATGTGGAAGAACGGCCCGATAGTTTGTGACGGCGTGGGAATCAGCTCCATGATTATTTCTCAAATGGCGTTGCTTCGCGGCCGCGTAGCACGATGTTGAATTGATACCCGAGCGCCCAATCCGGTTGGGTGGTCGCGAGATCGAATTTGGCCACCAGACGCTGCCTGCCCTTCTCGTCAGGAATCGATTGCAGAACCGGATCGAAGGGTATCAATGGGTCGCCCGGGAAATACATTTGCGTGATCAAGCGCGTGCAGAATGCCGGCCCAAACAGCGAGAAATGGATATGCGCTGGACGCCATGCATTGTGATGATTCTTCCACGGGTACGCTCCGGGTTTAATGGTGACGAAACGATAAATGCCATTCTCATCCGTCACAGCGCGGCCTGCTCCGGTGAAGTTGGGATCGAGTGGCGCTGGATGATTGTCCTTGGCGTGCCGGTAACGGCCAGCCGCATTGGTCTGCCAAATCTCGATCAGCGCGTTGGGAACGGCGCGGCCACTGTCATCCATCACTCTGCCGGTGACGATGATGCGTTCGCCTTGTGGCTCGCCCGCATGCTGGCGCGCGAGATCATGATCGGTCTCGCCAATCGCGTTCTGACCGAAAATGGGCCCGCTGGTCTCCGAGAGCGTGTGCGGCAGGAAAATCAGAGGTCTCGACGGCGCTCGGCGAACCGTGGATGCGTACTGCTTGTAGAGATAAGGCGGCTGATCGCCGGGAGCGTGTCGTCGATAAGTGTTTTGAGACATAGCTTCAATCCGCGGCTGTTACGCCGTGCGCGGCAGCGGTGCGGGCATTTAGATCGCGCAATGCTTCAAGCTCCATCCGATTGGGCGGTGGAGTTTCCTCCACGTTCTCTGCGAATCGAATCTCCCATCCCGTATTTTCGCGAACCTGCTCGCGAGTTACGCCGGGGTGAAGAGAGCGGACCACAAACTCCTTGGTGTCGGGATCCGACGACATGCTGCAGAGATCCGAAATCAGTAGCGTCGGACCTTTGGTTTTCACTCCGCTAGCCTGGCGTTCCGTGCCGTTCCGTCCATGTCCCAGCGACGTGAGGAAATCGAGTTCGGCAACGAAGCTCCGCTTGCTTTGGCGCATGATGATGAAGATCTCGCCGCAGGACGTCGCAATTTCCGTCGCGCCGCCGCTGCCGGGCAGCCGAACGGTGGGCCGATGGTAATCGCCGATCACGGTGCTGTTCAGGTTGCCGAAGCGATCCACCTGCGCGCCGCTCAGGAATCCAATTGTTATTCGTCCGCCCTGGAGCCAATAGCGGAACATCTCCGGGACCGAAACAGTTGCCAGCGCGGTCTCGCACAGCTCGCCATCGCCGATGGAGAGCGGCAATACGGAGGGCCGCGTTCGAATGGTTCCCGATTCGTAGATGAGCGTGATCCCCGGCGCGTGCGTAAGGCGCGCCAGGTTGCACGCAGCGGATGGCAAGCCGATTCCGACAAAACAGATGTCGTCGTTCGAGAGAGCGCGTGCCGCCGCCACGGTCATCATCTCGGCGGTTGTGTAATTCATGAACGCGCCTCAGTCACATTGGCCCGCATCCACTCGAGAAACGTATTGCGGTCGCGCGAGATCTTGTCCCATGCGAAATAGAATGAGTTATCGCGGTCGTAATAACCATGCGCGTAAGATGGACGCGCACCGCCAGGCGCCGCGACCACGGCTGAAACAGTCCAACTGGGCAGTACCACCGCATTCGGGCTTTTCAACTCAAGATCATCGACGATCTCTTCGACAGTAACAATCGAGCGGCGCGCGGCTAACACGGCCTCTTTTTGTACTCCCACAATGCCTTCGATCAGCACATTGCCTTCGCGGTCCGCTTTCTGCGCGTGGATAATCGCGACATCGGGCCGAATGGATGGGATCGCGGCCAGCTCTTCGCCCGTGAACGGACAAGCGACAAACTTGATGTTCGGATTCACGCTCGGCAAATCTGTACCGCGATAGCCGCGAAAGAATGCGCACGGTAGGCCGGCGGCTCCGGCTTCGTAGGCATTGGCCATCGCGGCGTGGCTGTGCTCATCGAGTTCCAGCGGACCCGGCCAGCCGCGCTCCACTGCCTCGCGCATGCGATGCAGCGATCCGACACCCGGATTGCCGCCCCAGGAAAACACCAGCTTGCGCGCGGCTCCCATTCCGATCAACTGATCATAAAGGATGTCAGGCGTCATCCGGACCAGCGTCAAATCGCGGCGCCGCTGCCGAATCACTTCATGTCCCGCCGCGAATGGGATCAAGTGCGTGAACCCTTCCATCGCCACCACGTCGCCATCCTCGACGAACCGAGCGACGGCTTGTGAGAGACTGAATAACTCGGCCATTGGCTGGTTTAAGTATCGTAGCAACCCATGCAACGCGTGTGCTTTTTATTGCAAGTGCGGCCTGAACGGCTGGAGGAATACAAACAGCGGCATCGCGCCGTTTGGCCGGATATGCTGCAAGCTTTGCGCGAAACCGGCTGGACCAACTACTCTTTGTTCCTTCGCGCGGACGGATTGCTGGTTGGTTATTTTGAAACACCCGATCTGGCCGCCGCGCTTCAAGGTATGTCCCAGCGCGAAGTGAATGCACGATGGCAGCGCGAGATGGCCGAGTTCTTTGAGAATTTGGGCGATCGCAATCCGGATGAAGGATTCCTGCAGTTGGAAGAAATCTTCCACCTGCCTGAGACTCATGACTCCTAATCCCGCGCTTGGAGTGGTATTTCACTGGCTGGGTGGTTTCGCCGCCGGAACTTTCTACGTCCCCTATCGCTACGTGAAGCGTTGGTCGTGGGAAACCTACTGGCTCACCGGCGGAGTGTTCAGTTGGATCATTGTCCCCTGGATACTGGCTTTCAGCATGACCAACAATCTGCTGGCCACTTTGCATGAGACGCCGGCCGCCGGGCTTTTCTGGCCTTTCTTCTACGGCGTCCTGTGGGGTTTTGGCGGCCTCACGTTTGGATTAACCATGCGCTACCTAGGCCTGTCGTTGGGGATGGCGGTGGCGTTGGGTTACTGCGCTGCGTTCGGCACGTTGATCCCGCCGATCTTCCGAGGCGAATTTCGAAGCCAGGTGCTGGGCACTCAATCCGGCGTCGTGATTCTCCTCGGCGTTCTAGTCTGCCTGATAGGGATCGCGTTCGCGGGTGCGGCCGGAATTTCTAAAGAGCGAGAGATGCCCGACGCGATGAAGCAGGTTGTCATCAAAGAATTTCGCTTGAAAAAGGGACTGTTGGTCGCCACCTTTTGCGGCGTGATGAGCGCTTGCTTCTCCTACGGTCTCGCAGCGGGCGATCCTATCCGCGCGGCAACGCTGCGGCATGGCACAGCGCCATTGTGGCAGGGATTGCCGATCCTGGTGGTGGTGCTCGCGGGAGGGTTCCTGACTAATTTTGTGTGGTGCTTGACGCTGCACATCCGTAACAAGTCCGGCGGCGAATACTTCGACTCACGATTTCCCAGGCTACCCAACTACCTGGTGTGCGCTTTGGCCGGCAGTATCTGGTATTTCCAATTCTTCTTTTACACCATGGGCGAAACGCAAATGGGGGTTTATAAATTCTCGAGTTGGACGTTGCACATGGCCAGCATCATCATCTTCAGCAGCCTGTGGGGAATCGCATTGCACGAATGGAGCGGCGCTGGCCGGCGTACCAAGGGACTGCTGGCGTTGAGTTTGGCTTTGCTGTTGGCGTCGACGATGATTGTTGGGTACGGAAATTATCTAGGTACCGTTCGACCGTAACGCTCCCTTCCGGTCGCGGCTCGGTTAGCGCATTCGAAAACACCACGCGCAGTGTTTCCGAGCCGCGACCGGGAGGGAGCGTGATGCAGGTCTAGAGCGCGTTACGCGTAGCTGGATGCTGAGGATGCATTTTTCTCGGATCGTTCGGACGTGATTCGTTCCAAATATCCGCTCTCGCGGAATGCCTCCATCGGATTTTCAGGCAGGCCTTTCGATTTCGCCCATTCGATAATGATAGGCCGCACGTCGGTGGAGTAGGCGTCCTTCAAACACATTTCTGCATCCACCAGGGAGCAGTTCGCCTGGCACATTGTGAGCCGTTCGTGATCCACAATAGCGGCTTTGGCATACAATTCTAACGCCGTGGTCACCGTTTGAATCATGGCCTCGATTTTGCCTTTCAGGTTGTGGCTCTGATCCACCATGTACGCGATATCGGCTGGTTGGCCGGTCTCCCATTCGAAGAAACGAATTTCATGGAAGATGCGAAAAACCTGATATGGATCGATGGAACCCAGTGTGAGATCGTCGTCAGCGTAACGGCGATCGTTGAAGTGGAATCCGCCGAGCATGCCGCCATCCAGCAGCCAATCCACAATCTGCTCGATGTTTTGCGATTGATAATGATGTCCGGTATCCACCAGCACCTTGGCTTTCGGACCGGTCGCTTGTGCCAGCAGCAACGCCATGCCCCAATCGGCAATGTCGGTGTGATAGAAAGCCGGCTCAAACGGTTTGTATTCCACAAGCATTCGCTGGCCCTCCGCCAAGCGCGCGTGCGCGGTCGCCAATTGTTCTTCAATCCACTTCTTGCGGTGGCGGATGTTCTGTGTGCCCGGATAATTCGATCCATCAGCCAGCCACAGCGACAGATCGCGGCTTCCCAACACGTTCATAATCTCGATGCTCTCGAAGATATGATTCAGGGCTTGTTGGCGCACCACGGCATCCGGATTTCCGAGCGATCCGAATTTGTAGATCTGATCCTCAAACAGGTTGGGATTAATGGACCCCGGGCGCAGCCCGTACTTCGCCGCGAGTCGATGCACTTCGCCCGCGCTCGCAATGCCAGCCGGCAGATCCCAGAGCACGTGGATGGCGACCGTCGGGCAGACTCCCGTCCAGCGATGCACCTCGGCCGCGTCCCTGAACTTCTCCTCGATGTTAGTGGCCGCGGCCGGCTGAAGAAATTTGCCGAAGCGCGTGCCGGTGTTCGCAAATCCCCAGGAGGGTAGTTCGATGCGGAATGAGTCGAGAGCTTTGCGGATGTTTTCGGACTGCTGGGTGGTCACTCATCCGATTATAGGGCCACAACTGCACCGACTCCCTTGAAGACGCCGGTCCAAATTATTTGATTCTACCGGACACGCCCGTAGCGCACGCACTTTCGCGTGCCGTGTTCGCACTCTTGCGAACACCCGTGGCGGCCGAATCCCAAGCGTTCACAGGAGTGTGAACGCGGCACGCAAACTTGCGTGCGCTACGGGCGTGTCTTGGTCACCTTTGGTGGGCCAGCAGGACCATGGGAACTCCCTTACGGTCGCGGTTCGGTAGCACCTTACTTGTTGAGGTAGAACAGATAGGCGGCCGCGTAGTTCACGCGCTCTTGATCGCCCGCGTGCTGCGCATCGCACGGCGTCTCAGAAGGGGGGAGTCCACCGGTATGAAATTGCTACATCCGGCACATCCCTGTTGTTTTCCCAAAGGAAATGAGTCATACTACCTGTGGGTATCCAAAAGAGGCGGTAGCTAGTCGGTGCTTTGCGCCGATTTCTTCACGGCCAGGCTCAGACTCAGCTAAGCAGCGGTTCTCAGTAAGGCGGCCGGCGCATCGTCATCCGGGCTTAACGAAACAGTCCTATTGTTAAGAAATGCCACGGCGAGCGAAGGTTGCAGTGATCGGCGGGGGAATTCTGGGACTGGCGCACGCCTACGTGGCCGCGCGGCGAGGCCACTCCGTTGTGCTATGCGAACGCGGCCGTGCGACAACCGGCGCTTCCATCCGAAATTTCGGCATGATCTGGCCCATTGGCCAACCCTCCGGCGAGATGCACCGCATGGCGCTCCGTAGCCGCGAGATCTGGCTGGAGGTTTTGCGGGCAGCGCGGCTTCCGCATCTTCCCACCGGATCGCTGCATGTGGCCTATCACGACGACGAAGCCGACGTGCTGCGAGAATTCGCAGGAATCGCCCCGCGCGTGGGTTACGAATGCGAATGGTTGGATCCTTCCGGCGTAATTGAACGCAGCGGCGCGGTTCAGCCGAAGGGCTTGAAAGGCGGCCTGTGGAGCGCAACGGAATTCACGGTGGACCCACGGCTGGTGGTCGCGCGCCTCCCTGAGTACCTCGCTGAGTTGGGTGTCGCCCTGCATTTTGGAAGCGCGGTCACCCACATCGATTTGCCGTGGATCGAATTGGGCGTAGGGTCCTACGAAGCCGATGTCGCCATCCTGTGTATCGGTGACGATTTCGAAACGCTCTTCCCCGATCTGTTTCGCGTGAGCGGCCTGACGCGTTGTAAGCTGCAAATGATGCGCACGGCGCCTCAGTCCGGCGGATGGCAATTGGGCCCATCGCTTGCGGCCGGGCTGACGCTACGGTTTTACAAGGCCTTTCAGATGTGCACCACCCTTTCGAAATTGAAGGAACGTGTGGCGCGTGAAAAGCCGGAGTACGAGAAATATCTCATTCACGTTCTCGTTTCGCAAACGGCGGATGGCGCAATCACGCTGGGAGACTCGCACCAGTACGGCGTGTGCGTCGACATCTTCGATCGGCCCGAAATTGATGAGCTGATTTTGCGCGAAGCCGAAACATTTCTGCAGCTACCCGATTTTCATATAGCCGAGCGCTGGCACGGCGTTTGCAGCACGCATGCGGAGAAGCCGTTTTTTGAGGCGGAGCCCGCCGCGGGAGTCCATATCGTGACCGCGCCGGGTGGTTCCGGCATGACACTCTCCTTTGGATTGGCGGAGCGCACCATGGCTGGGTTGGGCCTGTGAAACTGCGTGCGATTATTCTTGACTGGGCCGGCACCGTGGTGGATTATGGCAGCCGCGCGCCGGTGGCGGCACTGCAGTCCGTGTTTACGCCGGCGGGCGTGCCGGTTACGGTCGCGGAAGCGCGCGAATCGATGGGCATTGCGAAGAAGGCGCACATCCGCTCGATCCTCGAAATCGAGCGAGTCCGGGCAGCTTGGATTTCAAAGTACGGCGCGCCGCCTGCGGAAGCGGACGTCGATAAACTCTACGCTCGATTTATCCCGAACCAGATTCAAGTGCTGGCGGATTATTCGGGGCTCATTCCTGGAGTTGCGGACGCAGTTGCGGCCATGCGCTCCCGAGGCCTCAAGATTGGAACCACCACGGGTTACAATCGCGCGATGCTCAATTATTTGCTGGAGCGCGCCGCTACTCAGAACTTTATCCCAGACTGTGCGCTCTGCCCCGACGATACGGGTGCGGGGCGTCCACTGCCCTGGATGTGTTATCTGGCCGCCATCCGTCTGGAGGTTTATCCCATGGCGGCCATGGTGAAGATTGGGGACACTCCAGCGGATATCGAAGAGGGCCGCAATGCCGGCATGTGGGCCATTGGCATCACGCGCACCGGCAACGAGGTCGGCTTAACGGAAGAGGAATGGGCGCGCCTGGCGGTCGAGGAACAAGAGCGCATGTTGCGCAGTGCCGAGCAGAGGTTGCTGGATGCCGGTGCGCACTACACGGCGCCGAGCGTGGCTGAATGCGAGCCGATCCTCGAGCAGATTGAGACATCATCGTAGGACAAGTCTCCGACTTGTCCAATTGCGCAAGCCGGAGGCTTACGCTACATATTCATGAAGTTGATATACGAGTAATCTAAACTGTCTGAATGCGGTTCTGGCAAGCGGTCACAGTTGCGCTGCTGGTGACTGGCTATGCCGGCTACTATCTGTGCCGCTCCGACTTTTCCGTTGCATTGCCCCTTCTGATCCAGGAGATGGCGGCGCACGGCATCCCGCGGGACGAAGCCACAACGCGGCTCGGGACCATCGCTTCGTTCGGCGTGCTGGCCTACGCGATTGGAAAATTCCCCAGCGGCGGCTTGGCCGATTTTCTGGGCGGACGCCGGAATTATCTTTTCGGAATGGCAGGATCGGTGCTGTTCACCTTTCTCTTCGCCGTCTCTGGCGGAATCCCGCTGTTCACACTGGCATGGATTGGAAACCGTGGCGTTCAATCGCTGGGATGGGCGGGCGTAGTGAAAATCACGTCCAAGTGGTTTTCGTTTTCAACTTACGGCACTGTCATGGGCATCATCAGCTTGAGCTTTCTCTTCGGCGACGCACTCTCCCGCCAATTCATGAGCGCGCTGATCGCTTATGGCCTGGGCTGGCGCGGGGTCTTCTACTCCGCAGGCGGAGTATTGGCCGCACTGCTCCTGATCA
>PMUN01000063.1 GCA_003166875.1 Bryobacterales bacterium | reverse complement strand
TCATACAGCACGCCCAGCACGATGTAGACCGTGACCAGCGCTGCCAGGATCAGCAGCGCCTGATTGGACAGCGAGCTCTTGAACGCGGCGGCGGTGCCCTGGAAGGCAGCCTGGAGGCTGGCCGGCATGTTCATTTCTTTTTGCAAATTGTCGATGGAGGAAATGGCCGCACCCAGCGAGGCGTGCGGCGCCAGGTTGAAAGATATGGTGACGGCGGGGAACTGCCCCTGATGACTGATGGAAAGCGGCGAGTGGATGCGTTCGTAATGAGTGAAAGCGCTGAGCGGAATCGCATTCGCCGGAGTTGAACTGGTGGCTGAGTTCGAGGTGGTGGAAACTGGGCTCAATGCGTTCGTTGGCGCGGTCAACACGGCGGACGAGGGCGTGTACGCGGCGCCCTGCGTGATGGCGTTGGAACCGGCGGAGGACGAACTCGATCCGGAGAAGCTGGTGGACGCTCCCGGACCGGACGCGCCCGACGACGCATTTGCCTGGATGTACAGGCTGGACAGCTTGCTTGGATCCTTCTGGAACTCGGGCAGCGTTTCCAGAATCACGTGGTACTGGTTGAGCTGCGTGTACATGGTGTTGATCTGCCTCTGTCCGTACGCGTCATACAGTGTGTTGTCGACGGTGGAAGGCGCGATGCCCAGACGCGATGCGGTGACGCGGTCGATCATCAGTGAAACGGCCAGGCCGTCGGTCTGCTGGTCGGTGGCGACGTCTTCGATACCCTTCACCTTCTTCAGCTGTTCCACGAAGCGGTTGGTCCAAAGTTGCAGCTCGTCCGATGAGGGGTCTTCCAAAGTGTACTGATACTGAGTGCGGCTCACACGGTCATCCACAGTGATGTTCTGCACCGGCTGCATGAACAGCTGGACTCCCTTGACGCTTTGGAGCTTGCCTTGCAGCCGGCGGATGACGTCTGAGGCGCTCAGGTCACGATCGGAAAGCGGTTTCAGATTGATGGAGAACCGTCCGCTGTTGAGCGTGGTGTTGGTGCCATCGGCTCCTATGAACGAGGTTAGGCTCTGCACCGCGGGATCGGTGAGGATCACCTTTGTGAGATCCTCATGCTCCCGCACCATCGCGCTGAATGAGATGGTCTGCGGCGCCTGTGAGATGCCCTGGATGACGCCGGTATCCTGCACCGGGAAGAAGCCCTTGGGGATAATGATGTACAGGAATATAGTTAGCGCCAGGGTGGCCGCGGCAACCAGCAGCGTGATGGTCTGGAAGCGGAGGACGAACTTCAGCGTCCGGCCGTAGAAGGCGATCATCCTCTCAAAGGCGTGCTCGGAAGCGCGATAGAATCGCGTCTGCTGGTTCTCCGGATTGTGGCGCAGCGTACGCGCGGCCATCATCGGCGTCAGGGTGAGCGAGACCACCGCGGAGATGACGATGGTGACTGCTAGCGTCACGGCGAATTCGCGGAAGAGCCGGCCCACCACGTCGCCCATGAACAGCAGTGGAATGAGCACGGCCACCAGCGAAATGGTGAGCGACATGATGGTGAAGCCGATCTGCTCGGCGCCCTTGAGCGCGGCCTCCAAGGGTGGGTCGCCCGCTTCCAGATATCGTGAAATGTTCTCGATCATCACGATGGCGTCGTCCACTACGAATCCGGTGGCGATGGTGAGCGCCATCATGGACAGATTGTCCAGGCTGTAGCCCAGTAGATACATGGCGCCCAGCGTGCCGACCAGCGAAATAGGAACCGCCACGGCGGGAATCACCGTGGCGCGGAAGCTGCGCAGGAAAAGAAAGATGACCAGCACCACCAGCACCACGGTCAGCATCAGCTCAAACTCCACATCCTCCACCGAGGCCTGGATGGGAACGGTGAGGTCGGTCATCTGCGTCACTTTGATGCCGGCCGGCAGATTGGTCTGAAGCTGGGGCAGGATGGCCTTGATGCTCTTGACCACGCTGATGGTGTTGGCGCCGGGCTGCCGCTGGATGTTCAAGATGACCGCGGGCGTTTGGTTCATCCAGGCCGCCTGGTTGTTGTTCTCGACGCTGTCCAGCACCTTAGCGACATTCTGGAGCACCACCGGCGCACCGTTGCGATAGGCGACGACAACGTTTCTGTAATCGCCGCTGCTTTGGAGCTGGTCGTTGGAGTCGATCTGGTAGTCCTGCCGGGGACCGTCGAAGTTGCCTTTGGCGGCATTCACACTGGTCTGTATGAGAGCGGCGCGAAGCTGCTCCAGAGTGATGCCGTAGGAGGCCAGCGACGCGGGATTGGCCTGGATACGGACTGCCGGCTTCTGGCCGCCGCTGATGCTCACCAGGCCCACTCCATTGAGCTGCGAAAGTTTTGGCGCAAGGCGGGTGTCCACCAGGTCCTCGACTTGCGAAAGCGGCATGGAATCGGAGGTAACCGCCAGGGTTAGAACCGGCACATCCGCGGGATTGGTCTTGCTATAGATGGGCGGCGCCGGCAGCACGCTGGGCAATAGGCTCTGCGAGGCATTGATGGCGGACTGCACTTCTTCCTCGGCCACATCAATGTTGAGGCTCAGGCTGAATTGCAGGACGATGACCGAAACCGTGCCGGCGCTGGTGGAGGTCATCTGGCTCAGGCCTTGCATCTGGCCGAACTGCCGCTCGAGGGGTGCGGTGACCGTGGTAGCCACGACGTCTGGGGAGGCGCCTGGATAGAAAGTAAGCACCTGGATGGTGGGGTAATCCACTTCGGGCAAGGCGGAAACCGGCAACTGCGTGTAGGCGACCACACCCACCAGCAAAATCGCGGCCATCAGCAGCGAGGTGGCAACCGGCCGCAGGATGAATGGGCGCGATGGACTCACGGCGCGGCCTTGGGTGCGGTTGCCGTGGCCGGCTGAGTTGGTTTGGCGATAACCACCTTAGAGTTGGCTTGCAGCTTCTCAAAGCTGCTGTTGGCCACTACGTCTCCCGGATTAATGCCTTCCACCGCGGTTACGCTTCCCTCCGCCACGCCCGGCTTGACGTTGCGTATCTGCGCCGTCCCATTCTGAATCAAGTAGACGAAAGAGACGTCGCCATTATGCTGTATGGCGGAAGTGGGGATGATGGTCATATTGTGGAGCGTTTTCACCAGCAGGCGGGTATTCACGAACTGGTTGGGGAAGAGTGCGCTATTTTTGTTGTCGAAGATGGCGCGCAGCTTGACTGTGCCGGTAGTGGTGTCGATCTGATTGTCGATGGTCAGTAGCTTGCCAGTTGCGATTTTTGTCGTCGCGGTGGCGTCATAGGCGTCCACGCGCAACTGGCCGCCTTGGCGCATCTGCATCTGAATCGCGCCCAGAGCGACTTCGGCGACCGTAAAAATCACAGTAATGGGCTGCTCCTGGGTAACCACTACCAGGGGCGTGGTGCTGTTGGCCTGCACCAGGTTACCGGGGTCCACCAGCCGTAGCCCAACGCGTCCGGTGAAGGGCGCGGTGATATGGCAATAGGTGAGCTGAACCTGGTCGAATTGCAACTGGCCCTGGTCGGCCTTGACCGTGCCCTCATCCTGGGACACGGTCTTCTCCTGATCGTCCAGGATTTGCTTGGCGATGGCGTTTTTCGCCCACGCGGTGCGGTACCGTTCCAGATCCATCTTTGCTTGCCCCAGGACCTGGGTGTCTTTATCCAATGTTCCCTGGGCCTGCGTCACGTTCGCCTCGTATTGGCGGGGATCAATGTCCACCAGCGGATCGCCTTTGTGGACCAATTGGCCTTCTGTGTAATGGACGGCCACGATCAGTCCGGTCACCTGGCTAGTAACATAGGTGGTGTAGACGGGCGTGACTGTGCCGATGGCCTCCTGGTAAACGCCGATGTCGCCTTTCTTCGCAGTGGCCGGTACCACGCTAACCGGTCCGCCGCCGCCCGCCGCGCCGCGCCGGCCGCCTGACTGTGCGGCTGTTTGTGGAGCGCTCTTTTGGCGGAAAACCACCACAAAAAGGCCAGCGAAAACTAATAGAATCACGAGCCAGACAATGATCCGCTTGACCAGCGAGCGCTTAGGTTTGGAACCGCCGGGCGGGTCCGGATGGTCCGAGGGAGTTGACGGTGCAGGATGCTCTTCCGCCATCTCAGATCCTCCGTCTCAAGGTTCTCCCATGGAGTCGTTCTGCGGCTCCTATACCGGAAGTGTTTCTACAGGAATTGAGCACTAGCGTATTCGTCGAAGAAGGCATGGGCCAAATTTATCCTAGCAGCAACACTGAAGAGGATTCCGAGGGAGGTAGGGAGCAACGCTTAGCCGGGCGCCCTGTGCCGTCCATATTTAAGGATGCTCAAAACTTCTGATTAGTTACCCGACGTGACGCGCCCTCAAGAATTAGCTCTTTAGGGCTAATCCATTGCGGGGAGTTGATAGAGCGAGGCTCAGGCCGCCTCCGACATGGGAGAATAAAACGAAGCGGACGTTTTATGCAGACCACTGTCAATCTTCCCGACACCCTCTACCAAAAGAGTGAAACCCTGGCGGCATCGCGCGGAGCTACCGTGGAACAGTTTATCGTTGAGGCTGTAGAAAAGGAAGTCCAGGGCAACCTCGCGTCAGGTGCCTTTGGCTCTTTGGGTGATCGCGAGATTGAACTGCCGGTAATTCGCTCCAGGCGTCCAGGGGCGCTGGACCTGTCGAATTTCGACTTTGATGACCTACTTGCCTGACGTAAATGTCTGGATTGTGCTGGCCGCTGAGCGGCACAGACTTCGTCGGGCGGTTCGGCAATGTTGAAGACGGACGGCTGGCGTCCTGCGATCGGACCGCCGAATCGGTTATTTGGCAGAGCCGAACGAACTCCCTGAAGAATGTGAGGGATTTACCAAAGGCCCATCGAGTTCTCCGAACCTATGGAGTGACGCTTACCTGTGCGCCTTCGCCTTCGCAGCACGATTGACGCTGGTGACGTTCGACGCAAAGATGCCAATCATAGAAAGCGTAAATTACGTTGTATTACGCGCGTGAGTCGGTGTCCATCCGGCGCGCTTGGTTCGCTTGCGTCTTAGGATTCCAACGGCAACGAACCCTACACCGAGCGGCACAACCATCCCAGGTTCGGGCGTGGCGAGCAGTTGCTCGGTCACGTCGCGCGAATAGATCTGAAAATTCACAAAGGACTCATACGTGTTGCCGCTGTTCAGATAGGGTCCAAGCTGGTAGGTAAATTCGTATTGACTGGTGCCGGGCGGCCCCGGAACGCAGGGAGTCGTGATGCCCAGGAGCGCGTTAACGTATTCGCAATAGGCGAGAGAGAATGGCTGAGTCTGGAAACCAGTGTCGGATGTCGTGATGAACGGGCCACCGACATTGGCGAGCTGCGCCTCAAAGGCCACGACGGCTGGATCCCCTTGCGCCCGCTGTTCCAGCCAGCCCGTGATTTCGCCGGAGTCGGATGTGCCGTCCATCGTGCAGAACGATTTTATCGAAGTCCAGTCCGGAAGGCAGCAACTGGCTCTATTGGCGATTGCCGGCAGTGAGATTCGATAACACCGAAAGGGTGTCCGAAAGACTGTTGGCTACAATCAGATCGGGCGTACCGGTGTGGTTGAAATCAATCAAACCGATCCAGGCCGGTCCCCGCCCAACAGTGACATTTAAAGGCGGTGCGAAAAATCCGTTTCCAAATCCCAACAGAATTGCAATGTTGTTAGAACCGGGGTTGGCGACCACCAGATCCGGTTTGCCGTCGCCATTTAGGTCGGCCGATATGACGAAGGAGGCCGTAGGCCCAGCCGAAGAAGTTAGCGGAGGTTGAAAAGTTCCGTTCCCGTTGCCGAGCAGTACTGAGACGGTGCTCTTGAAGCCGTAGCTCTTAGAACCAGTCGCGTTGACAACCGCCAGGTCAACTTTCCCATCTCCATTGAAATCACCTAATGCAATCCAGGCAGGGGTTAGCCCTGCGGCGAACGTCAGGATTGGCTCAAAAACCCCCGTGCCTGTTCCAAGCAGGATGGAAACATTGTTCGAAGCCAGGTTTGCTACCGCCAAGTCCAGCTTTCCGTCGCCATTAAAGTCCCCGACTACGATTGATGCCGGGCCTTCCCCAACGCGAAAATCGAGCGCCGGCCGGAAGATGCCGTTTCCAACACCCAGCCAAACTGAGACAGTATTGGAATTCGAGTTAGTGACTGCCAGATCCAGCTTTCCATCGCGGTTGAAGTCGCCAATCGCTAACGCCGTTGGTCCGGAGGCCTCCAGCGTGGTGAAAGATCGAAAAGTGCCGTCCCCATTCCCCAGCAGGAGTTGGACCGTGTCTGAGGTGCGGTTCGCCACCACCAGATCCAGCTTTCCATCCCCGTTGAAATCAGCTGTCGCGATCGCAACCGGATCGATCCCGACTTGATAATCCACCCAGGGCTCGAAATAGCCGTTGCCGACGCCGAGCAACACCCGCACCGTGGCCGAACGCTGATCCACCACTGCGAGATCGGGTTTTCCATCCCCGTTAAAGTCGCCGATTGCGAATGACACGGGGCCGGCTCCCGCGGCTGGTTGATTGAGCGGGACAAATGTTACGGAGTTCGTCACGGCGCCGACGGCCCAGGAACCGACGAGCAAGCTTACAATACCAAAAGCAACTATACGCATGTCTGCCTACCTTGAATTATCTCTCTGTGGGACAGTAATTTCAGCCGGGTGGTTACCATTCACTAGTACTAAATGCAATTGGCAGCGCGGCTGGGGACTACTACTATTACTCCTGGCGTCGCCCGCCTGGGCTGGTTTTTGCTCCTCGGACCCCTCACCCTCCGAGCCCCGTCACGATTTTGAATTCTTCGCCGGTTATTCGCCCGTCTCCGCGACGCTGATCGGAACCACGACGGATCGCCGTTTCTTTCTGGCGGGATTCAGCTACAGCTACCGTTGCTGGGTTTGGCCCAGCGTATCGATATCTTATTCCGGCGAGCTCATGCCGGCGGCCGTTTTGTTGCAGCCGGGACAATACCTGCCGCAGTTTGTTCCCGCTCATGCCGTGTACGGATTTGCCGTAACGCCTCTGGGGTTCACAGTGGACTTTGCGCGGAGTCACCGAATATATCCGTTCCTTCAAACCAACGAAGGCATTATCGCCTCAAGCGAGCCAATCCCCATTAACGTGACCGGCGCGACAGGACTGAATTTTCTCATCGACCTGGGCGGTGGCGTCCGCATAAAGACGGGCCAGCGGTACGCCATCAGCCTCGGCTACAAGTTTCTGCATATCTCCAACGGCTTCACGAGCCCGGTGAATCCAGGCGTGGACAACAATGTCTTTTACGCTGGGTTTTCCATCCTGAAATAAACGAGCGCGGGCCTGCGTCTTACCGAACCGCGACCGTGAGGGAGTCGGTGCTTTTGGCACGAGCAGCGTCAGATAGAGAACCGAGGATCGCCTTCGATAACCTGCCCCTCGAGCTTCGGAAATCTCAACCGTCAGAGCTTCATCGTGATCCGCCGTAAACGGATGGCGAGTCCACAGCAGCACGCTGTTACTGTCCGGGTCGGCTGACGCGATACCTTCCGGATAGGCGGCCGGGCGTTCATGCCATTGGATGCGAGACTGCTTGCCGATGGGCGCTCCAAACGCCGCCGAAGCGCCAATGGAAGCGGCCAACTTCGCAAAATTACGTCGGGTAATGCGAGCCATTCTTCACGCTAGCATTCCTATGTGGGAAGATCGCGTAGTGGATCAGTTTAGGTGTGGGGCAGGATGGTATCCTGCGCGCGGGTTGCTAACCCGCGCCGTTTGCGCCGATTGCCAATCGGCGGCGAATCCTTTCAGCTTCGTTAGCGCGCGGCTGGCCGCAGTCGCATTGGTCCTTTGTCTCGCTGCTCGCGCTGCCGGCCAGTTGCATGGCCTGGTTCACGACGCCGCTGGATCGCCGGTGGCGGGTGCCCAAGTGATCGCCCACAGCTCCAAGGAAAACACCGATCGAGCGTTCGTGAGTGCTGCGGACGGATCTTTCGCAATCGCTGACCTCAAGCCAGGCCATTACCAGTTCAAAGCGACGAAACTCGGGTTCGCCGACTCACCCGTGGCCGAAGAGGACCTGACCGTTGGCGGAAACCTGACCCTGACTCTCACGCTGGGCGCGCACGAAGGATTCTTCAAAAGACTTTCGCATGCCTACGCGCAGGACTGGAAAGGTACCGCCGCGAGCGGACCCGAGCCTCCACGCCGCGCGTTGCCCTCGCCGCTGGATTCACCGCCGTTCCCCAACTCCGACTGGTCCTACGGCGGATCGCCCGAGATCGGCGCGCCGGATACCAATGTGCCTCCGCTCATGGAAGCTCTCTATGGCGGCTCGAATGGCGATGCCTGGGAGCAAAGCAGGGTCAAAGTGTACGGTTGGTTTGAAGGCAGCTTCAACCTCAGCACATCGCACGATTCGAACTATCCGTCCGCCTATGACATCTTCGCCAATCGGATCGAATTCGACCAGGGGGTGCTCTATGTCGAGCGCATTCCTGACTCGGTTCAGACAGATCACTTCGATTGGGGATTCCACCTCACCGCCTTGTACGGCACCAGTTATCGTTTCACTACTAACCTCGGCTATTTCAGCCAGCAATTGCTGGACGATCATCGCGTGTACGGTTTTGATCCGGCGCTCGAGTACGTTGATCTATACATTCCCCAGATAGGCGAAGGACTCAATCTCCGCATCGGCCGCTTCATCTCGATTCCTGGTATCGAAGCGCAATTGGCGCCCAATAACTACGTCTACACACACTCGTTGCTGTATGCGGTTGACCCGTTTACGGACACTGGTATCCTCGGCACCGTCCGGCTCAATGACAAATTGCTGCTCCAGCTAGGGATCACTGCGAGTCACGACGTGGCGCCTTGGACGAAGGACGCGCGGCCGTCCGCCGACGCCTGCATCAGCTACACATTCAATCAAGGCAACGACAATCTGTATCCATGCCCGAACGGTATCAACCGCGGCAGATACGGTTACAACAACCTCCAGATGTTTGACATCACCTGGTACCACAAGTTCAGCAAGTCATGGCATATGGCCAGCGAGGCCTGGTACATGTATCAGCGCGATGTACCCAGCGTCTTCGGTCCACTGGTGCCCGAGAAGGGCACAAACGGCGCGTTCTGTTCCGCAGGAGAGATTCGTTGCTACGCCCCGGAGTGGGCGCTAGTCAACTACGCCGAGAAAGAGCTTTCGGTCAAGAATTACATTTCAATCCGCACCGACTTCCTGGATGACATGAAGGGGCAGCGAACCGGCTTCAAGAACCGCTACGCGGAGGAAACTCTGATGTGGGGACACTGGGAGGGAAGCACTGTTCTGCTGCGTCCCGAAATCCGGTTCGATCGCGCTTTCGATCGTCGCGCGTACGACAACGGGACGCGGCAAGGCCAGTTCCAGTTGGCGATGGATGTAATTTTCAAGTTCTGATCGACCCGGAATGTTCGTCGCGGTCTGATAAGAGACGTTACGAATCTCGATGGTCCCGAAACCATCCGCAGTGGGAGTGACGTTTATCATTGAACTGCAGGCAGCAACACACTACGAATTTGCGCAGGATCGGCGAGGTGTAGATAGAAATATCCAATCCCGGCGGTGCCCAGCATGAGGTCGGGTGTTTCGTTAGCGCCCGCAAGGCCGCAGGGCCATGGAACCCGGCGCTTTTCGAATCGATCGATGCCTTCTTGCGCGATTCGTTCGGCGGCGGCCAGCCAATCTTCCTCGGCGAGCACCTGGCGGGCATAGAGGAGCAAATCCGCGTTGCCGGCTTGCCCGTGGCACAACGAGAAATTACTGAGTGAAGCGGTGCGCTCGCGGACCGTGGTGAGAGCAATTCGCGCCTCGGCCAGCAGCTCTTCGTCACCTAGGATTTGCCAGGCGCGCAAGCGTGAGAATCCGATTCCCGTTGCTCCATGGCACCAGAAGACCGGATACTCCGCCGTCTCGGCGCGATAGTCGGGCCAATTGCGTTCGCCGGGACTGAAGCAACTCCGTTCATATCGAAACGCTTGGAGCGCCGCATCGCGGAATCGATGTTCTCCGCTGACGCGATATAGCTCGAGCAGCGCCCACGCGATTCCGGCGGCGCCGTGCGAAAAGCCGGTCAGATTGCGGTGCGCTTCGATGGTCTTCCAACTCCATCCGTCTTCGCCGCGGGAAGCTCGCGCGAGCAGAAGATCGCCGTGTCGAACAGCGGTGTCGAGAAACCGTGAGCTGCGGCTCCGCGCATGCAGCGCCAGCAACACTGCGATCGCGCCCGCACTGCCGTCCATGATGTCCAGCCGTGCAGGATCGGGCTCGGCTTGCCGAAGTACAGCGCCTTCGTCGAATTCCTGACGAATTTCGAACCCGGCGTACAACACGCCCAGTCCGCCGGCATACAATCCGCATCCTGAGATCGGCATTCTGTCGAGAGCTTGGCGCAATGCTGCTTCCGCCGTTACGCGGAAAATGCGTTCCCCGGTGGAGGCTGCCAGGCGCCAAAGAAACAGGGCGATCCCGCTGGCGCCGTCGTACAGGTCAGGTCCCAATGCTCCGTGCGCAACGCTGTCGCTATCCAGGAAATCGGCGGTCCAATTGCAGCGTCTCTGGTGCCACAGCGCATCGCGGCAAAGACGCGCGCCGATCCTTTCGGCTGTCTCGAGGTACGCGGGATTCATGAGACGGGAAAAGGAAACTCGTAGCCATCCATCGAGCCAGGGTTCAGCCACGGCCGATCCAGAGACAGGCCGCGCTGCTCGAACTGCCGGCCGAGTTCTGCGATTCGTTCCTCCACCGGCATTCCGCGCGTGGCGACCATGGCAGCCGCCAGAATCTTCGTGCGATTTTCTCCAAAGCTCCCGCCCGGATCTTCGGCGAAAGCAAGGCCGTCGGCCAGGCGCTTGGTGAATAATGGCGTGCCCGGACCGAGCACATGTTGAACCTCGGTGTAAATCGACTCTGCGACCAGTGCCGCGATCGGATAATAGCGCGCGTCGAGGTACAAGACCGCCGCATCGCGTCGCGGATAAGCCGAAGAGCGTGCCAGGCATTTGAATCGGAACGGGATTTGAAAACGGTTGAACGCTCGCGTGATTGCTTCCGTGAGCCGCGGCGCGCCTTCGCGAGTGACGTTCCAGTAAAAACGAAGGGTCCGTTCCCCTTCGTCATATTGGCTGACCGTTTCCGCAAACGCGTAGTAGAATCCGTCCTGCAAGTCCGAAGATCCTGGTGGAGCGAATATGCTTACTCGCGCGCCAGCCTCCGGGCCTGAGCCGATCCCGCGATGAGTCAAATACTCACCCGGCAGGAATGCCCGTGCTGCGCCGCCCTTGCGCGCGAGAATTCGTCCGCCCTCCAGCATTTGATCGATCGTCCAGCCTTCATCCCAACTTGCGCGACTTTGGTTCGCTGCGGCGAGCAACTCGGTCAGGTCTTCGTCGCTTGATTCGATCGAAGGTGGATCTAAAATCGACTCCGTGTAGCAGCGGTTATAGAGCGCCACTGCGAGCTTGGCAGGATCGTCCTGATCCGGCAGGTCTCGCGCCAGAATTGCCCGCAGTTCTTCGATCAGCGTCACGCCGTTCCCAATAGTTGCCCGGCGGCCCACTCTGGCCGCGTCAAGATATTGAGGCTGGCCTGCATCAGGCGAACTGCAGCCGCCGTCATGCGATCTGCTTTATCGAGGCACTCCCAAGCCGTCTGCAACATCCGCACGCCGGCAAACCGGATTGCTTTCTCGGAAAGCTCGGGCTGTGCGTATCCTTCGAGAACGGCCCGTAACGCCGGCTGGATGTCTTCAATCCGATATTGCGATGGCGAGAGCACCCAGAAGTTCCAGTAGGATTGCAATAATGTCGCGAGGTCCCAAACAGGATCGCTCCAGCAAGCGAATTCCCAGTCCACCAAACGCAGCCGATCGCGCGAAGCGGGAATAAGGCAATTGCCGAGCTTCCAATCGCCCTGAATCACGGTCTCCGCGCGCCATTCCACACGCGCTCGCTCCAGCTCCGTTCCGAACTGGGAATATCTTCGAACCGCCTGGAGCAACTCTTTCCGTCCTGCGCTCTCATCCTTCAGATCATCTGGGTCGATCTCGTGCATGGACATATACCACGGTATTTCCGCCGGAAATTGCTCGCGATGTTTTTCGTCGCGCATGGCCCGATGGAAACAGCCCATGGCTTTACCGGCTAAGCGCGCCACGGCAGGATTAAATCGATCGGCGAGATCGAACAGATCCGTATGCGCAGGCAGATATTCCAGAATCAAGATCGCGTTCGCGGGATCCCACGCGTGGCATTCGGGCGCCAACAGGGCCACAGGAGCCAGGTCCGGATTGGTTTTTGCTTGCCAATACACCGCCGCTTCACGTTCGATGCTGGCGCGACCGTCCGCGTCCCACTTGCGGACTTGTTTCACCAGATATTGGCGCTTGCCTGCGGCCACGCGAAAGTTCAGGTTACGCCGGCTAATACCGTGAACTCGCAATTCTCCACCGACCACGTCCGCGATGTCGGCAAAGCGTTGCTCCACCAGATAGTGAACAACGCCTGCCTCTGTCAAAAACATGCCGGAGCGAGCTTACGCGAGGGGCGGCGCAGGAGGCTGCGACCAGCTGGGGACGCCGGCGTGTAATGCGTGCGCCTTCTTGCAGACCTTGCGATCCGACTTACAAGCCTTACCACTGGTCGGGACCGTCGTGACCGCGCAGCCATCCCCTGTCTTGCAAGCCTTGCCGCCGGTGGGGACTTGGCAGCCGTCGCCTGTCTTGCAAGCGTTGCCGCCGGTTGGGACATCACAGCCCTTACCGCCCGACTTGCATTTTGTTCCGCCGGTGGCCGGCTTTTGGCGCGTTGCGGCTTCGTACGTTGTAGCGGCTTCGAGAATCTCGCGATAATCTCTCGCGATGGGGCCTTCCAGAAACTCAGGTGTCACGGGTCACGCTCCTTTTTGGTTTCGAGCCATGTTATCAGAAGCAGGTGCAGATAACAACGACTATCTAGTCCTTCAGGCTCAACATCCAAATCCCACCGGAGCGCTCCTCCAGGCTGACGGCTATTTTGTCCCGCGCGACGGCTACTGCGTATTGGCGCGACGGCGCTGTCATTCTTTCTGAGGGCGTGTGAAAATGCTGGACGGCGAACAGTTTGCCGCGGGGCTGCTTGGTTCGCGAATCCAACCGCAAAGCCCACAGGCATGCATATCCGTCCCGATCCGAGCTGAAGTAGAGCAGGTTGCCATCCGGCGACCATCCAGCGCCCGGATTCACCTCCGGCGATCGCATGATTTCCACCCATTCGGATTGTGCAGGCGGCCGCGTGGGAGAGAAAGGCGCGACATAAGTGGTATAGTCGCGCGCGCTGCGGCGCTCCGTGAAGGCGATCCATTTCCCGTCCCACGACATGGAAGCATGGGAGACAAAGACTCTCAGGTAGGACGTTGCTTTTCCGGTCGCGACATTCAGAAGACCGAGAAACGGATCCGGAACGGTCCGGTAAACAAGAAACTGTCCATCGGATGACCAGGCCCTGGGGATTTCGCACTGGCCGCAAATCTGCTTTTGCAGACCACCGTCGAATGGCGTAACGAAAATCTCATTGTGTTCGATCACATTTTCGGTCCAGGCGACGCGCTGACCGTCTGGGCTGATCACCGGATCTACTTTCTGGCTGCCGGTTGTCAAGGCTCGCTCAGCGCCCGACTCCAGATCCTTCACCCAGACCTGGTCGGAGCCGGTTTGGTTTGAGATGAACGCGATTCGCTTGCCATCGGCGGAAATGGATCGGGCCATATCTTCGCCTGTGTCTCGTGTAAGACGCTCGGGCGCGCCGCGAACTCTACCCTCATTGGCATCGAGCGGCAAGCTGCACACTTGAGTGTTCCCGGTGACACTGGCAAAAACGAGGCGGCCATCCTTTGATACGGACGGCGAGTACTCGTTTGTAGTTCCGGCCGTCAGAGGGCGAACCTCGCCAATCGGTTTCCACTTTTGTGGATCAATTCGGGCCTCGCCGATCGTCCTTCGGTCCTTACCCTCCTTGACGGCGTACAAACGGTTGCCTCGCCAAGCGAACGGATCTAGGACCAACTCGAGGCCTACGAGGGGAACAATCACGGCCGGCGAGTTTCCGTCAAGCGTGGTGACCCACCAGTCGTAAGTCTTCATGTTCTTGGGATCCTTCAATCCTAGGAAACCGATGTGGGTGCCATTGGGATTCCAGATCGGATGCACGGACGCCGCAAAATCGGGCCTGAGGCGCCGACTCGTGGAAGTCGCGAGATCGAGAAGAAACGCGTGGGCAACGCCATCTCGCAGCGGAAACGGGTTCTCGGGCCCCACCCAATAAGCCACCTTCGAGCCGTCGGGCGAAAACTGCGGCTGTCTGCCGTTGCCGGCAATCTTGCGCGCCTCACCGCCAAGCGCCGGAATGATGTACAGCCCGCCTCCTTCGCGGGTGGACCGGAAAACGATGCTCGTTCCGTCGGGCGAAAAATCAGGCTCGACATCGTCGGCCTCGCCGTGGGTCAGGCGGACCGCATCGCCGCCGCCGATTTGCCGCAGCCACAGGCTGAGGTGGCCTTCGCCACTCCGGTCCGACGCGTAGGCGAGCAATTTTCCGTCGGGAGAAATTGCGGGGTCGATGCACAATCCGCCCTCGGTTGTCAGACGCGTGATTTCAAGTGGCCCCGTAGCGGCCGGCTTTGAAGTGCGCAGCAAGAGCGGGACAAAGACCGCCGCGATGGACAAACCCACGGCGAGTCCAACTCCCCAACCCAAAGTGCGCCGTTTGGGAGGGTCCACTGGTGGTGGCACAACCGCCGGAGTGCCAGGCTGGGAACCGGGAAGCACCGGGGCGCGAAAGCCGGAGACGCTGGTTTCGGTGCGTAAGTCGTCCAGCGCAATCCTGACTTCGGACATGCTTTGAAAGCGGCGCTCCCGATCTTTCCGTAAGCAATGCGCGATCACCCATTCCAGTTCCGGAGGCACTGCGGGATTGATGCTGCTGGGTCTTGGCGGATCCGTCTTCAGGATCGCGGAAAGCACCTCCAGTTTTGTACCGCCGCCGAACGCGGGACGCCCTGTCAGCATTTCATGCAGCAGCAGACCGAATTCAAAAATATCGGAGCGCGCATCCACAGGCTTGCCCATGGCCTGCTCTGGCGACATGTAGGCCGGGCTGCCCACCACCATGCCTTCGATGGTTTGGTTCACATTCGCGAACGTTTCGGTCTCAGCTGACGGCGGTTTGGGCTCCATGGGATTCGGCGAGACCGGGTCGTTGAGCTTCGCCACACCGAAATCCAAAATCTTCACCAGGCCCCGCGACGTCACCATAACGTTGGCCGGCTTGAGATCCCGGTGCACAATATTGGCGGCGTGCGCCACCGACATGGCGTCCGCTACTTGAATGGCATAGCGCAAGGCGTCATCGATCTGCATGGGCCCATCGCGGAGCATTTGCTGCAATGTGCGCCCTTCCACGTACTCCATGGCGATGAAGTCCGCGCCTTCCCATTGCCCGATGTCGTAAATGTGTACGATGCTGGGATGATTCAGCGCCGATGCAGCTTTGGCTTCCTGAAAGAAACGACGCTTGCGGTCCGCGGTAACGCGCTCCGGTACCAGGAACTTGAGGGCCAGAAACCGGTTCAGTCGCAGATCCAGCGCTTTGTAGACGGTCCCCATCCCGCCTTGACCTAACGTTTCTACGATCCGATAGTTCTGGACAGTCTTGCCGACCATGCAGCTGTCTAAACCGCGCTCTTTCCCGTGCCCTAAGTCTGAACTGGAATGACTCCATGTTAGCGCTTCTCGTTCGCAAAACCGAGCCGCTTATGTTACCGAACCGCGGCCGTAAGGGAGTGGGTGCCTAACCAGCAACGAGAAACGAGAAACTAGAGAAGGATGGTTGTTCCCGACCCCCAGCTCCTGGATGTCGCCTCACTCGACGAGGCAATGAATGCGCTTCCGAACAGCGACGCCGTGTTTCTGGTGTCGGCCGGAGATCGATCGGCCTATCTCGCCAAGACCAGCATGTTGCGGCGCCGGCTGTTGCGGATTTTAAAGCCGGCCGGTGCGCTCCGCCGGTCGCTCAATCTGCGTGAAGTGGTTACGCGCGTGGAATACTGGCTCACGGCCTCGCGCTTTGAATCCATGCTGCTGCATTACGCGCTTGCCAAACGCCATTATCCGGACGACTACCTGCGTCTGGTAAAACTGCGCATGCCGGCCTACTTGAAGCTGATTTTGACAAACGAGTTTCCGCGCTCGCAGGTGACCACGCGCCTCAGTGGCGGATCGGCACTCTACTACGGGCCGTTTCGAACTCGTGCCGCCGCGGAGTTGTTCGAAAACCAATTCCTGGATCTGTTCCAGATGCGCCGTTGCCAGGAAAATCTGGAGCCCAGCCCGCAGCATCCCGGCTGCATCTACGGCGAAATGAATATGTGCTTGCGGCCTTGCCAGCAAGTGGTGGGACGCGAGGAGTATATGAGTGAAGTGCAGCGTGTGCGGGAGTTCCTGGCCGGCGACGGCGCATCGCTGGTGAGCGTGACGTCGGCGGCGCGGGAACGGTTGAGTCACGAGATGAACTTCGAGGAAGCCGCGCGCCAGCATAAGCGGCTGGAGAGTATTCAGCAAGTGCTCGCGTTACGCGACGATCTGGTGTGTGACGTGGACCGGCTCTTTGGCGTGGCCGTGGCGCCGGCATCCGCGCCCGACAGCGTTTTGCTCTGGTTCCTGTGTCAGGGCTCATGGCAGGCGCCGCTGGAATTCCCGTTGACCTCCCATGTGTCACTGGATCAACGGCTGCGCGAGTTGGTGGCATCTCTCCAACCGGTGATGGCGCCACTAGCCGAAAAACAAGAACATCTGGCTCTGTTGGCGCGCTGGCATTATTCCACCTGGAGCGACGGCGAGTGGATCGGGTTCCACGATCTCGCTGAGATGCCATATCGCAAGCTGGTTCGCGCCATATCGCGGGTGCGGCAGAAGGGCGCGGACAAGGAACCACTTGGCTAACCGAAAAACTCTACGAAGTGTGGGGCAGGTTGCCAACTGTTGTTAACCTGCGCAAACTGTGCGGGTTAACAACCCCGCATGCAGGGATGAGCGATAGCCGCGTGTGCCCGAGCTCCTGAAGCGAGAACCCGTCCAGAATCTGGATCAGTTGGAGCTGGTCGTAAAGATCGTGCTCGAACCGCGTCCGATAGCGGCATTCCAAAGAATTCGGCGATGAAGCGCGCTCGAATGTGGCTCAATTCCCGGAGCGGTAATCGTTGTTCCAATATGTGACTTGACCGGGAAGGCCGGTCTGGGGAATCGAGACGGATTCACCGTTCGTGATATGGAGCATAGCCTGCACTCCTGACTGTAGCGCACGCACTCGTGCGTGCCGTGTTCGCAGGAGAGAGCCGGGCGTTCACACGAATGTGAACGCGGCACGAACGAG
>PMUN01000116.1:10267-10677 GCA_003166875.1 Bryobacterales bacterium | reverse complement strand
TTCTCGAAGTGCGGCACGAACCAGCGTTCGTCTACGGAATAGCGATGGAAGCCGCCGCCTAGCTGATCGTGCATACCTCCGTCGGCCATGGCGCGCAGCGTGTGGAGCGTCATATCGAGAGCTTCCAGGCGTCCAGAGCTATGGTGATAGCGAAGCAGAAAATTGAGCACCACGGGGCGGGGAAATTTCGGGGAGTCGCCGAAACCGCCGTGCGCCGCGTCGTATGTGCGGCGGAAGTATTGGAAGCAGGCGTCCAGAGTATTTTTGCTGAGCGCTGCGTTGCCGCCTGCAGCGGATTCGGAATGAAGCTTGAGCTGGTCCATCACATTGCTGCTGGACTCGAGGATTTTGTCGTGCTGAGTTTTCCAGGCTTCGGCGATGCGCTCGAGAACCACGGAGAAACCGGGGCG
>PMUN01000116.1:0-10218 GCA_003166875.1 Bryobacterales bacterium | reverse complement strand
CCATCACGTGGCACCAATGGCACGTGGAATAACCGATGGAGAGGAAGATTGGTTTGTCCTCGCGGCGGGCTTTTTCAAAGGCTGCTTCGCCCCACGGATACCAATCCACCGGATTGTGGGCGTGTTGTTGCAGGTAGGGGCTCTTTTCAGAGATCAGATGGTTAGGCACGAAAACGTTTCTCGTTTCTGGTTTCTCGTTCGTTGCGCGTCTGATTTCATTGTCTCTTGACGGACCGGCACAAAAGCGCCATACTACCAGTAGATACCTTATGCCTAAGACTGAGATGCCTTCCGGAGCCCTGGTCCTTTTGATATTACGCGTGCTTCGCTCGGGAACCTTGCATGGTTACGCGATTGCCCAGCGGATTCACACGCTCTCTTCCGAAGTTTTGCAGGTTGAGGAAGGCGCTCTTTATCCTGCTTTGCAGAAAATACTTTTGAAGGGCTGGGTAACGTCGGAGTGGGGAATCTCAGAAACAAATCGCAAGGTTCGTTTCTATCGGCTGACGCCGGCCGGCCGCAAACAGCTCGAGAATGAGCTGTCCGATTATGAGCGCGCGCATTCCGCCATTCGATCGGTCCTGCGGACTGCTTGAGGGAAATCCAAATGAACGAATGGATTCGACGTCTTCAGTACCTTGTGCATCGCCGCCGTTTCGATCAGGAGCTTCGGAACGACCTGGAGTTTCATCGGGAGATGGCGGCTAAGGACGGCGGCATACCTCTCGGGAACACGCTTCTTCTGCGCGAAGAGGCCCGCGATGCGTGGGGCTGGACGTGGATGGAACAGCTTTCACAGGATCTTCGGTATGCGGCTCGTCAACTGCGGCGGTCGCCGGGCTTCACGTTGGCGGCGATCGTTATGCTGGCGCTCGGGATCGGTGTCAACGTAGCGGCCTTCGGCTTCTTCAATCTGATGGTGCTGCGGCCGCTGCCAGTCCGCAGTCCTGATACATTGCTGCGATTTAAACGGCGAGCGCCCCAGAGCTATGCGTCCCAGATACCTTATCCGGAAATGGCATTCTTCCGCCAGTATTCGAAAACGCTCTCAGCAGTGCTGGCCGTGATGGACGCCAAACTAGCAATCGAGGGAGAGCCCAAGCCGCTCACTGGCGACTTCGTCACGGCTAATTTCTTCAGCGAGCTCGGCGCCAGGCCGATGCTCGGACGCGTGTTTGATGCAGCCGAGGACGGGGCCGCGGATTCCGCGCCGGTGGTGGTTCTCAGCCAGGGTTTTTGGCAGCGCCACTTCGGGGCCGATCCCTGGATTGCCGGCAAGACGATTCGCCTGAACGATAGACCGGCCATTGTGATTGGCGTTGCATCCCAAGCCTTCAGCGGCCTGAGCATGGACAATCCCGATCTATGGTTGCCTATCGATCAACAACCGTATTTCGTAACGGGTAGTCATCTGTTCACGGATTTCTCAGTGGAGGCTCATGGGATAACGATGTTTGGCCGGTTACAGACAGGCTTGCGCGCAGGCACGGCGGAGAATGAATTGAGGTCGCTCGCGGCGGTATTGCACCAGCAGCATCCGGCCGACATTTGGGAAAAGGAAAGCCTTCCCAGTTCTCCGGGCGGATACGCGAAGAATCTGGGAGGAGGCCGGCATGGAACAGGAACAGAGCAATCCGACGAAGGCTATCCTTTGATGGCTCTGGTGGGCTCATTGACGCTGTTGATTCTTGCCGTGGCCTGCGGGAACCTGGGCAGTCTGCTACTGGCGCGAGGTGTGGCGAGGGAGCGGGAAATCGCGATTCGAAAGGCCGTGGGCGCCGGCAGCGGCCGGCTGATTCGCCAGCTGTTCACCGAAAGCGTGCTGCTCGCTTTGCACGGGGCGATTGCGGGCTTGGCGCTTGGCTATGTGGTGTTGCGTGGAATGATGGTGATGGCGAACACGCCAGCTTGGCTCAATCCGGCGCCGGATTGGAGAATGGTGCTCTTCGCCATCGGAATTGGATTCGCTTCCGCAATAATGTTTGGGCTGACACCCGCTCTACAAGTGGCCAGGCAGCGGCATCGTGCCACCAGGATGCGGCAGGTGCTGATCGGGGCGCAAATTGCCGCAAGTTGCGTACTGGTGATTGTGTCGGCACTCCTGGTGCGGGCGCTGGATCACGCCGTTACTACTAATCCGGGCTTTGAATATCTACAGGTGGTTTCCATCGATCCGGGCCTTGCGGCGCACGGCTACTCGGCATCCAGTGCGCGAACATATCTGAATACCCTGCAGAGCCGGCTCCGCAATCTTCCAGGAGTCGAATCTGTGTCCATGACTTCCAGTGCGCCCTTAGGCAACAGGAAGGTAGTTACGGGAGCCGATATCGCGGGACGTTCGCTCGATGTTCACATGTACGCAATCGATCCGGAATTTTTCGGCACCATGAAGATCCCATTGCTCGAAGGCCGGAATCTAACCCGCAGCGATAGACGTGCTGTCGTTATCAGCAAGTCTTTTGCTCAGCAATGGCCGGAGCGGGACCCCCTAGGAAGGCCCTTCCAGATGGGCGACGCGAGCTATACGATTATTGGAATTGCTGGCAGCGCCCGGTTGGTGGCGCTTCAGGATCCGGACGCGGTGGAAGCTTATTACCTGGCCGGTGACGCGGATCTGCCTTCTATGGTGGTGCTGTTAAGAACTGCAGGGCCGCCCGAAGGCTTGGTTCCATTTGTGGCGTCGGTTGCCAAATCGATCGATCCGAAGGTATTTTCCGATGTGCAATTAATGAAAAGCTCCTTCAGCCGGAGGATGGAAGGCGCGGAATACGCCGCAATATCTGTCAGCGTGCTCGGATTCGTTGCGCTGCTACTGGCTTGTTTAGGGATTGTGGGACTTGTCGCGTACGCCGTATCGCATCGAACCAAGGAGATAGGCATCCGCATGGCGCTTGGCGCGAGCTCCGCGCAGGTTTTGTCGGTAGTGGTGCGGCAGTTAGCACTCCCGATTCTTGCCGGGTCGCTCGCGGGAGTAACTGGCGCGGCCGCCTTGTCGCAGCTCTTGCGGCGTGAACTCTACGGCATTAGCTATCTCGATCCGATTGCATACCTGGGCGCTATCGGCGTGTTTGTCGCAATGATTGGGGTGGCTGCGCTGCTGCCCGCCAGACGGGCGCTTCGGGTGGATCCATTGCGGTCTTTGCGATACGAGGGATGATTTCGTGGATTCAATCGCGCGCCGTCTAGGGATATTGCTCGATTGAAATCGTGTGGCGCCGACGCCGTTGAAGATGCCTGTGCAGATTATTGATCCTACGCAACCCACTTGTGGCGTAGCGTGCCGTGTTCGCGCTCTTACAAACACCCGTGGCGACTGAACCCAAGCGTTCACATGAGTGTGAACGNNGAGTGCGTGCGCCACGTCACGGTCGCGGTTCGGCTAGCGGTGGCGGCCGTATTTCTCGTGACTCGACACCCAGTCGGAGGAGGAGATCGCGCCGGCCAGCGAGACGTCGCCTGCCAGAGCCACGGCGGCCACGATTTCGGCGAAGCGGTTCACTTTGCCGGTGCCGTAGCAGTCGAGAATTTCGAGGCATTCCCGCTGCGTGGCTAAGCCTGTGCCACCGCCGTGCGTCGCAACGATGAGCGAGGGGATGGTCAGTGAGATATACAGATCGCGCTCGGGCGTGAGCTCGCAATAGATGATTCCCGCCGAGGATTCCGCGACGTTGGCAACATCTTGGCCCGTGGCGATGAACATGGCGGCAATGGCGTTGGCCGATTGCGCGCCGTTATTGTTCGCGCCCGAAAGAAATGCGCCCACGTTGGCCACGCCGTAATGATGGACGAGTTGTTCCGGCTCGGCCCGGAGGTGCCGGATCATTACGTCGCGCGCAATGGTGGCTTCGGCGGTCACGCGCTTGCCGCGATTGCGCATGATGTTCACATGCGAGCCCTTCTTGTCGGTCGCAAAATTGGACTCCAGATAGAAATTGGTGATCCCTTGGTAGTGATCCAGAATCCAGCAACAAGCTGCATATGTTGCTTTGCCGACCATATTCTGACCGGCTGCGTCTCCAGTGGAGAAATTGAACCGCAGATAAACGAACTTGTTGGCGAGATACGGATCGATGTGCAGGAGTTTGGCAACCGATGAAGTTGCCTCTGCCTCGCGGCGGATATCCGGCAGGTTGACCCCGATCCAGTTCACGAAATCACGGCAGGCGCGAGCGTCCCGGAAAACAAACACAGGCGCTCGCTGCATGGCGTCGGCCAGCACGGTAACTTTCACACCGCCGGACAGGTTCAGCACTTTCATTCCGCGGTTGTAGGATGCGACTAGTGTCCCTTCCGATGTCGCCAGTGGAATCAGAAACTCGCCTTCTGCATATTCCCCGTGAACATGGAGCGGTCCAGCAAAGCCCATCGGGACCTGGGCGACGCCGGTGAAGTTTTCGCAGTTGCCGCGGGCGATATGAGGATCGAAAGAAAAGTTAGTAAGGTGCCGGAGTTTAACACCGGTGCTTTGTTCAATCAGCTGCTGTCGTCTGAGAATGATCTCGGGCTTATAATCGTCCTCTTCGTCTCGCGGAATATGGCGGGCGCGCTGGCCGTCCTCGGCAATCGTATCTTCCACTTTGAGGTGTAGCCGGCCGAAGGGGCGCGTTTCGAAGGCCACGTCGATGTCATGGGGGCCCATTGGCAGCTCGGGCCGATCCGTCCGAACGGTAACAACGGAGCTAAATGGAAACGGGATGGGATGGGCTGCGTCAACGTCGGCGGGAGTGAGCGCGCGGCCGTCGGCGAGATCGAACCACACATGATCCAGGGCCACCGGACAGCCGTCAATCGCAATTGAGCGGACGCCCACCACTTCCGCGTCACTCAACCTGTTCTTAATCGAGAACTGCGGGCCGCCGCCAGAGTTCTTGAGACTGCTCCGTGTATAGAGCTTCTTGAGAATGCCAGAAGGAATCATCATGGGATTACCTCACTTCGCTTCGGTTCTCCGGGCGGGCGCCGAACAATACTGACGCGCCCAGGCGACCCGGGTACAGCAACCCGCTGCGCTCTACGGCTATCAAGTCGCTGACCGAGAGGGGCGGATGATCCAGCCCGAAACTCACCAGCAGCCGGATGATGAAATCGCGCACCAACAAGTAACTGATACTGACTTCGGATCCTGCAATGTCGTGCAGCACGCCGTCCAACGTGAAGAGCGCTTTTTGAAACATGGCCAGTGTGGCTGGAAAGCGGACGCCCTCGAGCGCGATTTCGTCCAGCAAAAGCATGGCATCGATGCTGCCCGCGCCGCGATTCCAGGGCAGGCTTTTGAAGAAGCTCTCCACGTGCTGCTGGATCAAGCGAAGCTTTTCCGGGTCGCGCCGTTCGCTCGGCGAGGCCAGATGTACCAGTGCGTCTCGAACTCCGCCGGGATTTCGCAAAACGGTCATGATCACCAACAGGGCCAGGTAGCGGCGCAAATCACGGCTGAGCCGCTCCGTCAAAGCCCAGTCAAGAATTCCGACCTTACCGGCTCGTTCGTCGTACAACAGGTTGCCAGCGTGGGGGTCCGCGTGAAACACCACGGAGCTATCACGAGAGAGGAGCGGGACGGTGACCAGGGCCTCCACTAGCTGTTCGGCCACGCGCCGCCGCCAATAGGGTTTCCCCGGAAACACCTCGGTGATTTTCGTCCCGGGTTCTTCGCTCATGGCGATGATTTCGGTGGTACATAATGGCGCGACCAGGATCGGTACCGAAATCGCGGTATTGATCCGGTAGGTGTGAACAGCTTCCACGAGAGCTGCCTGCTCGCGCTTAAAGTCCAACTCATGCTCAAGCAGCACGCGGACTTCGCTCACCATTTCCGAAACGTGCCGCGTGGCGAAGCCATAACCGTTGCCTTTGGACAGGAAATCGCTGAGCTGCTGCAGAAGCGACAGGTCTTCGGTGAAGTATTTCCGGACGTGTGGCTTGATGACCTTGAAAACTCCGGGTTCGCGGTGCTTCGCGCCCGGCTCTCGGTAAGTGAAACGAATGACGGCGCTGACGCTGGCTTCCGAGAATATAGACCGGTCAACCTTCACAGCGTATTTGCGGAGATTTGGCCCTAACTGCTCGGCCAGGATAGCGCGGATGGCTTTCGGGCTGGCGTCGCGTATTTCGTTCTCGAGTTCGGAGAGCGCCTTGCGTAGGGAAGGGTCCAGGCGCTGATGGCGAGCTATCACTTGTCCCAGCTTTTGTATGCCTGGCATCCGGGCGATTAGTTCCAGTAAGCGTCGTGCGGGCGGAGTATCCAAAGGCAAGTCGGCTTGTGCCACGAGTTTTGCTGCCAGGCGCCCGGCCGATAGGCGTGAAAACAGAAATTCGATGGAATCCCGGACCAGCGGCCGCCATTTGCGATATTCGTCCGGCACCAGCACGTCGACCGAGGCCACCTGAGCGATCCAGCTTCCAAGTGCGGCTCGAACGGAGTCGCCCGCCGGGCCGTTGAGGATGGATTCGACGCGTTGCACGCGAACGGCGGTGGGCGCATCGTCGCCGGTGCAAGCACTGAGGATGAGCTTTATTTCTGGAGGTATCAATTCGTTAAGAGTCACGTCTTTGTACCTTCATGAAAAATAGGCAACTTGGGGGCCAACTTCGTGCGGGCGATTCGGGCGGGTTGTGGGAAGCGTGCGATCGCTGCTGCGCGAAATGACTTGGTAACTGAGCTATTTCACGCTCCCTTCCGGTCGCGGCTCGGAATGGAGGCCCGACAGATGGAACGATTTAGATCGGCATTCTAGCTGCTTATATTTCTTAGCTATGGTGAACGATCGGCTAGGACCATTGGATGCTCTTTTCCTCTATCTCGAGAAGAAGGAGATGCCTCTGCATATCGGAAGCGTCTTCCTTCTGGACGGCCCAATCTCTGTTGACGACTTGAGATCGCTGATTGAGGCGAAGCTGCCTCTGATTCCGCGCTACCGGCAACGGGTGGTGTTTCCACCGCTCCAGGCCGGGTATCCTACTTGGGAATTCGATCCTGGGTTCGACATTAACGGCCACATCTGCGGTGTACATCTGAAACGCGGCACGATGGAGGCGCTCCAAAGGCTGGCTGGTCATATTTTCAGCGAGGTGATGGATCGCAACCGGCCGCTGTGGGATCTGACTGTGGTGGATGGCCTGGAAGACGGTCGCAGCGCCGTGATTGCGCGAGTGCATCATTGCATGGTGGACGGCGTGGCGGGCGTGGCGATGATGAGCCTGATCATGGATACAAGCCCGGAAATCAAACCCCTGCCACCCAAAAAGCCGTTCCATCCGGGAACGCCATTGCCGGCTTGGGAGGTGCTGGGTGATGCCATGGTCAGCTCGTACTTCCATGCGGTAGACCGTGTGCTCTCGGTACAATCGGCTGCGCTCAATGTTGCCGAAGAACTGTTGGGAGGGATGCTGGCTGGTTCGGTTCCCGTGCTCAGCTCGGCAGCGGAGGTCCTTCCTCCCGCGCAACGCTTCCCGTTTTATGCGCCTGTATTGGGCCCGCGGAGAGTATCGTGGACTGAGTTTCCCATGTCCGAGATCAATGCCATTCGTCATATATGCGGCGTAAAGGTGAATGATGTCGGCATGATGATCCTGGCGGGCGCGATGCGACGTTATGCCAAACTGCATCATCAATCGGTAAAGGATCGCCTGTTGCGTCTTATGGTGCCGGTCAATCGGCGGAATGGCGGTCCAAAGCAGGGAATGGGAAACAAGATTACGCTAGCGCCCGTGAACGTTCCGCTGGACATCGCGGATCCGGTGGAGCTTCTGAGCAACATCCACCAACGGACCGAAGCGGTGAAACACGCTTACGCCGGCGACCTGACGGTGCTGACCGGCAGCCTGCTGGCAACCCTGCCGGTTCCCGTGCAAGCGCAACTGGTGGGCATGCTCTCGAACACGGTCCCGGTGCTTCCATTCGACATGGTTGCGACCAACGTGGCGGCTCCTGACTATCCACTGTATCTGCTCGGCCGGGAAATTCTGACTTACTATCCGTATGTGCCTATCGGTGACTTTATGGGTATCTGTTGCGCCATGGCCAGCTATAACGGCACGTTCTATTTCAGCTTGACGGGCGATTGTGCATCGGCGCCCGATCTCGACCGGCTGCGCGATTTCCTGAATCAGGTGTTCGGGGAACTTCACGCCGCGGTGGGATTGGCGCGCCCAATAGAGCAGGAGCCTTTGCCGGAGCCAGCTCCGTTAGTGGAAGAAGTAGTTTTGAAATAACGCTGCGAGATAAAGCGCTGGAAATCGGAATCTTGGGTGTGGCAATTGCCCCTCCAGCGTGCCGATTGTCAATTTGGTTGTGGGGCAGGATGGCATCCTGCGCGCGGGTTGTTAACCCGTGCAGTTTGCGCCGATTACCAATCGGCGCGCAGGTTAGCAACCTGCCCCACAAACTGCATTGGTTGCTCATTTGCGCAAAGAGGCGCTGGTTCATCACCAACGTGGGAGAGAAGAGGAGTGTGTCCGCTATGAAACAAGCAACTCAAGAGATGAAGTGGACGGCGGGTAACCTGGCCCGCCTGGATCTGGAAAATATCGAGCGGTTGGGCGAATATACCAGGCTGTATTTCGAAGACCGCAGTTTCACCAACGTCGAAGAGCTTCGCTATGCAGGCCGGCTGGCGCGAATACTGGACAGCTATAGCGTGCGCCGGGGCGACCGCGTGGTAGTAATGCTACCCAACTCTCCGGAACTGACCGGGGCTTTTCAGGCCACTTGGATGATTGGTGCGGTAATTGTCCCCGTAATTCCGCAATGGACCGCAGGCGAGGTAACGAATATTCTGCGTGGAGCCGAACCAATCGTAGCCCTTACCATCCCCGCGTTGGCCGAACGGCTGAGCCAGGCTAACGCCGAGGTTCAGACACTGAAGAAGATATTGGTCTTCGGACCGAGCGAAGTTTCTGGCGCTGAGAACATCCAGGAGTACCTCCAAACCGTCGCACCAGTTGAAACGCCGGTTGACAGCGAGCCTTCTGACCTGGCAATCCTGCTTTACACCTCCGGCACCACGGGACTTCCAAAGGGCGTAATGCTCACGCATGAGAACCTGGGGGCGGCCGTAGAAAGCGCCTTCCGGCAAAATCCTGATCTGGAGCGTGGCCCCATGCTGCTCCCGCTACCTATGACGCACGTATACGGCGTTCTGGTGCAGAATGTGGCGAACCGGTGGGGTTTCAGCACGGTTCTGATGCGCCAATTCGAGCCGGGGAGGGCGCTGGAGGCAATCGAGCGCTACAAAATCCGCTATCTGCCGGTAGTTCCCACCATGTTGATGTACATGCTGCAGCATCCGGAGCGCGAGCGGCGTGACCTTTCGAGCCTGGTTCGCATCATCAGCGGGGGTGCGGCGCTGCCCGAGCCGCTTCGCCAGAAGACCGAGGCGGTGTTCCGTTGCCGCATCGATCAGGGCTATGGTTTGTCCGAATCCTGTTCTGTGGCCACCGGATACGAGATCGATCGGCCTTACCGGCCGGGCTCGGCCGGCGTTGCGACCCCGGGCGTAGAGATCCGCATCCTGGATGACCAAGGCCGTCCGGTTGCGGCGCGAAGTGCTGGAGAGATTTGTCTCGCCGGAGCGAATGTCACGGGCGGCTACTGGCGCGATCCCGACGCCACGAGCGGGCTGCTCAAAGACGGCTGGTTACATACCGGAGACATTGGTTTCTTGGACGAGGATGGATACCTGTTTATCACAGACCGGAAGAAAGACTTGATCATCAAAGGCGGGGAGAATATCTCGCCGCGGGAAATTGAGGAAGCGCTCTATCTTCATCCGGCGGTTGCGGAAGTCGCGGTGGTGGGTTTCCCGGATCCGGTTTATGGCGAGGATATCTGCGCCGTTCTGCAGTTAAAGGCCGGCTTGGTGATCACTGAGCAAGATCTGCAGCTGCACGTGGCGCAATATGTGACGAAGTTCAAGATCCCCCGGCGAATGATCTTCCAGCCGATGCTTCCCAAGAACCTGAGCGGCAAGATTCTGAAGTATAAGCTACGCGCTCAGTTGTTGAGCATGTTGTCAGGCTCGGTTTAGCAGTGGCAAACCGACTCCACGCAACCCGCTTGTGGCGCACGCACTCATGCGTGCCGTGTTCGCACTCTTGCGAACACCCGTGGCGAGCGAACCCAAGCGTTCACATGAGTGTGAACGCGGCACGAAAGAGTGCGTGCGCCACGTCACGGTCGCGGTTCGGCTAGCGGTGGCGGCCGTATTTCTCGTGACTCGACAC
>PMUN01000235.1 GCA_003166875.1 Bryobacterales bacterium | reverse complement strand
ACAGACGGTCTCTGAGTAGTTTAGGAATGCCGCGGAGAGAGAGTCCCTTTCAGATCGGCAAAGAAAAAACCATCGCGTTCGACAATCTCTCCCGATTCCACTGGAATAGGCGCGCCAAACATCGGCCCCGCATACACAAAGGAATGGAACTCGCCGTTTTCGCCACAAGGGTCCACGCCCGCCGGAACATCGTTCAGGAAAGCGGTGTCGAACTCGCGCCCTACGAATTCGCCCGGCAACACCTTAGGGTTGACGCAGGTAATCTTGGCGCGGAGCCCGGCGGCGATCATCGTGGCGGCCAGCTCACGTGTCGGGATCTGCCAAACCGGGAACAGCGGCTCCAGTCCCGTGTCGGCTAACTGCCGCTCACGATAAGCGCGGATATCCGCCAGAAACAAGTCCCCGAACGCGATCGCCTCCACGCCCTCTCCGAGCGCCCGCGCACAAACCTCGCGCATTCTTGCTTCATATTCTTCGTTTGAGCACGGCCAAGGCAGGGGCACCTTCCAACACGGCAATCCGGCGGCGTCGGCCTGCAGCTCCACCAGCTCACGCCGCACTGCGTGCATTGCGACGCGATCGAACTCCTGATTGATGGTGGTGATTAATGCGACAACTTCGATGGTGGGATCTTGCCGTAGCAGGTAGAGCGACCACGCGCTATCCTTGCCGCTGCTCCAGGAGAGAGCGACCCGCTTCAAGCCGCCGCGGCCACCCGTTCGCGTGCGGCAATGGTCCGGCTGAGCCAGGCGTGCAGTCCAAACAGAACGCCGGTGAAAATCAAATCGCTGGCCAGCGTCCGTCCGAAAAAAGGAATCGCAGCGCTATAACAAGTCGCCAACCCAGCAGCCGTCTTTGGATAGCCTTGGAACCAGAGCCAGCTTCCGAAATTAGTGATCAGGAAAAACTGCATGCTGTTTACCACGCTGAGTCCAGCGATCCGAACCACGCTTTCGGTACCTCGCAGACGCCGTCCCAGCCAAACCGCAATCATGAAGCTGCCGTAGACAAATATCTGATATGGAGAGTAGGCGGGAACGTGGTAGAAGCTGGCCACTATCGGATCGGTGATGGCCATCAGCGCCAGTGGGACCAGGTAAGCTTGCCACACGGCCAATCGAGCGCCTGCAAACAAGCTGGTGGCGCCAACGGGCGCGAAGTTGGACGGATGCGGAATCAATCGAACGATAGCACCCAGCACCGTGAGTGATAAAGCGACAGGCCGCCAGTTCGAGTTCTGGGTCATCAATAAGAGTATAGAACGTTATTCGGTTGTTCAGTGATTCAGTTCGAACCGAATAACCGAACAACCGATGAATCGCCGCCCCGGTGCGCTGGGCTGTTAAGGCGCTTCAGCGCGATCGATGCGCTTTTCGTCTGAAGATCGCAAGTCCCATAAGTCCCGTGCCGATCATCAGGAACGTCCCAGCCTCCGGTACCGGGGATTGGACCTGCGCTGTCCCGAACTGAAAATTGTCGAAGAAGGCATACGTAGTTCCAGATGGAACCTGCAGGTCTACGCTGGAAAAGGCGGTGTCCGACGTGACTCCGAAGAAGGCGGGGGTCGGAGCAGCGAAAGTTGGAACGGTGAAGGGTGTCGAGAGTGTGGTAACTGTGTAGGTCGCGGCGGCTGGGTTCGTAAAAAGATTGATGCTAAAAGCAGTCACCGGCGTAGGTATCGTAATTTGGATGTTTATAGGATTTTGGAGATTAGTGACGAACCCAGCGAAGCCAGTGCCGAAGTTGTAGTAGGAGGCTATGGTCGTGTCCGCTATCCCGGTCTGGCCGGAGAGCCCGAGGAACTCTACGCCGTTCTGCAAGATCGCGCCGGTAACCGTGAAGGCCCCCGGACTACCCATCCCTTCGAAATTGTCTAATTGATCACCCGTCGTCGCGGCCAACCAGCTAGCCGAATCGGAGTAAGTGGTGATAGTTGTTGAGTACGCTGGGGTAATCATCACAGCCAACGTGAAAAGCGTAAGAAGAAAAAGTGCACAAGATTTGGATCGATACATTTTCAACTCCCTTGGAAAAAACCATCGAACGATGGTTATGCTCGCAGCGATTCGACTCTGCCAAGCGGAAGGTTACTCTGCTCTACTGCTTCCTTTTTAGTGAAACCGGAAACTTTGTAGTGCAGCCGAGAGGGAGTTGCTCTCCTGGTTTTCGGTCAAGAAAATTTTATGCCGCTTTGCTCTTCAGGTACACCGCGACTTTTCGATCGGTCTCGCCAATATGATGACTCAACCAATCTTTCAGGAACTGCAACAGATCGATACTCATCGCCGTGCGTCCTGCCGCGAAGCCCTTTTGAAACTCGATCACGCGCGTCGTCAGCTCATCGTGCAGCACTTTGTGCTTTGCAAATTCCGGATAGTGATGCGTCTGCATCAGCCGTTCTTCGCAAGCGAAATGGTGTTTCGTATAAGCAATCAGGTCGTTCAAGGTCTTGCTCAACGCAGCATTGCCCTTGCCTGCCGTCATCGCGGCATGCAGTTCGCCGGCGAGTTGGAACAACCTTTTGTGTTGCATATCGATCTCAGAGTGATCGACGCTGTATTCGTCTTTCCATTGGAATAGGCTCATGCCTTTTGAATCGGCGATATTAGCTGGACCTAACATAGTCCGAACTATGAGCGGTAATACTACTTCAACGACGCTACGACCTTCGCGGCGTATTCCTTGGCCTTGGAAAGTACTAAGGTCTGATCCAGCGTGAGCGAGCGTCCATCCCTCACGATCGCCCTCCCGTTGACCACCACATCCTGCACATCCGACCCCTTGAGCGCATAAACAATTTGAGAATAAACGTTGTAGAGCGGCACAGCGTGCGGCCGGTCCAGCCGCAGCGCGATCAGGTCCGCTCGCTTTCCCGATTCGAGCGAACCAATCTCCTTTTCCAAACCCGCGACGCGTGCTCCAGCGATAGTCGCCATTGCTACCGCCTGCTCCGCGTTGAGCACGGTGGGATCGCCGGTGGAGACCTTCTGCAAATCGGCGGCGAGATTCATCTCCTCCATCAAATCGAAATCGTTGTTGCTTCCCGCCGGTCCGTCCGTGCCAACTCCCACCGTTATCCCAAGGTTCAGCAGCTTCACCACGGGCGCCACGCCGCTAGCGAGTTTCATATTGCTGGAAGGGCAGTGCGCGATTCCAGTCCCGTGCGCTTTCAGGATCTGCATATCGCGATCGTCGAGCCAAACTCCGTGCGCCGCGATGGTTGGCCCATTCAAAACACCCAGGATGTCCAGCAACCGCGTGGGCGTCATCCCGCGCGTTTGGATGGAATCGTCATTCTCTCGCTTGGTCTCAGAGAGATGGATCACCAAGGGCACGCCATACTTGTCGGCCAACTTGCGCGCGTTCCGCAACGTCGCATCGTCGTTAGTATAGATGGCGTGCGGTGCAGGCGCGGCCACTATCAATGAATCACCTCTGTACTCCCGCAAGAACCTCTCGGTCAGCGCGAGCGCGTCCGCGGGCGTGGCCGAATCCGGCGACTTGAACTTCAGGATGGTCTCTCCCAGAACCCCTCGCATGCCGGCTTCCTTGGTCGCTTGCGCCACACGATCCTCGAAGTAATACATGTCGACGAAGGTGGTGGTGCCCGATAGCATCATCTCGAGACAAGCCAGGCGCGTGCCCCACAATACGAAATCCGGCGTCACGTTCTTGGCTTCGGCGGGGAAGATGTATTTTTCGAGCCAATCCTGCAGGTGCAGATCGTCGGCGATCCCGCGCAGCAGCGACATCGCTGCGTGCGTATGAGTATTGATCAAGCCCGGCATCAGGAGCGCTTCGGGCCGGTCCAGCCGATGCGCAGCCTGAAACTGCTTGTCGATATTGGCGCGCTTGCCCACCCCAACGATGCGCTCCCCGCGAACCGCAACCGCGCCATCGTCAATCAATCGATGCTGCGCGTCCATCGTAACGACATAGCGCGCAGTATAAATCCAATCCGCAGGCTCACCGGAAGCGCTCAGACAAACGGCAAAAACGACTGCAAACTGAAGAATACTTGTTCTGGAGAACAGTGGGGCGGACCCCCAGGTCCNNACCAGGGGGTCCGCCCCACGGTCGTGCTAAAGAAACGACGCATCAAACGGCCTCGGAAAAATGTCTTTCAACCCAAAGGTCTCCGTCTTGCCTCGAAGATTCACCAACGTCACCTCAACATCGCCACAAAATTCCCACAGAATCTGTCTGCACGCCCCGCAGGGCGGCGTCAGCTCATCCGCATCCGCCGCAACCGCAATCGCGACAAACTTCCGCGCCCCCTCCGAAATTGCCTTGAACACCGCCACTCGCTCCGCGCAAATCGTCAAGCCATACGTCGCATTCTCAACATTGCACCCGCTAAAGATACGCCCGTTCTCATCCTCGAGCGCAGCCCCCACCTTGAAATGAGAAAACGGCGCATGCGCCTGCTCACGCGCCGCGAGCGCCGCCTCAATCAGCTTATTCATGATGTGGCGCTCTCCGATGGATGAATGCCAAGCGGGGCGGACCCCCTGGTCCGCGNNCCAGGGGGTCCGCCCCACCTATTTCACACCTTCTCATAGCCTCGGCAACACACCCTTCAAGAACCTCACCAGCGTATTTTGCACCCGCCGCCCAGTCTCCAGCACTTCCAGATGCACAATTTTCTGCGGCAGCACACCAGCCGCCATATTCGTGACGCACGAAATGGCGAGCACACGCATTCCCATATGATTCGCCACAATCACTTCCGGAACCGTCGACATGCCCACCAGATCCGCCCCGATGGTCCGCAGATATCGTATCTCCGCCGGAGTCTCGTAGCTCGGCCCGGTTACCGCCGCATATACGCCTTCGGCCAGCTCGATCTCCAGCTCCCGAGCCACTTCGTGCGCAATCGCGCGGTAGCTGGCCGAGTAAGCCTCGGTCATATCAGGAAACCGTGGACCAAACGAATCATCGTTCACTCCTATCAGCGGATTCGATCCCTGCAAATTGATGTGATCGGAAATCAGCACCAGCGCTCCCTGGCTATAAGCGAGATTGATGCCGCCGGCCGCGTTGGTCATCACCATGGATTGCACGCCCAGTTGATGCAGTACTCGCACGCCCATGGTGACCTGCGCCGGAGTGTAGCCCTCGTACAGATGGCTGCGCCCCGCCATCACCACGACATCCAAATCTTCCAGCTTCCCGAATACCAGTTTTCCCGCGTGGTCAATGCAAGTGCAGGGCGGCCAGCCGGGGATATCGGAATAATGCACATCGGTGGAATCCGTCAGCTCGTCCGCGAACGCGCCCAGTCCGCTGCCCAGCACCACCGCGACTCGAGGCGCGAGCTTGGTTCGAGACAGAATGTAGTCGACCGAACTTTCGATCACCATCGCATTACAGCAGAATCCCGGCGATGCATGCCGACATGAAGTTGGCCATCGTTCCCGCCGCGACAGCCTTTAATCCCAGGCGCGCCAAATCCGACTTGCGCGATGGAGCCAGCGCCCCAATTCCACCAATCTGAATCGCGATGGAGCTGAAGTTCGCGAAGCCGCATAAAGCGTAAGTCGCGATGGTAAACGATCGTGGATCAAGCCGCGGTTGCAACGGCCCCAGTTGCTGAAAAGCGATAAATTCATTCAGCACCAAGCGTGTGCCCAGCAGATTGCCGATAGTCTGGCAGTCGTTAAACTTCACGCCCAGCAGCCAAGCAATCGGCGAGAAAACATACCCGAAGATCTCTTGCAGCGTGATGTGGAAATAGCTGAGCATTCCATTCAACATCGCGATCAGCGCCAGAAAAGCGATCAACATCCCGGCGATGTTCAAAGCCAACTGCAGCCCGTCTCCAGCCCCCCGCGCAGCCGCGTCAATAATGTTCACGCCCGGCTTCTCCACCGCGATTTTGACATCGCCCATCGTTGCCGGCTTGTCGATCTCAGGAACCAGGATCTTCGCCAACATAATAGTAGCCGGCGCCGTCATGATCACCGCCGTCAGCAGGTGCCGGATCTCCACGTGCGCCATCAAAACATATGCAGCCATCACCGCGCCCGATACATGCGCCATGCCGCTGGTCATAATGGTGAACAATTCCGATTCAGTCAGCCCCGCCAAAAACGGTCGAATCGTCAGCGGAGCTTCCGTCTGGCCCATGAAAATGCTGGCCGCGACGTTCGTCGATTCCGCGCCGCTCGCGCCCATCACCCGCTGCATCACTATCGCCATCCCGCGCACCAACACCTGCATCACGCCCAGATAATAAAGGATGCTGAACAGGCTGGAAATGAAAATGATGATCGGCAGCACTTGAAATGCGAAGATCACCGGCTGGCTGCCGCCCAATTGATCTCCGAAAACAAACCGGCTGCCCGCGAACGAGTAGCCGATCAGCGAGTTCACTTTGTCGCTCGCCGCCTTAAACGCAAATCCAACCGGCGTCCGCAGCACGATGAAAGCGAACGTGAGCTGCAGACCCACCCCCCACATCACTACCGAAGGACGGATCGATCGCCTGTGTTTGGAGAAAAGAACGCTAACCAGGAGAATCGCGAGGATTCCAAGTATCCCGGTGAACCGGCCCATGTGCGGATCAGCTTACCACTTCCAGGATCAACTCACGTTCCTCCGGCGCCGACGCCGAGATGCGGAACGCATCCTCGATCTGCTGGGACGCCTCCTCCACTTGATCCTCGCCGGTGTAATAAAGACGGCAGAGCACCGCGCCGCCTTCCACCTTCTGGCCCACCTTCACTTCCAGAATCACACCCACCGCCGGATCGATGATGTCTTCCTTGGTGTTCCTTCCGGCGCCGATCAGGGAAGAAGCCTTGCCGATCCCCTCGGCATCGATGGCGCTAATGTATCCGGCGCGCGGTGAGCTGATTTCCCGGACGCCCGTGGCGTTGGGCAACAACTCAAACCGGTCCAGCACCTGTGGATTCCCGCCCTGCGCCTCAATCACATCCTTGAATTTCTTGTAGCCGGAGCCATCCAGCAATTTCTGCTGCGCCAGCTCGCGTGCTTCATCCAGCGTGGTCGTGATTTTCGCCAGGAAAATCATGCGCGCAGCCAGTTCTAGCGAGATGCGCGTCAAATCCGTCGGCCCAGCATTCTGCAGCGTCTGCGAAACTTCCATCACTTCCAGCGCGTTGCCTACCGCGTAACCCAGCGGCTGGTTCATATCCGTGATCAGCGCCTGTACGCGCTTGTCCATGCGGCGGCCGATGCCCACCATCATCTGCGCCAAGCGCCGCGCATCCACCTGCCGCTTCATGAAAGCGCCCGTGCCCACCTTGACATCCAGCACCACCGCGTCCAATCCCACCGCCAGCTTCTTCGACATGATGGACGATGCAATCAGCGCGATGGATTCCACCGTCGCCGTGGCGTCCCGTAGCGAATACAGCTTGCCGTCAGCCGGCGCAATCTCCGGCGTCTGGCCGATAAAAGCCAGTTGATGTTTGGCCAGTTGTCCTTTGAGTTCTTCGATGGTAAGGTCAGTCCGGAATCCGGGAATAGATTCCAGCTTGTCCAGCGTGCCGCCCGTGTGACCCAGGCTTCGGCCCGAAATCATCGGCACCACCACGCCCGCTGCCGCTGCCAGTGGCGCGGAGATCAAGCTGGTTTTATCGCCCACCCCGCCGGTGGAATGCTTGTCCA
>PMUN01000044.1 GCA_003166875.1 Bryobacterales bacterium | reverse complement strand
CCGCAGTAAAAATTCACCGCCTCGTTAGGGTCCGTGAAAAAAATCCAACACCCGGTCGCTGACGCTCGCGGTTCGGAAAGATGCCTCATGTTTAGAGAGTGTTACCGAACCGCGACCGTGAGGGAGTTCCCATGGGCCTGCTGGCCCACCAAAGGTGATGAAGACGCTGAATTGCAGCCCCGCGCGTCAGCAAGGGGACAGGCCGGGGCGGACGGTCGCGTGGAATCAATAATTTGGACCGCGTCTTCAACGGAGTCGGTGCCTGAGCCGATTTTTTCACGGGCCCGTTAGCGACCGGTGCCCAGATGTCTCCTGGCTCGCACGAAAACCGCTCGGAACATCTCCGCTGTCAGCTTCCCCGTCGAAGTGTTTTGCTGGCTGGGGTGGTACGAGCTGATGAGCGTTGGCTGGCCAGGCGCGAGGTGATGCTCGCGATCGTGAGCGAATACGAAATCGGCACGCCGGGCGATTTTCCCTTGATCGCGGAGTATCGTGAGGTAGCCATCGAACGCTAGCTTGCCTAGCGCCACCACCACCCGCACGTCCTTCAGCAACTCCAATTCCCGCTCCAGGTAAGGACGGCAGTTGCGGATCTCTTCGGGAAGCGGTTTGTTGTCCGGTGGAGCGCAACGAACGGCGGCGCTGATGTAGGCGTCGATCAGCGTGAGGCCGTCGTCGCGCGAAATGCTCGTAGGCTGCGACGCAAAGCCGGTTTCGTACATTATTCTGTACAGGAACACACCGGAACTATCACCCGTAAAAACTCTGCCAGTGCGGTTGGCCCCATGCGCTCCGGGCGCGAGGCCAATCAGGAGCAGCCGCGCGTTCGGATCACCGAATCCCGGCACCGGTTTCGCCCAGTAATCGCAATCGCGATAGGCCCGGCGCTTCACGCGCGCGATCTGGGCGCGGTATTCCACCAGGCGTGGGCATTTGTGACAGGCAACGATCTTGCGGTTCAGAATTTCCAGGGCCGGCATTGAGCGCCTGGGTTTATCCTACCTGGAAACTTCGATGCTCATGTTCTCGAGCGAGGGATCGATGGCGCTCAAGTCAGCCGCGATTTTCGTTTGAATGGCGCTGACAAACAGAGGCACAAGTTCCGGATCGCGCCAGCCTCGGCGGACCTCTTCTTCCATGAGGGCGAAGGCCTGCTCGTGAGATAGAGCCGGCTTGTACGGCCGTTCGGTAATCAAGGCATCGTAGATGTCGGCAACCTGCAGAATGCGCGCCAGCAGCGGGATATCTTCGCCGGCTAAACCATCCGGGTAGCCCGAGCCATCCCAGCGCTCGTGATGATTCCGGATGATCGGCAGCACCGGCCACAGGCTCTTCATCGGCCGGCAAATCTCCTCGCCACGGATGGGGTGGCTGCGCATGACGCCCCACTCCTGCTCCGAAAGCAATCCCCGCTTGAAGAGGATCGCGTCCGGAATGCTGATTTTGCCGATGTCATGAAGATAGCCGCCGCGATAAAGCGCGGTCAGGTCGGAATGCGAGAGACCTAGCGCCTCGCCCAACCTCACCGACGCAACTGCCAGGCGCTGGCAATGCTGGCCGGTATAAACGTCACGTTGTTCCACCGTTTGCGCCAACGCGAACAGAATGGTTTCGGCCTCTTCCAGGGAATCGATGAGCGCCTTGTTGCGGAGCATGGCGCGTATCCGCGTTCGCACCACCGCCGGGTGCAAAGGCTTGATCAGAAATTCGTCCGCGCCGGAAGAGATGCCCACTATTTCGTTTTCCACGCCCTGTACGTTAGTGATCATCAGGACCGGGATCAGTTGCGTCCGCCGGTCCGCCTTCATCCACCGGCACAACTCGGGACCACTCATTTCCGGGAGCATCAGATCCAGAATGACCAGATCGACCTTTTCCGATTGAAGTAGCGCCATCGCCTCCGATGCCCTGCGGCACTCCAGCATTCGATACGGAGCGGTTTTGAAAATCGCCTTCAGCAACCTGCGATTGATCTCTTCGCTATCGACGATAAGAATGGTGGAGGGGGGGCCGCTGTGTTCCTCAGCCTCAAAGAAAGCGACTGCCGGAGCCGGTCGAACCCCGAACGACGGGGGCGTTACTGTGGTCTTCGCCAGCATGCGGGGCGGATCCTGGTCGCGGGCCTCAAAGCATCTATCGTCAGAAATGTTGAAAGGTTTAACGGGGACTGGAGTGGGGCGGCTGCGCGTTTGCTATTGAAAATACAGGAGTATTTGGTTCTTGGCCGCGAATGAACGCGGATGAACGCAAATAAGACAAACGCGTTTATTCGCGTTCATTCGCGGCTAGAAACTCTTAACGTTTCGGCAGCCTGGCCAGGATCTGCGTTACATAACCCAGCGTCTCCGGGATGTCTGGGACGCCGCCATCGCGATCCACACGTCCGGAGCCTGCGTTGTAGGACGCCAGGGTGAGCGCGACGTCGCCTTTGTACTTGGCCAGCAGCTGCTTTAGCAATTTCGTTCCCGCCTCCACGTTTTGCTTGGCATTGAAAGGATCGCCGACGCCAAGTTCTTCCGCCGTCGCTGGCATAAGCTGCATCAAGCCCTGAGCGCCTTTGGATGAAACAGCGCAAGGCCGCCTGCCGGACTCCTGGTTGATCACCGCGCGAATCAGATCGGACTTGACGCCTTGCTCCTTTGCGTTTTGCTCGATCAGTTTTTCCAGTTCCTCTGTGGCCATCGGATCACATGGAGGTGGAACGAAATGGGAAGCCATCCCATCAACCCACGGAACGGTGAAGAACGAGCCGGGCACGGCTGGTTTGCCGGTCACGGAAGTCACCTGCTTCAAAACGGACGCGCGCTGTCTTTCTATAGCATTGGCCATCGTCGTGCGGGCAGGCTCCGGGGATGCGGGCACGGCTTGTGCCGACATGATGCCGGTAAACGTGGCAATTGCCAAAATCCATTTCATCCTTTCCTTCTATCGGCCGTGCGAGGGAAACTCTGAATAGGGCCACCTGATTAACACCGGGCGGTATAGTGGAGCTTCTGGGAGCTGAATGCAGGCGTTACGGGCAGCTTTACGCGACGAACCAGGCGTGGCGCTGGACGCCGCCGCACTCGAAATGGCGGCTATCGAGCGGCCTGGCCTCGACCCCGCACCCTACCTTACAATGCTCGACCGGATTGCCTCCGAGCTTGACAGGCGCCTGGGCGGACTTGCCGGCGCGGACGGCCCCCGGTTCGTCCGTATCGCGAACGACTATTTGTTTCACGAACTCGGCTTTCGCGGTAATGACTCCGACTACTATCATCCCGGCAACAGTTGTTTGGATGTCGTCCTGGATCAAAGAACGGGCATTCCGATCACTCTTTCGCTGGTCTATATCGAAGTGGCGCGCAGACTGGGGCGGCCCGTTTTCGGAATCGGCCTGCCTGGACATTTCGTAGTGCAATACTCGGACGCCGAATACTCCGCATACATCGACCCTTTCCACCAAGGCAAGCTTCTTATCGCGGAGGATTGCGGCCAACTAGCCCACGAGATTACAGGCGTGGAGTTGTCCACGGAGCCTTCTACATTAGCGCCGGTCAGCAATCGATACATCCTGGTCCGGATGCTGAATAATCTGCGCTCGGCCTATTTCCGGGTGAAGCAATACGGGAAAGCCGCGGCGGTGATGGATCTGCTGGTGGAAGCATTCCCGGAGAACGCAGATTACTACAAGACACGGGGAGTAGCGCGGCTGCATCTACGCGAGTTCGTGGCAGCGAAACGCGATCTGGAGAAGTATCTGAAATGCTCGCCGAAGGCGGAGGATCGCGGGGAGATTACACGACAGCTGGAAGCAATACATCGATGGTTGGGTCGACTGAACTGACGGCCATCGGTTCTTCGGTTCATCGGTTCGAGGAAGCCGAACCTCTTTAACTGAACCCTCAGGAAACGCGAACCGAATAACCGAACAACTGAATAACCGAATAACGGAACCCGGTTCAATAGAGGCGAACGCCTCTTGGTCCTGGCTTCCTTGTCGCATGCACCGTATCCAGAAACCGGACCTTATTGGGATTCGACGTCATTACCACCGAATGCGTACGGTAACCGTCGCCGAAGAATCGGACGCCTTGCAGCAGGCTGCCGGGCGTTACTCCGCAAGCTACGAATATGATTTGCTTACCGGGGGCAAGATCCTCGGCGCGGTAGACTTTGCGAGGGTCGGTGATTCCCATGCGCGCCATGCGTTCCTCCTGCTCTGGACTGGCGGCCACCAAGCGTCCCACCATCTCGCCATGCAGACAGCGCAACGCAGCGGCCGTGATGACGCCCTCGGGCGCCCCGCCGATTCCCATTACAGCGTGGACACCAGTGCCTCGCACAGCGGCCGCAATGCCGGCCGAAAGATCGCCGTCCCCGATCAGGCGAATGCGCGCTCCAGCCTGGCGAATATCGGCGATTAGCTTTTCGTGACGCGGCCGGTCCAACACGATCACCACCAGGTCCATCACGTGGCGCTCCAGACGCCGCGCAATTGCCCGGAGATTGTCCACCACCGGAGCATCGATATCTAACGCGCCCTGCGAGGCAGGACCGGCGATGATCTTTTCCATGTAGCAGTCCGGCGCGTGGAGCAAGCCGCCCGCTTCAGACGCTGCCAGTACGGCGATGGAATTCGCAGCGCCAGTGGCGCAGAGATTGGTCCCTTCCAGCGGATCCACCGCGATGTCGATGGCCGGATATTGCACGCCGTCCGGCGGTGGAGCGCCCACCGGTTCTCCGATGTACAGCATAGGAGCTTCGTCTCGTTCACCCTCGCCGATCACGATGTTGCCCGCGATAGGAACAGTCTCGAAGGCCCGGCGCATGGCTTGGACAGCTGCTTGGTCCGAGCCCTTGCGGNNGCCAGGTGCTGCTCAAGGTCGATCGCTACCGGATTGCTGGTTCCTGCCATAGCCCGAACGATCATAGCACGCCATTCACAACCCTAACCGGTCGAGCTTGTCTTTCTCGTATTCGCCTTCTTCGCCCGGATAGCGCAGCTTCCCCTCAAACTGGCCGGACTCCTTCGCCATCGCCCAGATCAGGCTTTCGCCCGCCGGAACAATGCGCGGGAGGTTCGAAAACACAGGGTCCTGATATGCCGTCTGCGCGTTGACCAACTTCCAACCTTTGGCCTCGAACATGGTCAGCACGTCGTCAAGGAACAGGCTATTGAGCAGCGTATAGTGCAGCAGGATGGTGTGCGAAATGGTCCTGCCCGTCATGCTTTGCGCCAGCCCATCGTAATACGTGGCGCGATCCCAGAGATGCGCAAGATATGGATCGCGGTATGGCCGTGGATCCGTCGCCGGATTCTGCTCGAGACGCGCTCGCAGCCGTTGATCGTAGTACCAGTCAGACGCGTCGATGGTGACGTGTCCGTTGCGGTAACCGTGCTTCGTCAAAAAAGCGCGCATCTGATCTCGCTTGGCGGCTGTTTCGCCCTCTTTCAGGAACGGAAAGCGGAACATCTTCTGGAAACCCGGAAGCCCGCTGATGAAGTGCTCTCCGCGCAGCAGATCGTCGCTGAATTTAGCAAAACTCACCTCCGCGTCGTTATACGAAAGGTGCGAGTAAGAGTGATTGCCAATCAAATGACCGGCGTCGCTCCAGGTGTGGACCAATCGCCGGCCGGTCTCATTATCCACATGCTCCCCGCATACGAAAATCGCTGCCTTCAGATTGGAGTGCCGCGCCAGCGCGTCCAGAAGCCGCTGGTTTGCCCGCTGAGCGCCGTCTTGTGGAATCTGCTTCCAGTAGAAGTCGTCGATTGTAATGGCGATTTTGGGCTGCGCTGCCTCCCCGGACCCTACGACAGCGCCCGCCAATCCCAAAGCCATCTCCCGCCGCGTGATTCCGCGCATCCAGTGTTCTAGAGTAAAGGATTGACTAGCCTATACGCAATCCTGATTGGTCTGTTCCTGCTCACGCTAGCGGGAGCGTTTGCGGGAATGCGGCTGGCCGAAATTCCGTCCGTTTCGCGGCGCATCCTGCCTTTCAGTGGAGGGCTGCTGGTTGGTATCGCGCTGTTCTGGATCCTTCCGGAAATCGCCGAACGCGATGGTTGGTTGGGAGCGTGCGCGGGCCTGATCGCCGGATTTTCGCTGCTCTTTCTAATTGACCGCTACTTGTATCCGGTGTGCCCCACCTGTTCCCACACGCACCATCACGAAGACTGTAGCCGGAGCCTGCACGGTTTCGCGGCGCCGTTGCTGATCGCCTCAGGCCTCCACAGTTTTTTCGACGGCTGGAGCCTGGCGGTGTCACAGCAAAAGGGCTTTGAGGGTCTCAAGGTTGCGTTCCTGGTGGGCATCGGAGTCCACAAACTGCCGGAGGGCTTGGCGCTCGGCGCGCTTCTGATTGCCGCGCTCGGCACGGAATGGCGGGCCATGTTGGGCGCCGCTGCCTCGCAAGCGATGATGCTGGCTGGAGGCGGCGTGGCGATGCTGCTCGCGGATCGTCTGGCGCCACAGTGGACCGTTGCTTTTTTGTCGGTTGCCGCGGGAGCATTTGTGTACCTGGGCTATCACGCGGTAGACAGCGAGTATCAGCAGCGCGGTTTCCGGACAGCGTGGATGCCAGCATTGACCGGCGCGATGGGCGCTGCAATCCTAAGAGCGGTCGTGTCGGGGGTGTGAATCGTGGCGCACGCACTCTGCGTGCCGTGTTCGCACTCCTGCGAACACAAGTGCTCGGAAAAGATCCAGCGCGTTCACAAGAGTGTGAACGCTGCACGCAGGAGTGCGCGCGCTACAACTTCGGCCGCCGCTTATGCCAATCCGTGCGTTCCTGGAAAAACTTCCCGATTGTAAGCAGCAGATTCTCGGAAAACGGCCGGCCGACCAATTGAATCGCCATCGGCATTCCATCCGCAAAACCACACGGTAGCGACAACGCCGGCAGACCAGCTAAATTTCCGGCGGGGATAAGAGCTGTGAGGCCGTGCTCCTTCGGCGTGGGCCGATCACTCGATGGACGATCCAACGGTTGCGTGATTTTCTGCGCGGGTGCGAGGCGAGCGGGCGCCAGCAGCACGTCGAAATCGTCGAATAGAACGCGCATCGCCTCCTGGATCAGGCTCCGTATCCGCATAGCCTTTAAATAATCCTTGGCTGGAATTTCGAGGCCGGCCTTTAGTCCGGCAATTTGCTTCTGATCGGCCAACTGATCCACATTTCCACTTTGAATAAGGGGCTCAAAAATCGCTGCGGCCTCGGACGAGATGATGGTGCCGATCACCGGACCGTAAGGAAACTCGGGAAGCTTGGTCTCTACCAGTTGCACGCCCAAAGAACGGACCGTCTCGAGCGCCTTAGTGAAGTCGGGACGCGCCGCAGGGTCAGCCCACTCCGAAAAATCCACGGGTGCGAATCCCACCTTGACTTCTTTCAAATCGCGGGCGAATTCCGGCGCGTAGTAAAAGCTCTTGCCTGCCGACGCGGGATCGTCTGCGTCCGCCCCCGCTATTTCATGCAGAACCAGGCCGCAATCTTCAGCGGACCGGCACAGCGGACCGATCTTATCCAGCGTCCACGATAGCGCCATCGCACCGTGGCGGCTCACCAATCCATAAGTTGGACGCAATCCTGTAACGCCGCAAAAAGCCGCAGGCGTCAGGATCGATCCGGATGTCTCCGAACCAAGCGCGTACGTTACCAGGCCAGCGGCAACCGCGATTCCGGATCCGCTCGAAGAACCACCAGACCAGCGCGTCGGATCCCAGGGATTCAGCCCAGGCCCGGTCATCGAAGCGCTGGCGTAGCGATAGCTGGGTCCCCCGGCGAGTTCCACCATGGCCAGCTTGCCCGTCAAAATGCCGCCGATCTTGGTCAACCTATTCAGCACCGTTGCGTTGTAATCGAAGACCTGGCCGGCATACGGACGAGCGCCCCAAGTGGTGGGATGTTTTGCGTAGGCCAGCAGATCCTTGGCGCCGAATGGAATCCCTTGCAGCGGACCGCGATAACGCTCGCGCTTCAGATCGCCATCCACGTCCTTGGCGGCTTTCAAGGCTGGCACACGCAGCGACAATGCCAGCGCGTTATAGCGCGGCCCCAGTTGCTCCAGTCGGCCGCAAAAAGCCTTGGTCAGCTCAACAGCAGAGAATTCCTTAGCCTTGAGCTTCTGGTTGATCTCGGTGATACTGGCAAAGAAAATGTCGTCCGGGATGGAGGCTGCCATTCGAGTCCTTTACGCTCTGAAATGCACGGCCGGCTCGGTGGACATCGGCAAGTCGAACTTAGCCAGCGCTTGCGAATTCTGTTGGATGGTGTCCTTCACCGCCTTCAACTCCTCGTCCGGATTCGAAGGCAGCGGCACCGGCGCCTGCGCGAGCAGGACCGCCGATGTTGAGACTACCAGGGCAAGTTCGCGTCGAGTAAGCTTAGTAGACATTTGGGACTATTATAGTTCCTCTCGGAGACAAGAACGAGAAACGAGAAACGAGAAACGAGAAACGAGAAACGAGAAACGAGAAACGAATAACTAGAAACCGGTAGCTAACGCTTCCTGCGCCGCCTTTTCCATCACCGACCGCGGGGCCGATGACCCAGTCCAAATTTCGAACTGCCGCGCGGCCTGTTCCAGGAACATTTGAAGCCCCGAGATCACCGTCAGTCCTTGCTCGGTGGCGCGGCGCACAAGCGCGGTTTCGAGCGGGTTGTACACCATGTCGAAGACCAACTCCGCGGGAATCGAATCCTTGAAAAAACATCCGTCCACATGTGGATACATGCCCAATGGCGTGGCATGTACCAGGGCATCGAACTTGCGCGCCTGAATTTGCTCGCGCAGCAGAGGCTCAGCGCCGCAGGCCTTAGCGAGCGATCGCACACGATCCGGATTACGGCCAACGATGGACACTTTCGCTCCGCTCTCCATCAGCGCATAAGCCGCGCCGCGAGCCGCGCCCCCATTGCCCACCAAAAGAATGGACGATTTCGGAAGCCTCAACTTGCGCGCGAGCGGAATCGTGATGGCTTCCGCGTCCGTGTTGGTTCCCCGCCATTTCCCGGATTTTCGCCAGATGGTATTCACCGCGCCAATGCGGCGCGCCAGCGGATCCACTACATCCAGATAGCGCAGGACCTTCTGTTTGTGAGGAATAGTGACGCTGAAGCCGGCCACCGGCAGTTTCTCCGCCAGGATGAAGAAATCCTTCAACTGCGTCCCTTGCACCAGGAACGGAAGATATACGGCATCCAGCCGATGCGCTTGGAATGCACGATTGTGAACCGCGGGTGAAATGGAGTGCCGCACCGGATCGGCGATGACGCCATAGATCTTGGCCGAGTGAGAAAATTTCTCCGCGCGATACAAGTGGCGCAGCAGCCGCGCACTCACCTGGCCGCTGGCCGTTCCCTCTGAGGCGTTCGGCGCGGCGTAGGTGAACAATCCTCCCCAGGCAGTGGATAGCACTCGCGTCGGAAAGCCGGCCTCTCCCATAGCCAGCACAATCAACGGCGTCCGCGGATGCGATTTCGTGAGAGCCAGCACGCGGTAGTTGTCAGACGGTTTGCGCGCGGTGGTGACAATCTTATAACCATCCGCCGGAATGCGCAGCATGCGCCGCAGCACTACTTCGGGCGACGGCGTTCCCTGGTAGTTGTGATAGGAAAGGATCAGCCGCGCCTGACTGCGAAAGCTATCCAGGCCACTCGCCACGTTTTCCGCGCTCTCAATCTCGATGTCCACCCCACAAGCGCCGGCGTTGATGGCCGCATTCAACACGCGGATCTGCTCTTCCACGCTGCCGTTATATTTCCCGTGATTCTGATGACGGCGGCAGGTGGCCAGGATGCGGCAGTCCGGATGTGTCGCGAGAAACTTCCGGATGACCCCGATGCCCTGCTCCGGCGTGGCCAGATGGTCCAACCGGAATTCGAAAAACGATTCTCCGGCATCCGCCTCGCGGCGGGCATGTTCGAGCAGCTTCTGCGCATCCGGAAAGCCCATCGCGATGCAGATGCGCGGAAAAAAAGTTGAATGCGGCATGACTGCGGGAGGGACACAGGATAACACACTGCTCGGGGCTGGGGACTTGGGACTGGGGACTGCGAGCGTTCAGGAGCCCCTAGTCCCTAGCCCCCAGCCCCGCCGCCGCAGCGCGCTTTCCAAGCCTCTAGAATGGAAATCGGTTCCGCGATCTCAATCCGCGCACACCCGGCCTCCCTGAAAGCGAGCGCTGCCTCCAGATCGCCGATCTGGCCGTGGCATTTGATTTTCAAGCGGTCGCGGGCATGGCCTAACAAAAGGGGGACGTCTTCCAGCTTGTTGGTGCCGATATAATCGGCGCCCGCGCGCCGTGCGATCCGGCAGGCGATGATATTCAACTCCTCGGTGAGGAATTCGCTTTCGAGGTTTACCTTGAGCAATGCGGCCGATTGATGGCAGGCATCGGCCATTTGCAGCAGCTCGATCTCCAGATACTGAAACTGCCGCGACACCAGCTTGCCGGTATTGATAACAGTATCGATTTCCTGGACACCGCGCCGCAACAGATCCCGGGCCGCGTAGGTTTTGGCAGCCGTAGTTGAATATCCATGCGGTGAATCGACGATTGCCCCCAGCCGCACTCCCGAGCCGGTCATCCAACGGGCCACCAGGTCCACATCCGAGGGTCGAACCATCACGCTTGCTACGCCGTGCTGCTTGGCGAGTTCGCAAGCTCGCGCGACATCCGCTTCAGACAGTTCCGATCGAGTCAACGCGTACTCGATCAGCGCCGCGAGATCGGCGTAATTTGAGACGGATTCTGTAGCCGCGGGATCGCTCAACTTCGTTTGCGCTTCGGAGTAGCTCCTACCGAGAGCCCCATTTGCTTCAACTGCTCTTTGGCTGAAGCGGCAACTTCGGAGTCTGGGTACTTGGCATACACATCGCGGAATTCGCGGGCCGCAGCATCGCGCTTCTCCATTTTCCGCAGGCTCATGCCCTTCATGAAGTGCGAGTCGGGAGTCTTGGAGTTCTCGGAGTAGTGCTCAAGCACCGCATCGAAGGCTTGCAATGCATTCTCGTAATCGCCCTTGCGATAGTAGATGTCGCCGATGTAGTATTGCGCATTTGGTGCGAGGTCAGTCTTCGAGAAATATTTCAGATAGTCGCTGAACTCCTGCAGAGCGAGGTCATACTTCTGGCCCCGATAGTCGCGGAAGGCGTTGGTGTACGTGTCCCCGGCCTGCATGCCAGCCGGTGGGCCGGAGGGTGCCTGAGTGGTTTCTCCGGAAGACGGCGACGTGCCGGGAGGCGGTGGCGCTGGGCGCTGGATGGTGTTGATCAGATTCTGCAAGTCAGCCATCTTGGCATCCAGCTTGCCCATCCGAGTGTTCATATCCAGCACGGACTCGCGCACCGCGCGAAAATCCTCCGACATCTGATCCAGCTTCTGACCGACGCTCGCCACCGGTTGTGAGACGCTGAGCTGCTGCTGCTTCATGGTGTCGTTGAATTTGTTTTCCATCACCGCCAACGTAGTATTGGTCCGATTCACGCTCTCCAGGGTCTGTTGGACCAACGCCAGCATTGCAGCAAATTTTTCGTCTTGAGCGCTCTTCATTAGACGGACCTGCTCCTGGAGCATGGCCACATCGCGCTGCAATTCCAGAATCTCTTTGCTTGCGCCAAACGCGAACGGCGCGAGCGCCAAAAACGCCACGGTGGTGCGGGACAAGCTCATAGCAACTCCTGTGATGTGAAGCAGGCGCCCGCCCCATTAGCCGGCGCCCGCTGTTTCTTAACTACCTCACTGGCCGGCCGAAAGATGTGCGCGACGATTCTTTTGCCAGCACTCCTCGTTGGCTTCGGTACACTGCGGCCGTTCCTTTCCATAGCTGATGGTCTTGATACGGTCGCCGGCTACCCCCAACTGCACCAGAAAGTCCTTGGCAGCGCTGGCGCGCCGGTCGCCTAGAGCGAGATTGTACTCGGCCGAGCCGCGCTCGTCGCAGTGCCCCTCCACCACCACGGTGAAGTTGGGATCCTGCGTGAATATCTGCTTCAACACGCCGGCATCCCGGGTCAGCGCGTCCCTCGCGTCGGCGCGGATATCGCTCTTGTCGTAATCGAAGTAAGCATCCTGCGACTGTTGCTGCAGCATCTCAGCGCTGGATAGCCGCGGACCTGTGGGCGCCGGCGGCGGAGGCGGAGGCGGCGTGTTCACAGACACTGTTACGGTCCGAGTGTCGGATCCGCCCGGTCCGTTCGCCGTTAAGGTGTACGTGGTTGAACTCGTCGGGAAAACCTGCCGCTGGCCGCGGCTCTGCACCGCCCCGATTCCCTGATCAATGGACATGTCGGTGGCGTTGCTGATGGACCAGCTCAATGTGGACGACTGGCCTCTCTCAATGGTGGACGGTTCCGCCGTGAAGCTATTGATGGCTGCTCTCGCGACGGTGGGCGCCGGCGCCGGGGCCGTGGTAGGCGGCGGAGGCGGGGGCGGCGGAACTTTCTTCTTGCAACCCGGGGCCACCACTGCGATCGTTAACACCAGCAGTGCGGCCGCAATCTTGGAAGCATGCAATCTGTCACTTGCGCTCATCCTGACAATCTCCTCTTCTTCAAGTCTACTGAGTTCCCTTGGTCCAAACAGGCTTTTCATTATTACCTTGTGTAGTGAGCTGTTGCAATCCGGTGCCGTCCGCCAACATAGTGAAAATCTGCGAGCTGCGGCCACGCTTCGATGAGAACACCAGATGGACGCCATCGGGCGCCCAGTTCGGATTCTCGTTTCGACCCGCTCCATGGGTAAGTTGTATGAGCTCCTGGCTGGCTACATCCATTATAAAAATGTTAAAGTTTCCCGGCTCGAACCCGCGTGTCCATGCAAACGCTATATGCTGGCCATCCGGATTCCAGGATGGATTCACCGCGTCCCCTTCGCCACTAGTCAGGCGGGCGACGTCCGTGCCGTCTATATTCATTCTATATATTTGCGGTGTACCTCCGCGCCCCGACGTGAATACGATGTCCGCGCCGGTCTTCGGATTCGCCTTGGCTTCCACTTCGAGCGATCTGGTATTGGTGATGCGATGAAAGCCTCCGCCATCAATGTCGGTCATGAAGATCTGGGACACGCTACCGGCGGCGGTGGAATAAATGAGCAGATGCCGGTTGTCCGGCATGAAGTCGGATGCAGCGTTCATGGATGCATTTTGGTTCAGATAAACCAGCTTCCTTCCCGTTTCGAGCGAGTGCACGTAGATCTTAGGCTGATCTTCCGTCGCAGGATGACCCGGCGAAGCAGGCCGCATGGGATAAGTGGTAAATGCGATTTTGGTTCCATCCGCCGAAACCACTGGGAATGTAGTAATGGTCCGGTAGGATGTGAACTGCTTCTGATCGGAGCCGTCGTAATTCATGGACCAGATTTCTTTGTGGCCGGTGCGGTCCGACATGAAGTAGATGCGGGTGCCCATCAGACTTCCCGCGCCAAATAATTTCAGGATGTCGGCCGCAAACTCCTGCGCGATCTTTTTCGAGCCCGCTTCATCCGGCGATCCCACATAAACCTTCGCCAGCAATTGCGACGAACTGGGATTGGCCTGCTGGACGTCGTAGAGCCAGCCGTAGAGAACCAGTTGCCCATTCTGCGTGGCCGTGTATCCGAAGGCCAGGTAGTGGCTGTTGACGGGAGGCCCGGACCAATCCGAGAGCCATGGTCCTTGACTCTTGCCATTCAAAGGCGGCCGGAAATCTGAGGGCTGCTGTGGAATGGTCAACGGATAGGTGGTCTTCGGAATCATCTTCAATTGGCCCGAGTTCTGCAACTCGCTCCACAGCGTGCCGTTGAAGGTGTTCATGAAATTCTGCGCATCGCCCGCGCCGCGGAAATCAGGGACGGCGATGGGGAGTTTCTCGCCGGGGTTGCCGCGGATGACTTCTTTGATCTGCGCGAACGCGCCCATACAGAGAACACTGCAGAGGAGAATAATAGATCGTTTCATCGTTGTAATTGAAACTGCAGTTCAACATTGGCTTCATTCCGGTCGAAATCGGAAGGAAGGGGTGGAAATGGCGCCGCGTCCATGACTGCGCGCAGGGCCGAGTAATCCAGCGTGCTGTTACCGCTACGCTGGGCAACTTTAGCATTTCTGACGGACCCATCACGCTGAATGTCGAACGTGATTATCACTATGGGAGCGGTTTGTCCGGCCAGAGCACTGTTCTGCCACTTTTCGGTCACGCGTTGGGCCACCAGATCCGCGTACGCGCCAAAACGGTTGCCAAGCGTGTTGTTCTGCCCCAAACCAACGGCACCGCCTGGTTTCTGGAAAATTGGTGACCGCGCGGCGGGCGCTTCGGCGGCAGTGACCTGGTTCTCACGCAACGGCTCCGGCCGATAGCGCTGCTGCGCTTGTTGCTGCAGCTGCTTCTTGACTTGCCGGCTCTTCAGCGGAATGGCCTTCTCCGGAACCTTCACCTGCTTCTTCGGCTCCGGCTTGGGCGCTTGTTGGACCTGCGATTCGGTATCGTTTGCCACTCGGTTGACACGTCCGTTGTGCGACGGCAGCGGAACGTTATGCACCGGCGTGATGACCACCGAGTCACCGGTACGCGTGGCACCGCCCCATACCTCTCGCTTGCTCTGGAAGCTAATGGTCGAAACGACGAGCAGTCCCGCCACGGCCGCGTGCAGCGCTACCGATTGCACAAACGGCCCTCGCAACGATTCTTGTTGATCGAGAATGTCCGTGTGCGTCCACATCCTATTTTCGATTCTTGCCGGTCATGTCTTCCGGTTGTGTCACCACGTTGACTCCCAGCTTGGCTTCGCCGAGAGTGGCAATCACTTGCGCGATCGGATCCCATGTTGTTCTGCGATCTGCCCGCAGATAAACTGCCTTCGCGCCTTTGTAGCGCTGACGGATGGTGGTCGCCATCGAGTTGATATTTATTTCCTTGCCGTTCAGAAAGGTGGCGCCTTCCTTGTTCATTTCGATGACGGGCAAGTCCTGGACGTCTTCCTTGACGGGCTTCACCTTCGGAACTTCCACCTCGAGGCCAAACTCCATGACGTGCGCCGTCAGCATGAAGATGATCAACAGCACCAGCACCACGTCCACCAGCGGGACAATGTTGATCTCCGCGAGCGACGTCGTCCCGCGGAATCGGCCGCGCCTTCCTCCGTTCGACGTACTACCGGCTGAAAAAGCCATAGTGATTTACTCGAAGCTTCTATCCAGCATGTTCATGAACTCCAGCATGAAGTCTTCCATGCGCGCGCCAAATTCCTTGATGGCCGTTCCGAACATATTGTAAAAAACAGCGGCGGGAATGGCGGCCGCCAAGCCCAAGGCCGTTGTGATTAACGCCTCGGAAATTCCAGGCGCGACGGCGCGCAGGCTGGCCGCGCCCGCCGTGGACAATTGTTGAAACGCGTCAATGATGCCCCACACCGTTCCGAACAGTCCAATGAACGGCGATACCGTCGCGGTGGTGGCCAGCAAGCTCATGTTGCGCTCCAGTCGCGTGAGCTCTTCGCTCATGCCCAACTGCAGCGTGCGCTCCAGCGCCACCGGATTGGTCACGCTGCCCCGCGATTTCATCTGGCGCGCCACTTCGGTATATCCAAAATCGAAAACTGTCACGAGCGGTGAATGCCGGAACTGTTCGCTCGCCATGGCTACAGCATCAAGATTCGCAGCCTTCCGAAAGGCGCGCAGAAACACTCGATTGGCGCTGCGCACGCGGCGGAACACCGCCCACTTGGAAAAGATCACGGCCCAGGAAAGCAGCGAGAAGATCGCGAGAATCGCCATCACCACGCGGGGCAGCCCGCCGGATTGTTCAACCAGGTCCCAAAGGCTCAGTTGCAGGAAAAGCCCGCCCACGTGCGGTAGTATCAACCAAGCTCCTTTCCAGTCACTTCAACCATCATAGCGTGCGGCTGCTCTTGTTTCGCGCCCTAAAAAACAAAAGTATCCTATTCTGTTTTACAGTATTCAGCCCGCCGGGTGCAAATGCATTCACGGCCAACATTTAGACGGAGCAAAACCAACTATAATTTCATCGAGTGTTGCTGGAACTGGTTGTCGAGAACTATGCCGTGGTGGAGCGCGTCCGCGTCCGCTTCCACGCCGGGCTGAACCTGCTGACCGGTGAGACCGGAAGCGGCAAATCCATTGTGGTGGATGCACTTGGCTTGGTCTTAGGAGGCCGCGCCTCGGCCGACATGGTCCGTTCCGATACCGATAGAGCCCGGATTTCGGCCATCTTCGAAACGCCCCAGCAAGCCGCTTGCCGGACGCTGCTAGAGGATGCGGGCGTCCCTGTAGAAGATGGCGAGCTGCTGATCGAGCGCGAAGTTCTGGCCGGGGGCAAATCGCGCGCCTTCCTCGGTAATCGCCCGGTAACGGTAGCGCTACTTCGCGAACTCGCGCCGTTCCTGGGCGACATCCACGGCCAACATGAGCAGCAGCAGCTTTTTTCACCGGAGTCGCAACTGGAACTGCTGGACGAATTCGCCGGCTTGGATGAAGCAAGGGACCGGGTCTCCGATTTTTTCCGTCAGTGGCACCAGTTCCAACGCGAGCTCTCCGAGCTGGAAAAATCCGAGCAGGAAAAACTTCGGCTTGCGGATTTGTGGAGCTTCCAGCGAAAAGAAATTGAAGCCGTGGCTTTGAAGCCGGGCGAGGATGTTGAGCTCGAAAACGAGCGGCTGGTGTTGAAAAATATCGCGCGCTTGCAGGAGAACGCTGACGCCGCCTATTCTGCGCTATACGACTTGCCCGAGAGCGCCTCCGCGCAAGTTCGTACGGCCATGAAGAAGCTGGAAGACCTCTCGCGGATCGATGCCAGCCTGGCGCCGGTTCTCGAAACACTAAAATCCGCAGCCATCGGCGTGGACGAAGCGTCCTACGCGATTCGCGATTATCTGGACCGGCTGGAGGCTGACCCGGATCGCCTGGAGCACGTCGAGTCGCGTCTGGAATTGATCGATCGTTTAAAGCGCAAGTACGGATCGAGCGTCGCCGAGGTCCTGGCGTTTCTCGAGAACGTTCGTGAGCAAATTAACGCTGTCGAAACAGCCGGAGAACGGAAGCTGAAGCTTGAGCAGGACGTCGCGCGTTCGAGCGAGGCCTATCGCGAAGCTGCTGCGTCGCTCACCAAACTGCGCAAATCGGCCGCCGAAAAGCTCACTCGAAAAGTGGAAGGCGAACTGGGTTCTTTGGCACTCGAGAACGCGGTTTTTAGAATTGAACTGCGGCCTGCGAGCTGGTCCGCGCAGGGGGCCGATCGCGTGGAGTTTCTCATCTCGGCCAACGCCGGCGAGGAGCCGCGTCCATTGGACAAAGTAGCATCCGGCGGCGAGCTGTCGCGCATCGCACTGGCCTTGAAAACTTCGGCCGGACGTCCGGCGCGCGCGAACACCGCCCAGCGAACCCTGGTTTTCGATGAGATCGATAGCGGCATCGGCGGAGGCGTGGCGGAGGCAGTGGGCCGCCGTCTCAAGAAACTTTCCGGATCGAACCAGGTGCTGTGCGTAACACACCTGGCGCAGGTAGCCGGATTCGCCGACCATCACTATTTTGTCGAAAAGCGCGAGGTGAAGGGGCGAACCATCGCCGAAATCGAAGAGTTGACCGGCCCGGCCAGGACCCGCGAGATCGGCCGCATGCTCTCCGGCCAGCGCGTGACGCCCGAAGCACTCAAGCATGCCGAACACCTGATCCGCGTAGGGCAAGCCTCCGGCTTGCCTTGACAACGTAAAGTACTTTACTGTAGTATTGAGCATGCCACGAATTGGCCTGCTCAGCCTTACCTTACTGCTGGCGAGCTGCGGTTCCCAAACCAGCCCGCCCTCCCTGATCCAAGCCGCCCGCGATGGCCGCGTCGACCTGATTCCAGCGCTAGTAAAGCAGGGCGCCGATCCCAACCAGCGAGCCGGCGTAAATGGCTGGACGCCGCTGATGCATGCCATCCACAAGAACCAGAAAGGGTCCGTCAATGCACTGCTGGACGCCGGGGCTGACGTGAATGGCCGCGGCGCTGACGGAAGCACCGCGCTGATGATGGCGGCCGGCTACGGTTACACAGACATCGTGAACCTGCTGCTGGATCGTGGCGCGGATGCACACGCGCAATTAAGCGACGGCATGAACGCCTTGACCTTCGCAGTGCTCGGCGCTTCCGATATTGACCGTTTCACAGCCGTGGATTGCCAAGGCCCAACCATCAAAGCCCTGATCGACCGCGTGCCCGATTTACAAGTTCGAGGATCGGCGCGAGTATTGAGAGCCGTTGCGGCCGCCAAACTCAAGAGCTGCGCCGGCTTCGCTCAATTGCTGGGAACCAGATATCCGTAAGTTTCAAAGTGTTATTCTGACGAACGAGTGAAAGCGCTGCGTTCTACGGAGTGGCTGCTAATCGGCTATTTCAGCTACGTAGCGTTGATCCCTGCCTCGCGCTGGCCGGCTTTAGTGCTGTTGCTGGCGATGGCTCTGGTGGCCGTGCTTGTATATGGCGAATCGCACGGCAACCACAAATTTTTCAGTATCGCGCGCGATTGGGCTCCGCTGGTTCTTACGCTGGTGGCGTACCGGGAAATGGACTGGTTCACACCGCTTGCATGGGATCACCACTTGGAGTTCCGATGGATTGAGTGGGACCGATCCCTGCTCTATGGTTGGGGTTTTCAGCGTGCCGTCGAATCGCTGGGCGGACTACTGCCGAGCTGTCTGGAATTTTGCTACCTGCTGGTTTACGCCGTCGGGCCATTCACGGTTGCGGCCCTCTATATCGAGCACGACCGCAATCGCGTAAACCAGGTGCTGTTCTTGTACGTGATGGGTACACTGATGGCATACGCGCTATTCCCGTATTTTCTATCGCAGCCGCCGCGGACGCTTTTCGGCGATAGCGACTTGCCCAACGTGATGACCGCGCTCCGCCGATTCAATCTGTGGATCGTGAATGGCTACGGCATCCACTCCAGTGTGTTCCCAAGCGCGCATGTGTCCTCGGCATTTTCCGCTGGCTGGGCCCTGCTGCTGTACCTGCCGGAGCGAAAACGTTACGGATGGGGAATGCTGATCTACGCGGTGAGTGTGTCCGTGGCCGCAGTTTATGGCCGCTATCACTATGCTGTGGATGTTCTGGCGGGCTTCGGCGTAAGCCTGGTGGCTGCGGGGATTGTTCTGGCCGCGAATAAACGCGAATGAACGCAAATTGTTTTATTCGCGTTCATTTGCGGCCTAGATCTTCTTAGGACTTCTCCTCAGGCTCGCCGCCCTCTTCATCATGGCGGCCCTCTTTCACGGCCTGCAGACGGTCTTCGCGGCGCTTGGCGCGTTCGGCGGCGCGTTTGACCAACTCGGAACCTACCAGCTCGAGCATGGCCTGCTCTGCGCCGTCACCTTTGCGGAAGCCTAGGCGCACGATGCGCGTATAGCCACCGTTGCGCTGCCCAAAGCGGGTTCCCAGCTTATCGAAGAGCTTCTTCAGCGAGGCTGGAGTCATCAGGAACGCGGCCGCCTGACGCCGCGCGTGCAGCGTATCCTCTTTGGCTAGCGTGATCATTTTATCCACCAGAGGTCTCGCGGCCTTGGCTTTGGGAACGGTGGTGATGATGCGTTCCTGATCGATGACGCTGGTCACCAAGCCGCGCAGCAACGCCCTGCGCGCCGCCACGTTGCGTTTTAGCTTGTATCCGTCGACTTTGTGGCGCATGGCTACTCGGTTGCCTCTTCTTGCTCGGGTTCTTCGTCCTCGATATCAAGCTCGGATCCGCCGTAGTGCGGAAGCGAGGACCCGCCAGGAGCCGGCACCAGGCGACCCTGGGCGTCAAACTTCATTCCGAAGCCCAGGCCTAGATTCGACAGAATTTCTTTGATCTCGTTCAGCGATTTGCGGCCGAAATTCTTGGTGCGCAGCATCTCGGCCTCGGTCCTTTGCACCAAATCGCCTATGGTCTGAATGTTCGCATTCTTCAAGCAGTTGTAGGACCGCACGCTCAATTCCAGCTCTTCCACCGAGCGGTTGAGCACTTCGTTCATCTGGTTCAGCGCGCGCTCGGCCGGTTCTTCGGCTGTCTCCGGCAGCTCTTCAAAGTTGATGAAGATGCTCATGTGGTCTTTGAGCAGCTTGGACGCCTGGCCGATGGCGTCCTGCGGTGAGATAGCTCCGTTGGTCCACACTTCAATAGTGAGTTTGTCGTAATCGGTCGTCTGGCCCAGGCGCGCGGCTTCTACCGTGAAATTGACTTTACGCACCGGCGAATGCACCGAATCGATGGGGATGTATCCAAGCGGCAGATCCTCGTCGTAGTTGCGGTCGGCAGCCACATAGCCCCGCCCCGATTTCAGGCGCATCTCGATGTTCAGCTTGCCGCTTTCGCCCACGGTTGCAATCGGCATGTTGCGATCCAACACTTCGACGTCGGCGTCGGTCTCAATCTGCCCGCTCAACACTTGTCCCGGCCGGTCTATCTTCAGCCTGGCCACGCGAGTACCCTCACCGATCATCTTGAAAGGTACCTGCTTAAGATTGAGGATGATGTCGGTGGCGTCTTCCACCACGCCTGGGATGGGACTGAATTCGTGCGCCACGCCTTCGATACGCACCGAGGTAATGGCGGCGCCTTCGATGGAGCTCAGCAACACGCGGCGCAATCCAGTTCCGATGGTGGACCCGAATCCGCGCTCGAACGGTTGAGCGGTGAACATTCCGTAACGCTCAGTTAGCGTCTCGGTATTGGCAACCAATCTCTTGGGCTTTTGAAATCCTTTAAACATAAAATCCGTTTCTCGTTTCTCGTTTCTCGTTTCTCGTTCCGTTTCCCGAGCGCTCACCTTTGCGAACGAGAAACGAGAAACGAGAAACGAGGAACGGTTTACTTAGAATACAGCTCGACGATCAACTGCTCATTCAGTTGTATCTGTACAAGCTCTTCCCGCTTCGGCTGCGCGATCATCCGGCCCTTGAGGTTATCGCGGTCCACCTCCAGCCAGTTGGGCGAAGGTGCATGCGCGGTGGCATCGCGGGCAGCCAGGATGGTCGGATTGTTCTTGCTTTTCTCGCGAACTTCCAGAACGTCGTTGGGGCTCACTGCAAACGACGGTATGTTCACCTTGCGGCCGTTCACCAATACATGGCCGTGCCGGACCAATTGGCGCGCCTGATTACGGCTGGTGCCAAGGCCCATGCGATACACCACATTGTCCAGACGCCGTTCCAGCGAATTCAACAGATGTTCGCCGGTAACGCCTTTGGTAGCGAAAGCCTTTTCGAACAGGTTGCGGAACTGGCCTTCGAGCAAACCATAATAGCGGCGAGCCTTCTGCTTTTCCCTCAACTGCAGCCCGTAACCAACCAGCTTGGGCTTGCGATCCTTGCCATGCTGGCCGGGAGCAAAATTGCGCTTCTCGATAGCGCACTTTTCGGTGTGGCAGCGCTCCCCTTTCAAAAATAACTTCATCCCCTCTCTCCGGCAGAGCCGGCAGACGGGGCCAATATATTTAGCCATTCGCTTTCAATACCTTCCTCAATTCAAAAGGTGCAGTTTACGGCTCTCGAAGAGCCTTCGTCCTGCTTACTCAAAGCCAGCGTCAAACGCGCCGGCGTTTCGGGGGCCGGCAACCGTTATGCGGTATCGGCGTCCGATCCTTAATCGACTTAACTTCAATTCCCGCGGTAGCCAAGGCGCGCACAGCCGATTCACGGCCGGCGCCCGGACCGCTCACTCTAACTTCCACCGACCGCAGCCCGTATTCCTTGGCCTTGTTAGCGGCCGTCAAGGATGCCTGCTGGGCGGCGAACGGAGTTCCCTTCCTGGATCCTCGAAACCCGAGTGATCCCGAACTCGACCAGGCCAGTACGTTGCCGATCAAATCCGTAAAGGTCACGATCGTATTGTTGAACGACGCCTGGACGTGCACCAGCCCGGTCGACACGATCTTCTTCTCTTTTTTCTTGAAGGTCTTTTTCTTGGTTGCTTTTTTTTCCGGAGCTTTGGCCATCTGGAATCCTTATGGTGTTCTCTTACGTTTTGGCTGCCGACTTCTTCTTGCCGGCGATGGTGGCGCGCCGTGGACCCTTGCGCGTACGGGCATTGGTATGCGTCCGTTGGCCCCGAACCGGCAGCCCGCGGCGATGTCTCACGCCCCGGTAGGAGCCCATTTCGATGAGCCGCTTGATGTTCATCGAAATTTCCTTGCGCAGGTCGCCTTCCACCGCGCCTTCGTTCTCGATCAACGTACGAATCTTGTTGACCTCGTCCTCGGTCAGGTCGGCAACTTTCTTGTTGGCATCCACACCGGCCCGGTGCAGCAGCGAGAGCGAACGGGTCCGCCCAATGCCGTAGATATACGTGAGCCCGATTTCAGCCCGCTTCTTCGCTGGTAAGTCGACACCTGCAATACGCGCCATTTATTACTCCTCTATCCCTGCCGCTGCTTATGCTTCGGATTGGTGCAGATGACGCGCACCACGCCCTCGCGGTGGATCACCTTGCATTTATCACACATCTTCTTGACCGACGCTCGAACTTTCATTTTTTCTCCAACAATCGAACAATTCTTCCGCGGCCTGGATCGTGCGGCGATAATTCCACCTGCACCCGATCGCCCGGCCGGACCCTGACAAAATTCGTCTTGGTAGTGCCCGCCGGATGAGCCAAAACCAGATCCTGGTTTTCCAACTTCACCCGAACCACCGCGTGCGGCATCAATTCAACTACGATCGCCTCAACCGAAATGGCTTTTCCCACAAAACAACCAGCTCCCTAACGGTCGCGGCTCGGTAACGCGCTTCCGAACCGCGAGCGTAAGCGACCGGTTACCGCAATTTTCTTCACGGCTTTTCAAGGCCGCGTCAACACCCACGGTCCATTGGCCGTCACCGCTACGCAATGCTCAAAATGCGCCGAAACCGAGCCATCCTTGGTAACCGCCGTCCACTTGTCCTTCAGTACCTTCATGTCCGCCGCGCCGGCATTCACCATCGGCTCGATGGCCAGCACCATGCCTTCTTTCAGCCTCGGATTCTCGTTTCTCTTGTCCACGTAATTCGGGACCTGAGGCTCTTCGTGCAACTTAGTGCCGATCCCGTGCCCCACCATCTCGCGCACCACCGAAAATCCGTTCTCCACCACGTGCTGCTCAACGGTCCCGCAGATGTCGAACAGGCGGTTGCCCGCCCGCGCCTTATCGATGGCCAGCTCCAACGATTCCTGCGTAACTTTCAAAAGCCGCTTAGTGGAATCGCTGATTTCTCCAACCGGAACCGTGATGGCCGAATCGCCAAAATAGCCGTTCAACTGAACGCCCGTGTCGATGGAAACAATATCGCCCTTCTTGAGCTTGGTCCTGGCCGATGGCATCCCATGCACAATCTGCTCATTCACCGAGGTACACAGCACGTACGGATATTTGCTGCCCGCCGCCTGCGTGTAATACCCTTTGAAGGCCGGTTTCGCACCCGCATCCTTCATCATCTTTTCCGCAGCATCCTCAAGTTCCTGGGTGGTGACGCCCTCTTCCACCATTTTCCCCAGTTCCTGCAGAATCTGATATACCAGCAGACCACTGCGGCGCATCTGCTCCAATTCCTTACTGTTCTTCCGGATAATCATCTCCGAATCAAGCGGGACGCGACGGCGCACACCACCGCCGCCACAAGGGACGTTTGATGTTTCGATTGTAGCATACGCCCGAAAGTCATCATTTAAGTACCAGTTCGGCGTCCCCGGATGCGCCCGGACCGCGGCGTGAACCCTTCGTAGTGGCGCATGATGAGCTGCGCTTCCACCTGGTTCACCGTATCCATCGCGACGCCCACCACGATCAGCAGCGAAGTGCCGCCGAAAAAGAAATTCACGTTCAGCCCGTCCAGTAGCCAGCGCGGGAAATAGGTGTCGATGAAGTTACCGATCACCGGCAGCCGCTGCAGCTTGATGCCTTGGATCATGATGGTGGGAATGATCGAGAGGATCGAAAGATACAATCCGCCCACTACCGTGATCTTGGTCAGAATCTTGTTCATGTACTCAGCGGTGTTCTTGCCCGGCCGGATGCCCGGAATGAATCCGCCGTACTTGCGCATGTTATCCGCGGCTTCATTGGGATTGAAGATGATGGACACGTAGAAGAAGCAGAAGAAAATGATGAGCACCGTGAACAGCAGGTAGTAGAGCGGTTGGGCTCCGCCGATGGACGTCAGCAAACCGCTCAGGAAAGCACTGTGCTGCACTACCTGCCAGTTCATCAGAGTCTGTGGAAACGCAAGCAGCGAAGAAGCGAAGATCACCGGAATCACTCCACCCGCATTAACTTTTAACGGCAAATGCGTGGATTGGCCACCCATCATCCGCCGTCCCACTACGCGTTTGGCGTATTGCACCGGAATCCTGCGCTCGCCGCGCTCCACCAGCACAATGAACGCAACCACCGCGATCATTACCACCAGAATCACAATCAAGTGAATCGGAGTCCAATCCTTGAGTTGGAACACGTGCTGGTAAATATTGTTCATCGCGTTCGGTATCCCCACCACGATCCCGGCGAAGATGATCAGCGACATTCCATTACCGATGCCCCGCTCGGTGATCTGCTCGCCCAGCCACATGATGAACGCGGTACCGGTGGTCAGGCTGAGCATGGTCATCAGCAGGAACCCGATGCCGGGGTTCAGTACGAATCCCCCCCCCGACCGCATCAGCCCTTCCGCGATTCCGAAAGATTGGATGAGAGCCAGGATTACGGTGAGATAGCGCGTCCACTGCGTAATCTTGCGCCGGCCCAGCTCGCCTTCTTTCTGCAGCTTCTCAAGCGTGGGCACCACCACCGTCATCAATTGCAGAATGATGGATGCGGTGATGTACGGCATGATGCCGAGGGCGAAGATGGTGAGCCGCCTCAGGTTGCCACCGCTGAACACGTCAATGAACCCGAACAACGTGCCCTGATTCTGCTGAAAGAACGCTGCCAGCTTGCCGCCGTCAATGCCCGGCGTGGGAATGTGCCCGCCCAGCCGGTATATGGCCAGCATGAGCAGCACGAACAAGATGCGCTTGCGCAGGTCCGGAATCCGGAAAATGTTTGCGACGGCTTCGAAGAACTTCATTTTCGACTACCTCAACCTGTCCACACCCGCTCCCTCACGGTCGCGGCTCGGTAACTCCAATTTACGACTCGCTCCCGATCACTGTTCCACTTCCACCGGCTTTCTGGATTTTCTCCAGAGCCGATTTCGAAAATACATGAGCCTGCACCGTGATCTTGCGCGTCAGATCGCCCGATCCAAGCACCTTCAGCCCCGTGCCCAGTTTCTTGATGACGCCCAGCTCCAGCAGCCGGCCTGGATCGAACTTGTTGCCCTCCAACTGCTCCAGGCGCCCTATATTCACGATCGCGTATTCTTTCCGGAATATGTTGGTGAAGCCGCGTTTCGGCAAACGCCGGTGCAGCGGCATCTGGCCGCCTTCGAACCCGCGCATGATACTGTAGCCCGAAATGGACTTGGCGCCCTTCGCGCCCCGGCCGGAATATTTGCCGCGGCCCGAGCCCATGCCCTGTCCGATTCTTTGCTTCTTCTGCTTTTGCCCAGCCGGCGGCTTAAGATTACTCAGATTCATAATTAGTCCTTCACGATTGCCAGCAGATGCGGAATCTTCGCCACCATGCCGCGGAAACAGGGCGTATCCGGCCGCACCACTGTGCGATTCATGGTCTTCAGCCCCAGCGACCGGACGATGGACTTATGCTTCTCGGGGCAGCAGATGGTGCTGCCTATCAACTTAATCTTGATCATTGCTTGAGCCATTTCCAAATCGTTTCTCGTTCATCGTTTCTCGTTGGGTGCGCTCGATCGTGCCTAACGAGAAACGAGAAACGAGAAACGGCTTTACATAATTTTATCCAAAGCCAACCCGCGCATCTCCGCCACTTGCGCCTTATCGCGGAGTTGCTCGAGCGCGTTAATGGTGGCTTTCACCACGTTGTGCGGATTGCGCGAGCCAATGGATTTGGTCAGCACATTCGCGATTCCCACCGCTTGAATTACGGCGCGGACCGGGCCGCCGGCGATGACGCCGGTTCCATCCGGCGCCGGCTTCAGCATCACCAGCCCGCTTCCAAAGCGGCCCAGCACGGCATGCAAAATGGTGGTCTCCAGAACATTCACCTTACGCAGATTCTTCTTGGCAGCCTCAATTCCCTTCTTGATGGCGGCCGGTACTTCCTTGGCTTTGCCGGTGCCGAAACCCACAATCCTCGCGCCCGGATCGCCCACCACTACAAGAGCCGAAAAGCTCAAATTCTTGCCGCCCTTCACCACCTTGGTGACACGGTTGATCGACACCACCTGCTCCTTCAGGTTCAAAGAGCCGGCGTCGATTCGCTTTGTTGTCGGTATTGCAGCCATTCGTTAGAACTCCAATCCAGCTTCCCGTGCGGCATCCGCTAGCGCCTTCACGCGCCCGTGATACAAGTAACCGCCCCGATCGAATACAACTTTGGTGACGCCCTGCGCCTTGGCCCGCTCGGCGATCAGCTTGCCCACCTGCTTAGCGCCGGCCACGTTGCCGCCACTGGCCAGAGCTTTCGCCTTTTCACGCGATGGCTTCTCGGATTTCTTCTCGCTCACTGGCGTCTCACTCACTGCCTTCTCGCTCGTCTTCTTCTCGTCCGATTTCTCGCCGGCCTTTTCGCCGGAGGACGCCGCGGCGAGAGTATGCCCCTTCCGGTCGTCAATCACCTGGGCGTAAATATGGTTCAAGCTGCGGAACACCGCCAGGCGCGGCCGCTCCCCGGTGCCTCGCACCCGCTGCCGGATGCGGCTATGCACTCGAACCCGGACGTCATTCTTCGAAGATCTCGCCATTTACTTAGCTCCCGCTCCGCCCGCTCCGGTCTTACCAACTTTCTTGCGCAGGATTTCTCCGGTGTAGCGGATGCCTTTGTTCTTGTAAGGGTCGGGCGGACGCAGCGCGCGGATGTTCGCGGCCACTTGCCCCACCATTTGCTTGTCGTAGCCGGTCAGCACCAAGTGTGTCTGCTTGTCGATCTTCAGCTCCACTCCGGCCGGCAACAAAACTTCGATGGGATGCGAGTAGCCCAGAGTAAACGTCGCGATTTTGCCCTTCACATCGCCGCGATATCCGACACCCGTGATATCCAGCTCGCGCGTGAAGCCCGTGGATACGCCCTGGACGGCGGAAGCGGCCAATGCGCGCGTCAGACCGTGCAGCGGCGCTTGTTTGTCGCCATCGCGCGAGAACTCGAGCACGTTATCGCCTTGCTTAGCGTGGATACCGTCCGGAAGCGGCACCTCGAGCTTGCCTTTCGGCCCTTCCACCAGCATCGGATTTCCGATCACGATTTTCACGCCTTTCGGCAGCGGAATGGGTTTGTTTCCAACTCTCGACATAATTAACCTTTTCCGTGGCGCACGCTCTCAAGCGTGCCGCGTTCACACTCGTGTGAACGCCAGCCATGCGCCGGCACGAGTGCCGGCGCGGCACGCATAAGTGCGTGCGCTACCATAGCTGACACAAAATCTCCCCTCCGACATGTTCTTTGCGCGCCATGCTGCCCGTCATCACGCCCCGCGCCGTGGTCAGGATGCTGATGCCCAGCCCACCCAGCACTTTGGGCACTTCCCGGCTCCCCACATACACACGGCAACCCGGACGCGACACACGTTCGATGCGCGAGATCACCGGCATGTTGCCGGGCGTGTACTTCAGATAAATGCGGATGCTTTTCTTCGCGCCGTCCTCGGTCATCTTGAAATTCATGATGAACCCTTCTTCTTTGAGAATCCGCGCGATCTCCATCTTCAACTTGGACGCCGGGACGTCCACCTTGGGGTGGCGCGCCAGCGCGGCATTGCGAATTCGCGTCAGCATGTCGCCGATTGGATCGGATGTGCCCATAATTACCTCGCCTTCACCAGCTAGCCTTGATCACGCCGGGGACTTCACCGGCCAAAGCGAGCTTCCGGAAACAGATCCGGCACAAATTGAACTTGCGCAGATAGCCGCGCGGCCGGCCGCACCGGAAACACCGGTTGCGATGCCGAATTTTGTACTTTAACTTCTTCGACTCTCGAGCAATCTTGGCTGTAGTGGCCATGTACCTTATTCTTCCTCGACTCCCTTGAATTCCTCGAATTCTTGAATACGCAATAACCGCCGAAGGCAGTTATTGCCTGAACGGCATCCCCATGTGTTTCAACAGCGCGAGGCCCTCTGCATCCGTCCGCGCGGTCGTAGTAATCGAAATGTTCATCCCCTTGACCTTCTCCACCTTGTTGTAATCGATCTCGGGAAAAATCAACTGGTCTTTAATTCCGAGCGTATAATTGCCACGCCCATCGAATGACTTGCTTGAAACACCCCGGAAATCGCGCACGCGCGGCAGCGCCACGTTCATCAGGCGATCCAGAAACTCGTACATCCGGTCTCCGCGCAACGTCACCATGGTTCCAATCGCCATTCCTTCGCGCAATTTGAACGCGGCGATCGACTTCTTCGCTTTGGTGATCACCGGCTTCTGACCCGCAATCTGCCCGAGTTCATTCACGGCGCCATCCATCAGCTTGCCGTTCTGCGTCGCCTCGCCCAGTCCGATATTCAGCGCTACCTTATCGATCTTCGGAACGGCCATCACGTTTTTATAGCCGAACTCCTTCACCAGCGCCGGAACGACGTTTTTCTTATAGTGCTGTCTGAGTCTTGCCTCGGTCATCTTCTAAAATCCTTCGCCTATGTCTCTAAGAAACGGCCTGTAACCCACTCAACCTACCGAACCGCGACCGTGAGGGAGTCGGTGCTTTGCACTTCCGCCACGGCTGCTAAGCTCTCTTCTCCAGTACTTCGCCAGTCTTCTTGGCGATGCGAACGCGATGCGCGGCCGCGCCAGTACCCTCCACCTTGTAGCCCACCCGCGACGCCTGCCCGCCCGACGTCAAAACCATAACATTCGAAATCGCGATGTGGCTCTCTTTCTCGGCGATTCCACCCTTGATCTGCTTGCCCGGGTTCGGACGCGTGTGGCGCTTGATCATCGAAACGCCTTCCACCAGAACCGTTCCGCGCACCCGATCCACTTCCAGCACGCGGCCCGTTTTGTCCTTATCGCGGCCGGCGATCACCTTCACCTGATCGTCCTTCTTGATGCGGACCTTGTAGCGCTTGCTCCTCACCACGTGCTTGCCGCGCTTCATCATCGCTTTCGGACGAGGCATCAGATTACCTCCGGCGCGAGCGAAACAATCTTCATGAATTTCTTGTCTCGAAGCTCTCTCGCCACTGGACCGAACACGCGCGTGCCCACCGGCTCACCCACTTCATTGATCAGCACCGCGGCATTCGAATCAAATCGGATGTAGGTGCCGTCCTTGCGGCGCGTTTCCTTGCGCATCCGCACGATCACGCACCGCACCACCTTGCCCTTCTTGATGGGAGATTCCGGAGTGGCTTCCTTTACGCTAGCCGTGACTATGTCGCCCAGGCCGGCCCTTAGCCCCAGATCGCCGCCTCGAGGTAGAATGCACTGCAATTTCCTGGCGCCGCTATTGTCGGCCACATCCAGCCAGGTCCGCATCCCAATCATGACGATTTCCTCCTTAGCGACTTCGAACTCAGCGACTTCGAACCGGAGGTCGGCTGTGTCGTGTCCATATCCACAGCCTCGGGCGCCACCGCTACTTGCACCGCCTTGCGGATCACTTCACCCAAACGCCATCTCTTGAGCTTGCTCAGAGGACGGCACTCGATGATCCGCACTACATCGCCAATCTGCGCCGTCCGCTCTTCGTCGTGCGCGTAGAATTTGCTGCGCTTGGTGATGGTTCGCTTGTAGACCGGATGTGAAACCCGGCGGGTAACTTCTACCACGATGGTTTTGTGCATCTTGGCGGAAACCACTTGTCCGATCTTCTCGTTCTTGTTGCCGATTTTCTTGGGTGTAGCCGTATTGGGAGTCGTGTCCTGAGTGGCCATATCCTACTTCCCCTTCTTCTTTTTCTTGGCCACCGGTTCCGGCGCCGTTTCCGGATGCAATTCGCGGTCGCGCAGAACCGTCAGCATCCGCGCCCGGTCCTTCTTGAGGACCCGTAGCTTCTTCAGACCGTCGGTCTGTCCCATGGCCATTTGAAAACGTAACCGGAAGGATTGTTCGCGAAAATCGCTGCTCTGGCGCTTCAGCTCGGCGCTGTCCTGTTCCCGTATTTTGTCCGCTCTCATAAATTAAACTCCTGCCTGATCTAAACTCCAGCAAAGTCGCGCGATACCACTTTGGTCGGCATCGGCAGCTTTCCGGCAGCCAGCCGAAAGGCCTCTACCGCCGTGGCTTTGGGCACGCCCTCCATCTCAAACAGAATCTTGCCCGGGCGAATCACGCACACCCATTGGTCGGGAGCGCCTTTGCCTTTGCCCATGCGCGTTTCAGCCGGCTTCTTGGTGATCGGCTTGTCCGGAAATAATCGAATCCAAACCTTGCCGCCGCGCTTGATGAAACGCGTCATGGCAACGCGTGCAGCCTCGATCTGCCGATCGGTGATCCAGCCGCAGCGCATGGCCTTCAATCCGTAGTCACCAAATGCGAGCGTAGAACCCCGCCAGGCTTTTCCGGTCATGCGCCCGCGCTGCTGCTTCCTGTATTTCACCTTCTTGGGCATCAACATGGCGTTATTCTTCCTTCTTCTCGGCCGGCGGTTCGCCGCTGGCTTCAGGCGCGCTGGGTTCGGGCGCCGGGGTTGGCTCAGCCGCAGGCGGCGCGCTCTCGTGTTTCATCTCCTGCTTCCAGGTGGGCTGCGGCGGAGCGAGCGGCGGGATAATCGGAGTCGATTTTCCGGACGCAAGATCTGGAGCAGTTTGCACCACGGGAGCCGGCGGCTCCGCTTGAGCGAGCGGCGCGGGAACCGGTGGTCGACGTTCCCGCCGATCCCGAAGCGGCGGCCGCCGAGGCTCCGGATCGTTTCTCAGCGAATCTCGCTTGGCCTGGCCTTCAATAATCTCGCCCTTATACGTCCAGCATTTGACGCCGATCACTCCGTACGTCGTGTAAGCCTGCGCAAATCCGTAGTCCAGATCGGCGCGCAAAGTGTGCAACGGGAGCTGCCCCTGCAAATACCATTCGCTGCGGGCGATTTCAGCTCCGTTCAAGCGTCCCGACACACGCACTTTGATGCCCTTGCAGCCGAACCGCAGCGCTGAATCCACGGCCTTCCGCATCGCTCTTCGAAAAGCCACGCGCTTTTCAAGCTGCAGCGCGATGGACTCCGCCACCAATTGGGCATCCAGCTCCGGCTTGTGTACTTCCTGAATATCGATGAAGACCTCGCGCTTGGTTTTCTTGGCCAGATCCTGCTTCAGCTTCTCGATCTCGGCGCCCTTGCGCCCGATTATGATGCCCGGCCGCGAAGTGCGAATGGTGACGCGCAGCTTGTTGCCGGGGCGGTCCACTTCCACCGAGCTCACGCCCGCGGCCTTCAACCGGTCGCGCAACGAATCCTTCAGATCCAGATCTTCCTTGAGCAACTTCGCATAGTCCGCCTTGGCGAACCAGCGCGAGCGCCAGGTCTTGGTGACGCCCAGCCGAAATCCGTATGGATGAACTTTCTGTCCCACTATTTGTTCTCCCCGCTGGCTTTCTCGCCCACCTTCACGACGATGTGCGCCATGCGCCGCTGATACCGGTAGGCGCGCCCCATGGGAGCCGGCCGGATGCGCTTCATGCGCGGTCCTTCGTTGACATAGGCCTCGGTTACGATCAACTGGTCGACATCCACATCGTTCGAGCGATTTTCCGCGTTCGCAATGGCCGACCGCAACACTTTCTCCACCACCGGCGCCATGCGCTTATTGACGGAGCGCAGGATGTTGATCGCTGTCCCGGCCTTCTGGCCGCGGATCATGTCCACCACCAGCCGCGCTTTCTGCGGCGACGTTCGAACGTATCTAGCTTCTGCCTTTGCCATAAATCTTCCTCGCTTCGCTCAGTCGATCGTTTCTCTTTTCTCGTTTCTCGTTAGGTGCGCTCGATAGTTCCTAACGAGAAACGAGAAACGGTCTTATGACGGTTTCGCCGTCTTCTCCGTCCCGCCGCCCGTCGTTGGCGCTGCTGCCGCCTTCACGGAGTGGCCCCGGAACTGGCGCGTCGGCGAAAATTCGCCCAGCTTCCGCCCCACCATGTTCTCGGTGACATACACCGGGATGAATTTCCTGCCGTTGTGGACCGCGAGCGTATGCCCGATGAACTCAGGCGTAATAGTCGAACGCCGCGACCACGTCCGCACCACCTTCTTCTCGCTCTTTTCATTCATCGCGGCAACCTTCTTCGTCAGATGGTCATCGGTGAACGGTCCCTTTTTTAATGATCTGCTCATGCCTTGCCGTTTCTCGTTCCTGGTTTCTCGTTTCTCGTTGGGTACGCACGACCGCCACTAACGAGAAACGAGAAACGAGAAACGTCCTTCACTTTTTACCCTTCCTGCTGACAATCCACTTATCCGTCCGCTTGTTGTTGCGCGTCTTGAATCCGCGCGTCGGCTGGCCCCACGGCGTCACCGGATGCCGGCCGCCCGAAGTCTTGCCTTCGCCGCCGCCATGCGGATGGTCCACCGGATTCATGGAAACACCTCGATTGTGCGGCTTCCTGCCCAGCCAGCGCGTCTTTCCGGCCTTGCCGTGCGACTCGTTCTCGTGCTCTACGTTGCCCACCTGGCCGATGGTGGCCATGCACTCCACCTGGACTCTGCGGATTTCACCCGAAGGCAGCTTCAACAACGCGATGCCGCTTTCGCGCGAGACCAACTGCGCCTGAGCACCCGCCGAACGCGCCATCTGCGCGCCTTTGCCCGGCCGCAGCTCCACGTTGTGGACCACGGTGCCGGCCGGAATATTCTGCAGAGGCAGCGCATTCCCGATCAGGATGTCCGCTTTATCGCCCGAGCTCACCGTTCGCCCCACCGTCAATCCCACCGGACAAATAATGTAGCGTTTCTCGCCATCCGCGTAGTTCAACAGCGCGATGCGCGCGGACCGGTTGGGATCGTATTCAATCGCGGCTACCTTCGCGGGAATTCCGAACTTATCCCGTTTGAAATCGATGGACCGGTAGGCTTGCTTCGCCCCACCTCCGCGGAAGCGCGAAGAAATCTGCCCCACGCTATTGCGCCCGCCAGTCCGCTTCTTAACGCCTTCCACCAGCGATTTCTCGGGACTTTGCTTAGTGATTTCCTCGCGAGACACCACGCTCATGAACCGGCGCGATGCCGTGGTCGGGTTGTATTTCTTCATCGCCATGATGTGTGTGTGTCTCCTAAATCTCCGCGTACTCGGGCATCTTCTCGCCCTTCTTCAACGTCACGTACGCCTTTTTCCAATCCGAACGATAACCCGCGAATCTTCCGCGGCGGCGGAGTTTCCCCACCTGGTTGGTGGTCCGAACGCCCTGCACCTTCACTTTGAATAAACGTTCCACGGCCGCCTTCACCATCACCTTATTGGCGTCCGGCGCCACCTCGAAACACAGCGTGCGCTCGTTTTCTTTTTTCGTCACGCCCTTCTCGGTCACCACCGGCCTTTTGATTACTTCGTAGATGGTCATTTCGCGAGTGCCTCCGAGAGTTTCTTCGCGGCGGTTTCAGACAGCAGCACCTGATTGTGTCCTAGCAGGAGGTAAACGCTTACGTCCTTGCTTTCCACCAGCGTGACGCCTTCGAGATTCCGCGTGCCCAGCGACAGGTTGCGATTCTCGCCATTCTCGACAACCAGCACTTTGTCGGCTACTTCGAGCTGCGTCAGCACCGCGCGCATCCCCTTCGCCTTGTGGTCGGGGAGCGAAAATTCCTGCACAACCTTCAACTCACCGTCCCGAAGCTTGGCCGACAACGCCGATCTCAGCGCACCCAGCAGCATCTTACGCGGTAGTTTGTAACTGTAATCGCGCGGTTGCGGACCATGCGTCGTCCCGCCATGCCGCCACAAAGGCGACCGTATGGAGCCCACGCGCGCGCGTCCCGTGCCTTTTTGCCGCCACAGCTTTTTTCCGGAACCAGAGACTTCGTGCCGCGTCTTGGTCTTCGCGTTCCCGCCGCGACGCGCGGCCTGCGAATGCCGGACCGCTTCGTACAGCAGGTTCTCGTTCACCGGCGCGCTGAACACTTCATCGGCCAGCTCCAGCGAGCTGACCACCTGGTTATTTAAATCGACAACGTCTACACTCGGCATGGTTGGTTACCTCTTCGCCCTTCTCACCAGCACATACCCGCCATTGGGACCGGGAACCGCGCCTTTCACCACCAGCACGTTATCCTCGGCCACCACTTCCACCACTTCCAGATTCCGCACCGTAACATTCTGCGAGCCGCTGTGGCCGGCCATGCGAGTTCCTGGAAATACGCGCGAAGGAAAGCTGGATGCGCCAATCGATCCCGGCGCGCGGTGGAACATCGAGCCATGCGATTCCGGACCGCCCTTGAAGTGATGCCGCTTCACGATGCCCGTAAAACCGCGCCCTTTGCTCACGCCAATGACGTCCACTTTATCGGTGGGTTTGAACTGATCCACCAGAACGCGATCACCCTGCTTCAGATCATCGTCACCGGGCCGCATTTTAATCTCGCGCAGATACTTCACTCCGTCCGCGCCGGCTTTCTTCAAATGTCCCGCCATGGGCTTGGTAGCGCGCGAAGCTTTTGCAAACTCCACGAACCCAAGCTGCACCGCGTCATAGCCATCGCTAGTCGGAGTCTTGCGCTGCACCACCACGCACGGGCCGGCCTTCAACAGCGTAACCGGCACAACCTGCCCGTCAGGACGGAACACCTGGGACATACCGATCTTCTTGCCTAATATTCCTGGACTCATGGAAAAAACCTCTAGGAATTCACGAATCCAAGAAGCCAAGGAAGTCGAGGAAGAAGGAACCGCTTCGCGTCCTTTTTCCTTACGTCTCTCCGACCACTCAAACTCATAAAGCCCTATCTACCTTTCCTAACGGAAATCAAAAAATGAAGCGCCGCCAGGCGATCCTTCTTCCTCGACTTCCTTGGCTTCCTCGACTTCTTGAATTCATCCCAACAACTACTTTCCTTTTCCAAACGCCTTAATCTCCACGTCCACTCCCGCCGGCAGATCCAACTTCATTAGCGCATCCACCGTATCCTGCGTCGGCTCCAGGATGTCGAGTAACCGCTTGTGCGTCCGGATCTCAAACTGCTCGCGCGATTTCTTGTCCACGTGCGGCGACCGCAGCACCGTATAACGATTCTTAATGGTCGGCAGCGGAATCGGCCCGGCCACCTGTGCCCCGGTCCTCTTGGCCGTATCAACGATCTCCGTCGTCGATTGGTCGAGGATCCGATGATCGTACGCCTTGAGGCGGATGCGGATTCGTTCTCGTAAGCTCAATTTCGCTCCCTTTCAGTCGCTCAGAATTCAGAATCCGGGGAAATCAGAATTCAAGAAGAAGGATCGCGGCGCAGCGCCGCCACCATCTTCCTTGACTTCGTGAATTCTTGGATTCATGAATTCTTCCTCACTCCACAATCTCTGTAACTGTCCCAGCTCCCACGGTCCGTCCACCTTCTCGAA
>PMUN01000155.1 GCA_003166875.1 Bryobacterales bacterium | reverse complement strand
ACCATCCATGGCTTGATCTCGTATGCGAATCCAGCCCGCGGTCCAAACTCCTTCCAATTCGTGTTCTGAAACGAATCGCGATGCAGTTGGCTCAAGAAGACCAAGGCCCCGGGATAGTTACCCGCACCCGGATTGGCCAAGGTCGGATCCAGGCCCGATGAGCGATGATCCACTTCATACAGCGGGCCGACGATGTCCCAACGCAGGCCCAAATTGAGCGTCAGCCGGCGGCTCACCTTCCAGTCGTCGGTGGCATAAAACGCCGGGGTCAACCAGCGTGACTGAGGCAGAACCGGAGAGATANNAGCAGGAAGCTGGCGAACGAATAGCCGGTGGACTGCAAATTGCTCGGATCCGCAGTCTGGCCGGGACCGAAGGTGAAAACACCCGAGGTGTTGCTTATCGGGTCCTGATCGTAAAAGTACTTGCGCACTTCCAGTCCGAAGCGGACATTGTGCGTGCCGTGTATCCAGGTTGTGTCGTTTTGGAAAATGTAGCTTCCGTTCGGCTCGTTGCCCGCGTTGCTGCGGCCTAGCGTGGTCAGCGAACCACCCTGCACGGTGGTTCCAGTGAAATCTATCTGAGGAAAAGTTGTTTCCGCAACGCCCGTGAGCCCAATTTTACTGGGCCAATCCTGGCCGAATGAAGCCGAGTTGTTTGAATTCAGCAGCCGGTTGTAGCCGAAGCCAAAATGGTTCAACCAGTGCGCATTTATGGTCCAGTCTTCCGTCGCTCGCGCGATAATGCCGTGAATCTCTTGCAACGCATAAGGCCCTGTAGCGCTTCCCGGAATTGGCTCGTACGCGTTGCGCGCGCCGTTGTCTCTGTTTCGCTGGTTGGAGTTGACGAACACCGATACCCGGTGCTTGTCGTTAATCACTTGGTCCAGTTTCCCGCCATAGGTGTCCAACGTGAATAGAGGCTCGTTGTCAATGCCTGGGTAGTTGCGCAGAAACGTTCCGAAGATCGGATTGGGAATGGGCGCCAGCTTGAGAATGGCCGCCGAAACTTTGCTGATGTCGGACAGCGGAATGATGTTTCCGGGAAACGGAGTCCGCACGGAGCTGCCATCGGCCAAGGTCACGGTGCTGTGTGGGTCATAAATGGCGCCGAAGGTCACCGGGTTGCCGGCCGCATCGGTTCCAATTACCTTACCGGAATTTGGATTGCCTGTGAACGCGGGATCCAGGAGGCTCGAAAAATTGCCGTCCTTGAAGTCCGAACTCGGCAAGGTCTTCAGGGATCCGATGCCCTCACTCTTAGTGCGGGTTCCTTCATAGCTAAAGAAGAAGAAGGTTTTGTTCTTTCCGTTGTACAGCTTCGGCAACCACACCGGGCCGCCGAACGACCCGCCGAAATTGTTCTGCTTGAACACACTGTTGGATTTCGGAATTCCAGTTGCGTTGTTGTCAAACGAATTGGCATTGAGCGCGTTGTTAAACAGGTACTCATAACCGGTGCCGTGATATTGATTGGTGCCGGACTTTATGTTGAAGTTGGCAACCGCAGTCAGGCCTCCGCCATATTGGGCGCTCAGCGTCCCGGTTTGCAGAGTGAAATCGCTGACGGCGTCCACACTGGGTGTATATTCGGCGGTGTCACCGGCGATGTCTGCGCGCCCGATGGACATCCCTTCGATCAAAACCTCGTGCGTAAAGTTAGGACCGCCGTTGATGGAGCCCTGAAAGGAGCATCCAATTGCCCCCGGCAGGCTGTTGAAGATGAAGGCCTGGATCTGGCGTTGGCCGCAATCGCTGCTGTCGATCGGCCAAGTGCGGAATTCCTCGGGCGTTACCGAGTACCCGATTTGTGAAGTCGACGTATCCAGGTGCGTTTCATTCGCATCAACAGTGACGCTCTGTGTAACATCACCCACCTGCATAGCTACATCCGCCGTAACGACCGCCGCTACTGAAACCAGTACCGGCTCGACGACTGCTGTCTTGAATCCCGGGACCGTCACTGTCACGCGATACGTCGCCGGCGGCATATATGGAATGCGGTAGATACCGGCCGTGGTTGTCGTCGCCTTGAACTCAAGGCCGTTCGTCGAATCCTTCGCCACCACCTCGGCGTTCGGAACCGCCGCTCCGCTCGGATCCGTGATTAATCCCGTGATCGCGCCGCGTTCTCCCTGCGCGAGCAGAACACCTAGTGCCGTCAAGGTCAACACCACCGCCCTTAAAGAGATCTTCATTCCCCCCAGCCTCCCTAAATGTGCATTGCAACTTATGTTATCGATGCCCGCCAGACAGATTGTTGGATTTTGCCTTACCTTCACTAGGCGATTCAAGGGGAACTCACGGTGAATTTACCGTAAGAGCACTCGCCCTATCAGCCTGTTACGCAATCGATACAAGTTGGTGGGCGGGCCTGTGGGGAATGAGTATCCGTCGTGTTATACTCGCCAGAACAAGGGCAAGCTTACTGTTAGCTTACGGCCTAAAATGAAGGAACTACCAACCACTCGGCTTACGGCTGATTTCCTCACCGACCCGCGGTGGGAGCTGGCGCAGAGAGTCGCCAACGCTTCCAATTTCCGTAATTGCCCGAAGCTCCGCGCTTTCTTCCTGTATATTTGCGAGAACGCTCTTCTAGGCCGCCTCGAAAACGTCCGTGAGCAACCCATCGGAACTCGCGTCTTCGGCCGCGCGCTCGATTACAATCTCAACGAGGACAACATCGTCCGGGTAGAGGCGCGCGAACTTCGAAAGCGCCTGGAGACTTATTTCGCCGGGGAAGGGCGCAGCGAGCCGCTGATGATCGAGGTTCCCAAGGGCGGTTACGTACCAGTTTTCAAGCTGCGCGAACAGCCGCCAGAGGTCCCGGAGACGGCGGCCCGAGCGCCCGTCGCGGCGGTTCTTCCAACGGAGCCAAAACCGAGAGCACCCGGCTGGTGGATGCGCGTGCTGCTCGGGAGCCTCCCGGCCCTGATCGCGGCCGTCTTGTGGCTGGGACTGGAAAACTGGCGGTTACTCCAGCGATTCGAGCCGCAGGTCAGTGCTCGCTCGGCCGCAGCCGCTGAGGACTATTCTTTCTACGGCGAACTCCTCGGCAAATTGGGTGCAACTCCCAACCGGGAAACCCTGCTGGTGCTAAGCAACCCCAAAGTGGTGCTCTACTACGGCGCGCCGTCGAACCAGCCCATCCCCACCATGCCCGGCCACACCATCCCGGCGCCGAAAGAACTCAAAAGCACTTTCGATGACGCCCTGAATAACATGGACCAGAACCAACCCTTCCAGTTCCTGCACACCACGCGCGAAGACTACACCGGAATGGGCGAGGCTGTAACTGCATTCCACGTGGGCCGGCTCATGCAGTCTTTGCAACGCCCGGTTCGTCTCACGCAAGGGCGCTTCCTGAACTGGGACCATGTCCAGAAAGGGGACCTGATTCTGCTCGGCGGGCCGCAGATCAACGACTGGGCCTATCACAACATCTTCAAGTCCAATTTCAATTTCGAAGATCGTGGAATCGAGAACGTGAAGCCGCTCTCCACTGAGCAGAAGCAGTATATGCCGCATGCCGGGCCGGGGTCATCCGTCACCGATTACGGCGTGATCCGGATGGCCACTTCACCGTACGGTTTCAACATGCTGCTGATGGCCGGCTGCTCCAGCGCGGGCTCCGCCGGCGTAGGTGAGTTCTTCTCGAACCCCGAAAAAATGAAGTCCGTTTACAACCGCATTCGCGCCGCGGCGCCCGGCAAGGCCTTCCCCATCAATTGGGAAGTCTTGGTCCAGGTTAACGTGCGCGACGCTCTTCCTGTCGAAACCGCGGCCATCGCGCTACGCCCGGAGCCCGCGGCGCAGTAACGTAAATTGGAGGCGAGATGCATGACTCGCCCTGCTAAGATGGCCATGAGACGGACCAATGAAGTTGACTTGCCTGGCATTCGCGGCTGCGTCGTGTGCCTTTGCCTCTGACTGTCTGCAAGTGGATCTCGATTCGCCGGAAACCCGCGACAGGTTCCACGAACTGGACAAAAAGGCTCAAGTCGAGTTCCGTCACGGCGAGTACGCCCAGTCCGCCGAAGACTTTCGTCAGGCGGCCTGCCTGGCCCCCGACGACCTGCGCAGCTATTACACGCTCTACGGCACCGCCATTGGCGCCCTGGCGGCAGGAGATCTCTCCAGCGCCATCGAGTTCCTGAAACAAGCCGATGGCCTCCGTCCCGATTACCCGCTGCCACTGGCCATGCTGGTCAAGGTCAGCTTGCAATCGCCGGATCCGGACCAGGTGAAGGAGTTCCTACGGTTGGCCGCGGAACGCTTTCCGCGCGCCGGTAAACTCCACGCCGAGTTTGTCAAAGATCTCCTGCATCAGAATCGGCTCGATCTGGCATTGGCCGAAGTTCTGCGATTCGAGCAAACGGGTGTCCAGGATCCCGAGTCGGCCCTGACGCTCGCGGTCATCGAGAACAATGCCGGCGCTTTTGGCGACGCCTGCCGGCACGCGCAAGCTATCGAACAGCAATCGGAACTGCCCGCCGCCGCGAGAGCTTCCGGTGCCACGGTGGCCGGCTTGGCTTACGAAAATCTGAATCAGTACACGGAAGCAATCCAGTATTTCAAGCGCGCCACCGAGCTTGCTCCGGAGCGCGAAGATCCATATCTGTACCTGGCGCGTGTGTACGGAAAGAAGCATAACTTCCCGGCCATGGTCGCAATCCTGGAACAGGTCAGGAAACAGATTACGGATTCGGTCAAGATCGAGCTCGCGCTCGGCAACGGCCTGGTTTCGGTGGAGCGCTACGCCGAGGCCATTCAGATCCTCACCGAAGTGGTGCGAAATTCGCCGGACGAACTGGAGGCCTATCCAAACCTCGCGGAGGCCTACCGCAATACGGGTGAGCCCAAGCTCGCCACCGATACCTTGCGGAAGCTCGCTCGGCGCAAGCCCGATTACCCCATGCTTCATCTGGTGATTGCGCGATCCATATCGCAGCAAGATCCGGTTGATTCCGCGGGCGTGTTGGAGGAACTTGATCTAGCCGAAAAGGCAGCGCCCGATGATTATGAGGTCTACTATCTGCGCGGAAAAGTCTACCTCGGCATGAAAAAGTTCACGGAGGCCATCGCCAGCTTGCTCCGCGCCATCGAATTGCGGCCAACCGATTCCAGCGCCCACTACCAGCTTGGCCTCGCATACACCAAGTCGGGACAGCCCGCCCTCGCCGGACGGCAGTTTGAGACCGTGAAATATCTGGAAAGCCAGTAGGCGTTCAACGCACCGTACAGTGTACCGGCGCGCAGTAATTCATTTCGTACCCGTCTTTACGCGCGGGGTCGCGTTTGATGGGTTGGCTGCCCGCGTCATCCGTGGCGCGGCTCATGAGCGCGTGCTCGCCTGGCGCCGCGCTCCACAAATACTTCCAGCGTACCCACGTGAACCGTTTGGGAGGCGCTTCGAACTCGGCCGGCGTCCAGGAGCCACCCGCATCCGCGCTCACATCCACACGGCGCACCATGCCCGCGCCCGTCCACGCGAAGCCGCGAATCACGTGCCGGCCGGTGAGGAGCTTGGAATGATCCGCCGGCCAAGCGATCGCGGACTTGACCAGGACGTCGGTTAGCCGCGTGACGTCCACCTCGCCGCCCGGGCGTTTGAGCAGGCGATTGTAGAGCCTGCTCATGCCGCTCTCTTCAAAATTCGGCGCGGCGTCCGTGGGACCGAGAACGACCATCCGCTGGAGCCACTTGACCGAATCCATACCGTACCAGCCTGGGAACAGCGCGCGTGCCGGAAAGCCGCTTTTCCGCGGCAAGAACTGCCCGTTCAAGCGGAAAGCTAACAGGCTCTCGGGTTGCAGACATTTTTCCAGGGCAACAACCTGGCAGTAGGGAAGCTCCGGCGAATTCTTCATCAGCCGCCCGGTATCCGCTCCCTCGAGCAGTACAGCTCGAGCGTCGCGCGCAACTCCAGCTTGTTCCAGAAGGCGGGCGAGCGGCACGCCTTCCCAGACCGCATTGCTGGCTGCCGAACCGTCGGGCGGGCTGCCGGCGCACTCCAGCACGGCTTCCAGTACCTTCGTGGGGGATTCGAGAATGTCGGACAAGGTCAGCTCGAGCGGACGCTCGACGCGCCCTTCAATCTTGNNATGAGCCGCCACGAACTCAACGACAGTTCGGGTTCGCGGAAATGATCGCGCACGAAGAATCGGTCCGCGGGAGTGATCGATCCGCCTACGCCTTCGAGCGGGAAGGTGAAGTTCAGCGGTTCGGTGGTCGAGAGCACCTGCGGTTCCGAGGAGGAGAGCTCCTGCCCAAACATTGAACAGACGCCAGGCAGCAGCAGCAATTCCCTGCGGGTCATAAGGTGCGGGGCGGGCACACACCCGCTCGGGTCTCATTATAAAGCCAGTTGATGCACGAGCGAAGCGATGCCTGTCCGACAGCATTCACGGCGTTGCTGTTTCGCCCACCCTGAACGCTATCAGTGCATCCGCCGGACGGCTCCCGAATTGCCCTCCGCCGCCGGCCGCGATCACGACATATTGTTTCCCATCGCGGGCCTGATAGGTCATCGGTGTTGCGTGGCCGCTGCCATCGATCTCTGCGGCCCAAAGCTCACGGCCGGTGCGAGAGTCGAAAGCGCGGAAGCGGTGGTCGTTCGTCGCCGCAATAAATACCAGGCCTCCCGCGGTTGCAATTCCGCCGCCAATGTTCGATGTTCCGGTATTATGTATACCCTTGGCTTCGAGTGCTTCCGTGATTCCGAGCGGAACTCGCCAGGCAATCTCTCCCGTGTTCACGTCGACGGCGGTTAGCAGTCCCCAGGGAGGCTTTACGCACGGCCAACGATTTGAGTCCCAGAAACGCGCGTATTCTCCTGAAGAACTGGTGCGCCCGTAACGGACCGGCGACCCCTTCGGGAGTTCCTCCATCCAGCCTACGGCTCCGGTCTCGTTCGTGTTCACGAAAATGTATCCGAGGGCCGGATCGAATGACACACCCGACCATGTCGCGCCTCCTAATGTGCCAGGGAATACCAGCGATGGTTTCAGCCCATAGGGCGTGTATCTCCCCCGATTTTCGAATTGCCCGAAAAGTTCGGCGCAGAAACGATGCGATTCCGGTGTGACCTCCGTAATGTCGTCGCGCGTCACGCTGCTACGCGATAGCTGCGGTGGTTTCAGCGGGATCGGCTGGGTGGGCCAAGTGGATTCGCCGGGAACATCGCTTTTGGGCGCAGGTTGTTCCTGCACCGGGTAAAGCGGTTTCCCGGTGACACGATTCAGGATGAAGACCAGTCCCATCTTGGTTACCTGGACCACGGCAGGAATGTCGCGCCCGGCACGGCGAACGGTGATCAATGCCGGCGGCGCTGGCGGATCGTAATCCCACACATCGTGATGTACGAACTGGTAATACCAAAGCAATTTGCCGCTGCGGGCATCCAGGGCAACCAGACAGTTGCCATAAAGGTTTTGTCCTTTGCGATCGCCCCCATAGAAATCGTAAGCGGGCGATCCGATGGGCAGAAAGACCATTCCGCGCTCTGTATCCACGGTCATGATGGACCACACGTTGACACCGGTGCGATCCTTCCAACTGTCGCCTTCCCATGTCTCGTGGCCTGGTTCCCCCGGCTGAGGAATGGTATGAAACTGCCATACCAGGTGGCCTGAGCGCACGTCCCACGCCCGTACGTCCCCGCTCGGTCCGCTGCCAGGACGCTCCGGTACTTCGGCGCCGGTGATCACCAGATCGCGATAGATGGCCGGCGGCGAGGTCACCGCATAAACCGCGTCGGGAAATCGATCCGCGACTCCGGCGCGCAGATTCACCTGGCCCTCTTTTCCGAAGCCGGGAACGGGCTGGCCGGTTTTGGCATTCAGCGCGATCAGCCGGCCGTCCGACGTCCCGAACAGAATTCGCGGCGGCGTGCGCCGGTCGCCTGGCCAGTACGCCACGCCGCGATGCGCGCGAGAACTTCGCCCGCCGCGCCACTTCGCCTGCGGATCGAAGGCCCAGATCTCGCGGCCGGTTTCCGGTTCGAGCGCGATCACCCGATTCGAGGGCGTGGAAAGGTACAGAGTGTTCCCAACCACCAGTGGCGTAGTTTCAAAGGCCACGGCGCGCGGGGACGCCCCCGCCGCTTCAGGCTCCAGCAGTTCACCCGTGTGATAGGTCCAAATGCGGTGAAGGGTGGAAACATTAGCGGTGTTGATCTGCTTCAGCGGCGAGTAACGCATGCCGCCCGCGTCATGGCCGTAAACCGGCCAATCCGTTTGAGGACATAGTGTGGCCGCCGCTAGCGCCGCCGTGAGCAGGATTCTAGATAGGAACATGATTCAAGTGAAAGCAATCCATCGAGGATAAACTATCAATAGCAGAAAGCGGATTTTCTAGTTCAGCGTGGCTCTTCGATCGAGACATACCGGTCGGCGGGCAAGTTCTCCAGAAGCTGCTTCGTTCCTGACGGCCATTCAATTTCCAGCCGCTTGACCCGTTCCGCGCTTCCCAATCCGAAGTGCACCGTGCGGTCGCTCGAGGACGCATATCCAACCGCGGTGGTCACACGATTCCATTGCTCGCCCCGATCCGTCACCAGATGCACACGCGCTCCAATCGCATCGCGATTACTCCGAGTCCCGCGAAGGCACAACGCGATCCAATGTCCCGTTCCAGCGGAAGTGTTCCACAAGATAAGGGGCGCTTCGTTGAGGCGCGTGACTACAATGTCGACGCGGCCGTCGCGGTCAAAATCCGCAAACGCCGCGCCGCGATGAAACGCCTCGCCCGGTAATTCCAGGCCTTGAAAGGTTCCGTCCCCGCGGCTGAGAAAGACGCTATTCGGCTGACGGGATTGGCGGCTGGAGTTAAGCTCGGCGTTGTCCATCACGTGACCGTTGGCCACGAACACATCCTTGAAACCGTCGTTGTTGAAATCGAACAGGCCCACGCTCCAGCCGGACCACGGCAAGCTGGCCGGGCCCATGCGGCTATGGTAGGTCATGTCAGCGAAGGCGCGGCCGTCCAGGTTTCTATAAAGAGGATATGTCTCGTTGGAGAGCGCGGTGACGACGATATCTTCCCGGCCATCGTTATCGTAATCGCGAAAGTCCACGCCCATGGAGGAGATGGCCTTGCCGTCGTCGTTATAGGCCACGCCAGCTTCGACAGCGCGCTCCTCAAACGCGCCATGACCGTTATTGCGAAACAGGAAATTCGGGACAGCATCGTTCGCCACAAATACATCCAGGTATCCGTCACCATCGTAGTCGCCGAACGCCAGCCCCAGGCCCTTGCCGGCGTGCGCGGCGATACCTGACTCGCGGGAAACATCGCGGAATGTTCCGTCCCCGAGGTTGCGATAAAGCAGATTCGGCAGCGGCTGGTAGTACTTGGGATGACAATACATGCGGTATCCCGGCTTCGGTTCGCCGCAGTATATTTCGGTGGCTGGATTCCAAGCCACGTAGCGCGTCACGAAGAGATCGAGCTGTCCGTCGTTGTTGTAGTCGAACCAGCCCGCGGACATCGACCAGCCATGATTTCCGCCCAGTCCAGCCCGATCGGTTACATCCTCGAAGGTCCCGTCACCTTTGTTGCGATAGAGGATGTTGTAGTCAAGGCCGGTGACGAACAGGTCCACGAAACCGTCGTTGTCAAAATCGCCGGCCGCCACGCCCATGGAGTAGCCGCGGCCGGCAACGCCAGCGGTCTCGGTCACGTCGGTGAAAGTTCCATCGCCATTATTGCGAAACAATCGATTCCAGAAGGACGGATCGGTTTTATTGCCGGAAGGCAATGCGGCCCCGTTCACGACATAAATATCCGGCCATCCGTCGTTGTTGTAATCGAAGGCTGCCACTCCACCGGTCATAGTCTCAGGAAGATATTTCGTCCCCATAGCGCCATTCTTCAAGACCATGGGTAGCGCTCTTGCCTCGAACCGGACTGGCGAAGGCGCGCTGACTGCAAGGTTCGCGGCGGGTGCATGCGACAGCGCCGCGGTCACCCGATCTAGCTCGGGGTGTGCGTTGGCGCGCCGCAGCATCTCGATGCTCTCCGTTCCGCGCCCGTGTTTATACAGAAACATGCCGTAGTCAATCAAGGCGCGTTGCTCTTTCAGCCGGATCGCTTCCTGGTAAGATCGTTCGGCTTCCGCATCCTTGCCCAGGGCTTCTAGCGCGAGAGCCATCCCGTTCTGAGTGCGGCCAGGCCGGCCGGCATTGCGCAATGCCGCCTGGAACGCGCCGGCCGCTTCTTCAAACCGGTTCAGACTGAAGCAGGTCCGGCCGAGGAAATAGCAGGCGTTCTCTTCGGCGGGACGGAGCTTGCAGGCGCGGCGCAGCGGATCTATCGCGGACTTGTAGTCCTCCTGCGCCGCATACGACATGCCAAGGTAGGTCAGCGCCCTGGTGTCGGAGGGGTGTTCCTCGATGGCTTTCAGAAAGGCTTGTACAGCTCCGGGAAAGTCTCTTCTCTGGAACCGCTCTACTCCTTCCTCCAACGCTGTTTTGCTGCTCTGTGCCGCGATCCAACCGGCGACCAGGAGGAGCAGGGTCGTGATCGCGAACCGGGCAGTCACGCGCATGGTGAACAATTCTACAACGCTTTCTGGCGCGATCACGACCTTTTGCTTTCGTGTGCAGTTCGCGCCGCCTGCATCCGCCTGGCTGGTATCCTGGTGGAGACTCTAGGCTACTCACCGCTATGCTATCCTTCCGGCCCGGCGCGATCCTCGGCTGTTCGCTCGCACTGGCCCTGGCTCTACTTGTATCCTGCCATCAGTCCGGAAGTACCCAGGCGGCCACGGCAGCCGCGCCTCCGCTACGGCCGCTGAATCTGGTGGTGGTCACGGTGGACACTCTGCGTCCCGATCATTTGCATTGTTACGGCTATTCGAAGATCGAAACACCGGCCATTGATAGCGTCGCTAAAGACGGAGTTCTTTTTGAAAATGCCGTCACCCAGACACCGCTGACCACGCCTTCCCATGCCAGCATCTTCACCGGCCTCAACCCCACCACGCATCACGTGCGGGACACGGGCGGCTTCATTCTGGAATCGTCATCCAAAACGCTGGCGACTATTCTTCAAAAACAGGGCTGGGATACCGCGGCGTTCATCAGTTCCGCTGTTTTGAAAAAGCTATTCGGGTTGAATCAGGGCTTTCGAGTGTACGACGATCAGATGCCCAAACCCGGCAAGGGCCACGAATACTTGGAAGACGCAGAGCGGCGCGCCGGCGACACCGTGGATCGAGCAATCCGATGGTTGGATATGCAATCCGGTAAGCCGTTTTTCCTTTGGGTCCACGTGTATGATCCGCATGCGCCCTACCAACCACCCGCTCCATTCCGGGAGAAATACAAAGGCCGCCCTTATGATGGCGAGATCGCCTACGCCGACCACGAGCTGGGGCGCTTGTTCGCTGCTGTTCGCAAGAAGTCGCCCCCCGCGAAGACGCTGATCGCGGTGCTCTCCGATCATGGCGAGAGCCTGGGAGAGCACGGCGAATACACCCATGGAGTTTTTCTCTACGACTCTACTTTGCGGATCGCATTCACCCTATCAGGCCCCGGTGTTCCGTCCGGCTTGCGAGTCAAACAACAGGCGCGAACCGTGGACTTCCTGCCGACAATTCTGGACTTAATGGGCGGCAAAATACCTGCGTCGGTTGAGGGCGCCAGCCTGACGCCGTTTTTTATGTCTAAGGATGCCGCCACTGCCGTCTCCTACGCCGAGACGCTGTACCCGAAGATCAACATGGGTTGGGTGGAGTTGCGGGCAATTCGCACCAATCGCTGGAAATATATCCGTGCGCCGCGGCCGGAACTATACGATCTTTCAGACGACCCGACTGAGACCAAAAACGTCATCCAAAGCCACGGTGCGGAGGTTCAGAAATTCGAAGCGCACTTGAAGACGCTAATCGGGACGGATGGAGCTGAGAAAGTCCAGACCGCAAGCGTTGACCAACGCACCATGGATCAATTGAAATCGCTCGGCTATCTCGCCGGGCCAGGACGCTCTTACAACCTGACTGGCCAGGGAGTGGATCCGAAAGATCGCGTGGAGGTCCTGAAGCTGCTGGAACAGGCACAGGCCCCCGAGTCCGGCCTCCCGGATTCGCGACGCATTGAGCTGTTACGGCAGGCGCTGAGCCAGGATCCGGGCGATCCGAATATCTACTATCAACTCGGCGCGAAGTTGGAGAAGCAAGGGCGTTACCCGGAGGCGATGGAACTTTACCGCACTGCGCTTCGAAACGGGATCGAGCATAGCAGGCTGCATTCGAGGATTGCGGATCTGGCGGTTCGAAGCGGTAACAAGGACGAAGCGATTCTGGAGTACGAAAAGGCCATGCGCCTGAATCCCTCCGACCTGGAGAGCCAGGCCAATTTGGCAACGGCATATCTGGAGAAGGGCCGGCTGGACGACGCCGAACGCGTCTACAAATGGATCACGACCACGGACCCCGAGTACGCGGCTGCTTACAACGGGTTGGGTGTGATTTCCATTCAGCGGCAGGATGCCGCCGCGGCGCGGGGATATTTCGAAAAGGCCATCGCGCTGGACGCCGATCTGGTGGACGCGCAATTGAATCTCGGCTTGATTTACAAAATGGCGGGCGATCGGGCCCGGGCACGCAGTTGCTTTCAGGCATTCCTGCGAATAGCGTCGCCCGCGGAATACCGAGAGGTGATTTTCAAAGTGCGCGAGGAGTTGACCGCGCTGCAGTAACGCCGGCGCGCACGCTTTGATGCATCGCACTAAAACCGCGAGCCTTCTTTTACTTGCATGCGCCGGTATATGCGCATGCCATCGCTCGGAAACGGATGGCAAAAAGGTCATCGTGCTGGGCGTGGATGGGATGGATCCCGCCTTCCTGGAACGTCATTGGAACGAGCTGCCCAATGTCCGCCATCTCCGTGACTCGGGCGGGTTCCGGCGGCTCGGCACCACCACTCCTCCCCAAAGCCCGGTAGCGTGGTCGACTTTCATTACTGGTCTCGACCCCTCCGGGCACGGTATCTTCGATTTCGTTCACCGCGATCCTGCCACTCTTCAGCTCTACTCCTCAATGAGCCGGACTGTGGAGCCGCGATTTAAAATTCCTCTGGGCCCTTACACCCTTCCGCTCTCATCCGCCGAGGTGCAGACGTTGCGCAAGGGGCAGCCATTCTGGCAGATCCTCTCGAAGCAACACATCCCGGTGGATGTAATCCATATGCCCACCAACTTTCCGCCAGTCGAAGACGGCTTAGCTTTGGCGGGAATGGGCACGCCAGATTTGCGGGGAACTCAAGGGACTTTCGCGTTTTACACTGACGATCCGGAGGAAATCACGCGCGATGTGCCGGGTGGCCGCATCGTGAAAGTCGTGCCGCAGGGCTCAAGTTTCAGACTGCCGGTGGAAGGTCCGCCCAACCCGCTACGCAAGGACCGGAGATATGTCACCCAAGATCTCATCGTGGATGTGGACCCCGATCAGAACGTCGCTCGTCTATCGATTGGCGGTTCACTGGCCATCGTCAAGCAGGGCGAATGGTCCCAGTGGCTGCCCGCCGATTTTCCGTTGCTTGGCTGGCTGGCCCATGCCAGAGGCATGTTCCGCGTCTACGCCAAGGAACTTCATCCCACGCTGGCGCTTTACACCACTCCGGTGAATATCGACCCGCGGTCGCCGGGCCTGCCGATATCGTTTCCTTCTTCTTACAGCCGCGCCGTTGCGCGCGACATCGGCCCGTTCTACACGCAAGGTATCGCCGAAGACACCGCCGCCTTTCGCCAGGGCGTTCTGACCATGCCAGAGTTCCTGGAGCAAGGCGCGCTGGTGCGAAACGACGAGCTGAAACTGTTGCGCTACTCGCTGGATCGTTTCCAGCGGGGTCTGTTGTTTTTCTACTTCTCTTCCATCGATCAGAACTCGCACATGCTTTGGGGAAAGCACGAGCGCGAACTTCTGGATGTTTATCGCAATGTGGACGCCGCCATTGGTGAAGCGGCCACGCGGTTTCCCAACGCCGACATCATCGTGATGTCCGACCACGGCTTCAATTCGTTCGACCGTGCCGTAAATCTAAA
>PMUN01000076.1 GCA_003166875.1 Bryobacterales bacterium | reverse complement strand
GCAGCCCTGGTGGTGGAGGACGCGGATGCCGCGCACGAACGCGGAATCAGGCCAATCTGTGAAGTGCTGAGTGCGGTGACAGCCAATAGCGCTTTCCACGGCACGCGCCTGGACCTCCAGCATATCTGCCAGGTGATGGAGAAGTTAGTTGCCGAAGCCGAAGCGCGCAGTGGCATTCCACGGCGCGAGTTAGCCCGGCAAATGGTTTTCGTTTCTCACGAAACCTACACGCCCGCGCGAGGCGGCAGCGCAGCGGCGGAGATCAACGCCTTGCGGCACGTGTTCGGCGAAGACGCGGATCGGATCGTGATTGCCAATACCAAGGGCTTTACCGGCCACGCGATGGGTGCAGGCATTGAAGATGTCGTCGCGGTGAAAGCTTTGGAAACGGGATGTGTGCCGCCCGTAGCCAACTTCAAAGAAGCGGATCCCGAGTTGGGGGTACTGAACTTGTCGAAGGGCGCAGTTTATCCCATCGAGTACGCGTTACGCTTGGGTGCCGGGTTTGGTTCGCAAATCAGCATGACGCTTTTGCGACGGGTGGCCACTAAGGACGGGCTTCGTCCCAGTCCGAATGCATTGGGCTACTCATATCGCATTGCCGATCCGACCGCTTGGAACGCTTGGCTAAGCCAGCTAGCGGGCGATCGCGCGGCGGACTTGGAAGTAGTTCACCGCACGTTGCGGGTGCGAGACGCAGTGGCGCCGGCGCGCGTCGCCGAAGTTGCTCAGGATCTTGAACCCGCGACAGCCTCGGGCGATCCGGTGAAGGAGCGCATCCTGGCCCTGGTAGTAGAGAAAACCGGCTACCCGCTCGACATGCTGGCTCTGGATCTTGATCTGGAAGCGGATCTGGGCATCGATACCGTCAAGCAGGCGGAAATGTTCGCGGCCATCCGCGAGATGTACAACATCCCCCGCGATGAGAATCTCAAGCTGCGTGATTTTCCGACGTTGGCGCATGTCATCCGATTCGCGTCCGGCAATGTGGGGCAGGTTGCCAACCTGCGCGCCGATTGCCAATCGGCGCAAGATGGCGCGGGTAACCAACCCGCGCGCAGGATACCATCCTGCCCCACAAGCGAACGAATCAATAACGATTCTATTGAAGAGAAAGTGTTGGCCATTGTAACGGAGAAAACCGGCTATCCAAAAGACATGCTGGATTTGGACCTGGATCTGGAAGCGGATCTAGGCATCGACACTGTCAAGCAGGCGGAAATGTTCGCGGCCATCCGGGAGATCTACAATATTCCCCGCGATGAAAATCTCAAGCTGCGCGATTTTCCAACCCTGGCCCACGTGATCCGTTTTGCTCAGGACCGCCGGACGGGCTCAGCGGTCGAACCGAAGCAGTCGGCGCCTCCCGCCCAGCCAATCCTTGCGAGCTTGGAAGCAACAAACAGCATCCCACGCCGCGTACCTGTGCCCGTCCTGCGCCCGCCGCTCAGCATGTGCAAGCCAACTGGCGTAACGTTTGGCCCAGGGAGCCGCGTGATAGTAATGGCGGACAAAGGTGGCGTAGCGGCAGCTCTGACCGACCGGCTACGAGCGCAAGGCGTGGAAGTCCTCCGCATCGACGATACGCCGCAGGCCGATGTGCTGAATGCGGGTCCCGTGCAGGGCATCTATTGGCTTCCGGCACTGGACAACGAGGGAAACCTCAGTGATATGGACCTGGCTACCTGGCGTGAAGCAGTGCGGGTGCGCGTGAAGTCGCTTTATGCAACCATGCGAACTCTCTACGAGCAGATCTATCAGCCGGGCACGTTCCTGGTCTCGGCCACGATGCTCGGCGGGCAGCACGGCTACAATGACGCCGGAGCCGTCGCTCCGCTGGGCGGCGCGGTGTCGGGTTTCCTCAAGACCTATAAGCGGGAGCGGTTGGACGCGCTCGTCAAAGCAGTGGACTTCCCGCCGGATTGCGCGGCGCCGGAAATCGCCGAAATCCTGATCCAGGAGACACAGCTCGATCCCGGCGCGCTCGAGATCGGCTACAAAGGAGGGCTGCGATTCGCCGTGGGGCTCGAAGAACAGCCCGCGGCGAACGGCCAGCCAGGTCTCGATCTGAATAAAGACACCGTGTTTCTGATCACCGGCGCGGCAGGCAGTATCGTTTCCGCAATCACAGCCGACTTGGCGGCCGCTTCCGGCGGTACATTCTACCTTCTCGATCTGGCGCCGGAGCCCAAGCCGGACGATCCCGATCTGGAGCGCTTCATGAGCGACAAAGACGGTTTGAAGCGCGACTTGTTCGCTCGCATGCAGGCGAGTGGCGAGCGGGCAACTCCGGCGCGGATTGAGAAGGAGCTGGCGGCCCTGGAGCGGGCGCAGGCTGCACGGAACGCGATCGACGCGGTGCGCGCGGCGGGCGGCACAGCATGCTACTTCAGCGTCAACCTCACGGATGCGGACGCGGTGGGCCAAGTTATACGCGAGGTGCGCGAGCGCAGCGGACGCATCGACGTGCTGTTGCACGCCGCGGGCATGGAGCGCAGCCACCTACTGCGCGATAAGGACGAGCGCGAATTCGACCTGGTCTTCGACGTAAAAAGCGACGGCTGGTTCAATCTTCTGCATGCCATCGGCGACATGCCGCTGGGTGTCACGGTTGCATTCAGTTCGGTGGCCGCTCGCTTCGGGAATGCTGGACAGGCGGATTACAGTTCCGCCAACGATCTGTTGTGCAAGATCACATCCAGCTTCCGCACCACCCGGCCGGCTACGCGCGGTATCGTCGTCGATTGGACGGCGTGGGCGGGTATCGGCATGGCCTCGCGCGGTTCCATTCCCAAAATGATGGAGCTGGCCGGCATCGACATGCTGCCGCCCGAAGCTGGGATTCCTCTTATCCGCCGCGAATTGACCGCGGGAGACACGCGCGGTGAAATCGTGATCGGCCAGCGTCTCGGGATTTTAATGAATGAATGGGATGCCACCGGCGGACTGGATACCATGGCGGCGGAAGCGCAAGGACCAATGATCGGCAAGCTGGCGGGGATGGGTCTGCACTCCGGCCTCAGCATCGAAACTACGCTGGATCCAGCCGTTCAACCGTTCTTGCACGATCATCAAATCGACGGCACGCCGGTGCTGCCCGGCGTCATGGCGGTCGAAGCATTTGCGGAAGCCGCGCTCTCAATTCTTCCCGGCTGGTATGTCGAAAGCGTCGAAGACGTGAACTTTCAGTCGCCGCTGAAATTCTACCGGCACGAGCCGCGTGCAGTCACTACCGAGGTAGTGTTTCATCCACAGGGCGACACGGTGGTGGCGGATTGCCGCTTGACCGGTTGCCGTACATTGCCAAATCGCGCGGAGCCGCAAATCACCACGCACTTCACCGGTCGCGTGCGGCTCACGAAACGACGGCCCATGGCGCTGACCGCACCCGCTCCTGGATTGCCGGCCGGATCCACTAAAGAAGCCGCCGACATTTATCGCGTCTACTTCCACGGACCTTCGTATCGCGTGATCGAGCGGGCCTGGGCGGATGAAAACCGGATGGTCGGGCAGATGGCCACGAACCTACCTGCAGATATCGAGCCCCGGCAGCCGATACTCATGGCGCCGCGATTGATCGAGCTGTGCTTTCAGACCGTCGGGCTTTGGGAGTTGGACGTGCGAGGCCGTGCCGGTCTGCCTGAGCGCATTCATCAAGTCTCAGTGTGGCGCGCGCCGGAGCTGGCCGAAGGCCCGTTGTATGCCGTGGTCACTCCGGATCATGAAAGCTTCGATGCGGACGTGGTGGATACGGCGGGCAACGTTTATGTCCATTTGAGTGGCTACCGCACGGTGGCGCTGTTCAACGGAGTAAATGCCGAACCCGCGAAAGAACTGCACGCGGTCGAAGTGTGACACTTATGCAGTGCGAATTTCATCGCGTGGCGATTGTCAATCGCGGAGAAGCGGCAATGCGGTTCATCCATGCCGCTCGGGAATTCAATCACGAGCACGGCACGAGGCTCGTGACCATCGCTCTCTTCACCGAGCCCGACCGCCATGCGATGTTCGTGCGCGAAGCGGACGAGGCCGTGTACCTTGGCGAAGCGCATATCCTCGATCCTGACACCCACCAGTCCAAAAGCAGTTATGTCGACTATGGCCGGCTGCAACGGGCCTTGGTGACTGCGCGCGCGGATGCAGTCTGGGTGGGATGGGGTTTCGTGGCCGAGCACGCCGAATTCGCGGATCTTTGCCGCGACCTCGGCATCGTGTTCATCGGTCCGGATGGCGATGTGATCCGGCGGATGGGCGACAAGATCACATCGAAACGCCTGGCCGAAGAAGCGCGCATCGCCGTGACGCCTTGGAGCGGCGGACCGGTGGAAACGCTCGCGGACGCCTGGCGCCATGTCGAGCGGTTGGGCTATCCGCTCCTGATCAAGGCTACGGCCGGAGGGGGCGGTCACGGGATTCGGCGCGTGCATGAGGCGAGCGACCTCCCGAAAGCCTTCGAGAGTGCCCGTGCTGAGGCGTTCAAGGCCTTCGGCAACCCAACTGTTTTCATGGAGCAATTGGTGCTGGGCGCGCGCCACGTGGAAGTCCAGATCATAGCCGACGATTACGGGACAACTTGGGCCGCCGGCGTGCGCGATTGCACTATCCAACGCCGTCACCAGAAAATCCTCGAAGAAGCGCCCTCCCCTGCGCTCTCTGCGGAGCAGGATGAGGCGCTGCGCGAAGCGGCCGTACGGTTGAGCCAAGCGGCCGGCTATCGCAACGCTGGCACCGTCGAATTCCTGTACCAACCGGAGAGCCGCGTCTTCTCGTTCATGGAGATGAATACACGGCTGCAAGTGGAACATCCGGTGACCGAGTGCACCACCGGGCTCGATCTTGTCAAGCTCCAGATTCATGTCGCACGCGGTGGCCGGCTGGAAGGCGCGTCTCCCCGCACCAGCGGTCATGCCATTGAGGTACGGCTGAATGCCGAAGATCCGGACAACGGTTTTGCTCCGGCGCCGGGCGTTATTGAGCGATTCAGGATTCTGACGGGCCCGGGCGTGCGCGTGGACACGGGTGTGGCGGAAGGCGATACGGTCCCGGCCGAGTTCGACTCCATGATCGCCAAAATCATTACCTATGGCCAGACGCGCAACGAAGCGCTCGCTAGAATGCAGCGGGTGTTACGCGAGAGCGTAGTGGTTGTCCAGGGCGGCGCCAGTAACAAAGCGTTCCTTCTGGAACTGCTGAGCCGCCTCGAGGTGCAGCGCGGAGAATCCGATATCGGTTGGCTGGACCGTCTGGCGGCGGGCGGTCAGCACGTTTCCCGGCTTTACGGGGAGGTAGCGCTTCTCGAAGCGGCGATCGAAGCTTACGAAGCGGAGTTGGCCGTGGAGCGAACGCAGTTCTATGCGTCGGCCGTGCGCGGCCGGCCGCACGTACGGAGCGAGTTAGGCCGGACGGTGGATCTACGCTATCGGGGAAATTCCTACGCGCTGAAGGTTTCCCGCCTCGGTCCCCGGCAGTACCGAATAGAGGTGGACGAATCGCGCATCGACGCCGAAATCGACCGCCTCGGTCAGTTTGAATACTGGTTTACCAGCCAGGCACGGCGCTTCCGGATCGTCTCCGTGGTTCAAGGACTGAATTATCGGATTGAAGTGGACGGCGTGTCGCACCGGATCGATCGAGATGACGGGGCGGTGCATGCGCCATCACCGGCGGTAGTGGTCTCCATCGCCGTGAAACCGGGCGACATGGTTGCGATGGGCGATCCCTTGGTGGTGCTGGAAGCCATGAAAATGGAATCGCAGGTGGTGGCCCCGTTCTCTGGAAGAATCCGGAAGGTAATGATCATACCTTACGTGCAGGTGGACACTGGAGCCCCGCTTGTGCAGATCGAATCCACCGCTACCGGCGCCAGGCAGACAGGCATGGAGCGGGTAGTTTTTGGCGCATCGCATGCCTCCAACGAAAATGGGGAAATCATCCCGGCCCCGTGGCGAGGATACCTCAAGGAACTCCGCCAACTCATGTTGGGCTTTGATGTCGACCCGGCGCGCACCGCACTGCTGGTCGCGGAATTGGGCCAGTGCCGCGTTGGCGGAGCGGAAAGCGACGAAATAACTCGGGGTGAAGATGAACTCCTGAACATCTTCGTGGACATATGCTCTCTATTCCAGCGTCAACCGGAAGCGGAGGGTTCCACCAGCGGGGAAGGTCCTAGCGCGGAAGCGCACCTTTTTGCCTACTTGCGCATGCTCAATGCGCGTGGAGAAGGATTGCCGCTGCCTTTTGTCGACGCACTCCGGCGCGCGTTGGCTCACTACGGCGTGCGGACGCTGGATCGGTCGCCTGAACTCGAAGAGAGTTTGCTCTGGCTCTACAAATCGCACCAACGCGTGGAGCAGCAGTTCGTTCCCGTTCTGGGAGTGCTGGAGCGGCGTCTGGAGCACGCCGAAACTCTGGCGGCACACGCCGAGGAATCCTTCCGGGCGCTTCTCGACCGGCTGATCGCCGTGGCCCGAGGACTCTTTCCCGCGGTCAGCGACCTGGCCCGTGAGGTGCGCTACCGCTGTTTCGATCAACCACTGTTTGATCGGGCGCGGGCGCAGATCTACGCGCAAGCGGAGCAGCACCTGGATTATCTCGCTGCACATCCGGAAGCAGCCGACCGCCGCGAAAGGATACACGAACTGGTGGAATGTCCCCAACCGCTCGTAAACCTGCTCTCGCGGCGATTCGCCAGTGCGGAGCCCGGGTTCCGCCAGCTGATGTTGGAGGTGCTCACGGCGCGGTACTACCGGATACGAACGCTCATGGAATTTCGCTCCCTGGAACTGAATGGGCAATCTTTGGTATTGACCGAGTACGAACAGGAGGGGAAGCGGATCCACGTCTTCACCACGCACGCCGAGTACTCCCAACTGGGGACCGCGGCGCGGGCTATCTTTCCTCTCATGCAGGAAGTGCCTGACGACCATGACATCGTTATTGATTTCTACACGTGGTCTTCGGACCGCCCGGCCGATCCGGAGACTACGCAGCAGGAACTTCATGCCCTGCTCAACCGCGCTGGGTTTCCACGCCCGGTGCGGCGCATTCTGGTAGCGATCGCCGGCTCCGCAGGCGGCCACGGTATGAGCGCCAACGAGCATTTCACTTTTCGCCCCACGGGCGGCGCATTGGCGGAAGACAGAATCCTACGCGGGCTGCACCCCATGATGGCCAAACGGTTGCATCTGTGGCGGCTCAAGAATTTCAAGCTGGAACGGCTGCCGTCGGTCGAGGATGTATACCTGTATCGTGGCGTGGCCCACGATAACCCGAAAGACGAGCGGCTGCTGGCATGTGTGGAAGTCCGTGATCTGACACCTGTCCGGGATGAGCAGGGCCGCATCGTGCAACTACCTCATCTGGAAAGAATGTTTACCGAAGCGCTGGCCGGTATCCGGCTGTTTCAGTCGCGGCGATCGCCGCAGGAGCGGCTGCATTGGAATCGCATACTGCTCTACGTTTGGCCCACGCTGAATCTCAAGCCGGACGAGATTCACGACATTGTGCAGAAACTGGCTCCCTCGACCGAGGGACTTGGTTTGGAACAAGTGGTGGTGTGCGCCCGCGTTCCTAATCCGGCCACCGGCGAGCTGCGTGAAATGGTTATCAGAATATCGATTCCGGCCGGCGCCGGTTTCCTCATCACTTTCCGGCCCACTTCCGATCTGCAACCAATAAAACCGCTGACCGAATACAACCAAAAAGTCATCCGCATGCGCCGCCGCGGGCTCCTGTATCCCTACGAAATCGTCAAGATGCTAACGCCGGATCGGGAAGACATGCGGGCGGAATTCCCCCCCGGCGATTTCATCGAGCACGATCTGAACGCGGAGGGCCGGCTCATTCCCGTAGATCGTCCGCACGGCCGGAATATAGCCAACATTATTGTCGGCATCATCCGCAATTTTACGGACAAGTATCCGGAGGGCATGCGCCGCGTTCTGCTGCTCGGCGATCCCAGCAAAGATCTAGGAGCAGTCTCCGAACCCGAATGCCGGCGTATCATTGCCGCGCTGGATTTGGCCGAAGAGAACGGCTTGCCGGTGGAATGGTTTCCGGTTTCAGCCGGTGCGAAGATTTCAATGGACAGCGGTGTCGAGAATATGGATTGGATCGCCCGCGTCCTGCGCCGCTTGATTGAGTTCACCGAGGCCTCGGGTGAGGTGAACCTGTTGATTAACGGCATCAACGTCGGAGCGCAGCCCTATTGGAACGCCGAAGCCACCATGCTGATGCACACGCGGGGCATTCTGGTGATGACGCCGAAAGCCGCAATGGTGCTCACCGGCAAGCATGCCCTGGATTATTCGGGCGGGGTCTCGGCCGAGGATAACCAGGGAATTGGCGGATACGACCGGATTATGGGGCCTAATGGGCAGGCGCAATATTGGGCTCGCGACATCGATGAAGCGTGCCACATTCTATTGCGTCACTACGATCACACTTATGTAGCGCCGGGCGAGCGATTCCCGAGGCCGGCCGCGACCAACGATCCCATTGATCGGGACGTGCGAGTTTATCCCCATATGAACGGCCCCCACATTAGAAACGGCGAGGAAGGTTTCGCTCTGGTGGGCGACATCTTCTCGGATCAGACCAACCCTGGCCGCAAGAAATCCTTTGATATTCGCAGAGTCATGCTGGCGGTCATCGATCAGGACCATCTTCCATTGGAGCGTTGGGCCGGCACGCGATCGGCCGAGACCGCCGTGATTTGGGATGCCCACTTAGGCGGCTATCCTGTTTGCCTTGCCGGTATTGAATCCCGGCCAGTGCCTCGTATTGGTTTTGTCCCCGCCGACGGGCCGAATGAATGGAGCGCGGGGACGCTCTTTCCGCTCTCTTCGAAGAAATTGGCGCGCGCCATCAATGCAGCCAGCGGCAATCGGCCCGTGGTGCTGCTTGCCAATCTGTCGGGATTTGACGGGTCGCCGGAGTCCCTTCGCAAACTGCAGCTTGAGTACGGCGCCGAGATCGGACGGGCCGTGGTGAACTTCAAAGGGCCCATGGTGTTTTGCGTGATCTCCCGCTATCACGGGGGGGCTTACGTGGTTTTCTCGCAAGCACTCAACGAACATCTTGAAGTGGCCGCGCTCGAGGGAGCATATGCCTCCGTCATCGGGGGCGCGCCGGCGGCGGCGGTTGTATTCGCGGGTGAAGTCGAAAGCAGGACTCGTAAGGATGCCCGTCTCGAAGCGCTAAGTGAAGCCATGGGCCAGGCCGCGGGCGTGGAGAAGCGCCGTTTGCGCGCNNGTGGGCGCGCTGCATCACATTATTCCGCCCGCGGATCTCAGGCCTTATCTCATCCATGCGGTGGAACGCGGTATGGAAAGGTGTGCGGAATCAGGAGTGAAGGAGCTAGCCGCCAAGGTTTAGAAAGCATGGACGTGTATTGGCTGGAGCAGACCGCAGCGGATGTGCCCGTGGAAAATGACTGGCTAAACGCGAGCGAAGCGGTCCGTTTGAATGGTCTACGTTTCCCCAAGCGGCGCGCCGATTGGCGGCTGGGTCGTTGGACGGCGAAACACGCAGTGGCCGTTTGTCTGAATCTGTCCCTGGATCATCATTCTCTTGCGGCCATAGAGATACGTCCGGCGACGTCCGGCGCACCCGAGGTTTTTCTTGCTAACACGCCGGCCTCCGCCAGCATTTCACTCAGTCACCGCGAAGGCACGGCAGTTTGTGCGGTCGTGTTGGCCACGGCGGCGCTGGGTTGTGATCTCGAAATGATCGAGCAGCATAGCGACGCTTTTGTCGCCGACTATTTCACAGCTGAAGAGCGGGACTTGGTTGCGAGTACGCCTGCGGTGGACCGGCTTCGCCTCCTGGCTCTGCTTTGGAGCGCGAAAGAGAGCATGCTCAAAGCGCTTCACGCCGGGCTACGGCTCGACACACGTTCTGTGATTGTCAGGCCCGTTCATGAAGACGAAGCCGATGAGTGGGCGGCCGATGCCTGGCATCCGTTGCGCGTTAGCGGTGCGAACGGTGAAGTCTTCCACGGCTGGTGGCGCCATAGGGATGACCTTTTGCGGACAGTGGTCGCCGCCCCGCCACCTATCCCGCCGATCCTGTTGAAGATCCCGGCTTAGAATCGATCCCATAAAGGCCGTATAACCCAGGAACCCAGGTGCCGACCACGCTGCGAAGAGGATCCATCATGCGGCAGCCTTTCCGAGAAGATTTTCGACCTTCGAATCCAGATCACGGGCAACAGCGAGCGCTTTCTGGTTTTCATAGGGAGCGAGAAGACTGACCATCCTGTCGTAAGACAAATGCACGCCGTCTGGCCGTTGGTCCACCAGAATTGTCACGGGAGCATAGGACCCCGCGTCGACCGTGTACCTGACCATTTCCCTCATGATGAGAGGATTCCCGATCAGAAAACGCACGATTTTCGGGGTGTCGAGTCCTGTTTCCTTGCGCAGTACCGCGCCCAGATCCAAGCGCAGAAATATCATGAGCCCGGCCGCGCCAACTGCGCTTTGAACCGCGCTTTCCATTTCGGCCAGGGTCCGCGCCCCCTCGGTCTCTTTTATGAACTTAGCCATGTCAGGACGCCCGACAGCAGCTTCCAGAGCCGAGACCACGGCGTCGAACGGCTTGGAAGAAATCACGTCTATCCGTTCGATATTGACCTTTCTGATCGGCATGATCAGTCTCTCTTACCTCGTGCCAGCGGCGGCAGCGGTCACAGTCGTAGCGGCCGAGATGACGATATCGGCGACCTCCTTGGGGTGCGCCACCATGGACGCGTGGCTGGCTGCGACGGTGCGAACGGTAGCGCCCATCCGCTTTGCCATGAACTCTTCGGCTGGCGGCGGGATCATTTGATCGTTCGAGGAGACCAGGTACCAGGACGGAATGTGTTTCCAGGCCGGCGGACCAGACTTCTGGGTGAATGACTTGATGCTCAAAGGCTTTTGCACCGCCGCCATGACGCGCGCTTCTACCGGGTCCGCATCCGCAGCGAAAACCTGGGCGAAACCATAACGATCAATCCAGAGGAAGCCATGCTCGTCGGGCCGGATCTGTGCTGCGCCCGCCGTGGTTGGTCCTTGCTTGCTGAGACCCTCAAGACTCTCGCCTTGGTCCAGCCCGAAAGCCGCGATGTAAACCAGAGCCGTAACGTTGGGCGCGTCATTTGCCGCACCCGTGATCACCGCGCCGCCATAAGAATGGCCGACGAGTACGGTGGGTCCTTTTTGCGCCGCCAGGAAGTTGCGTGTGACCGCAATGTCGTCCTCGAGCGAAGTCAACGGAAGTTGCACCGCGGTGACGTTGAACCCTTTATCCTGCAAGAGCGGAATTACTTTACTCCATGACGATCCATCCGCCCATGCTCCGTGCACAAGCACCACGTTTGTTTTCGATTCCATGTTTTTCTCCTTGAGTGATGATTCCTGGCTACCTAACTTGCACGCGCCGTCTTAGCGAGTGCGTGTACTGTGTCTTCGTCAATCTTCAATCCGGCAGCAGCGATGTTCTCTTCCAGGTGTTTCACGCTGGAAGTTCCGGGGATAGGCAATATCACTGGGGACCGCGCCAGCAGCCAGGCCAGAGCCACCTGTGACGGTGTAGCTTTCAGTTGCGCGGCTACCCGGCCGATGGGACTGTTCGCGCCGGATAGTTGACCGGCCGCCAGAGGGAACCACGGAATGAAGCCGATTTTTTCCCGTTCGCAGAATTCCAACACATCTTCGGATCCGCGGTCCGCCAGACTGTAACGATTCTGGACGCTCACAATCGGCGCCATCGTTTGGGCATGCTGAATCTGGCGAACGCTCACCTCCGATAAACCGATGTGTTTGATTTTGCCTTGCGCCTGCAGATCCTTCAGAGTACCGATTTGGTCTTCGGCCGGAACCTTCGGATCGATTCGATGCAACTGATAAAGATCGATCCGGTCCAGACGCAAGCGCCGCAAGCTTCCTTCGCACGCGGACCGTAGATGTTCCGGTTTTCCGTTCTCAACCCATTGGTTGGGACCCGGGCGATCGAAGCCGCCCTTGGTGGCGATCACTAAGCCTGCTGGATACGGATGCAAAGCCTCGGCAATGATCTCTTCACTCACGAATGGGCCGTAGGAATCCGCGGTGTCGATGAAATTGATTCCCAATTCCACGGCGCGCCGCACCACTCGTATGGCCTCGGGCCGATCCGCGGGCTCACCCCAGATTCCTTTGCCCGTGATCCGCATTGCGCCATATCCAAGCCGCGCGATGCGCAGATCGTTTCCAATCACGAATTCGCCGGCTTTCCCGGCAAGCCCTTGCTCTTGTTTCGTGGTTGACATAATGTTTTCTCCTGAGCGTTTCATTTAAACCTGAGCCGCGCCTCCGTCGACGAAGAGCTCAATGCCTGTGATAAAACTGGCGTCCGAAGAAGCCAGGAAGACGACAGCTTTAGCGAGTTCTTCCGGGCGGCCAAGGCGACCCATGACAACGGTGTCGGCGAGCGCCTTCTTGGCGTCAGGATTGGAGAAGGCCTCATTGAGGAGTGGGGTATCGGTGGGACCCGGGCTGACGGCGTTGACTCGAATGCCGCGATCCTTAAGGTCCGTGGTCCACGTGCGTGCAAACGAGCGCACCGCAGCCTTCGTAGCAGAATATATGCTGAATGCTGGGAAGCCCTTGATGGAAACGATGGATGCGTTCAAGACAATAGATCCGCCGTTGGGCATCAGCGGAAGAGCCTTCTGCACAGTGAATACTACCGCTTTAACGTTGACGTCAAAAACGCTATCGTAATGCTCTTCAGTTATGGAGCCAAGTGGAACAAGGGGACCCCCACCCGCGTTGGCGAAGACGATGTCGAGGCGTCCCTTTTCTTTGCCGATCTGTGCGTAGATACGGTCGAGGTCCGCAAGCTTGGTGACGTCGCCCTGGAGGCCCTTGATGTTCGAACCGATGGAGGCCACCGCGGCGTCCAGCTCGGGTTGCCGGCGGCCGGTGATATAAACGTAGGCGCCTTCTTCGACGAACTGTTTTGCCGTGGCGAGGCCGATGCCGGCGCTGCCGCCTGTTATGAGAGCGATCTTACCTTCGAGTTTCTTGGACACTATTTTTCTCCTTTGCGCTTACTTTGGAAATGCGTCGCCGAACATGGGCAGCCCACTCTTGGATTGTTCGCGCGAAGCTTCGTCTTGAATCACGTCCCAGTGCTCTATAAGAACACTATCTTTGATGCGAAGAATGTCCGCCGCGATCCAGTTTACTGGCTGGCCGATGCCGGAAAATCGTCCGTGCACGATCACATAATCTTCACCAGCCAGAATCTTTCCCGGTTCGTACCTCAGCGTTTGCGGGATACTTTTGACCAGATTGAACAGTCCGTCGCGGCCGGGTGCGATGTGGGCGCTGTGCTGGATGTAGTCCGGTGACCAATAGCGTTCCGCCGCCGCGTAGTCACGCTTATTGAATAGCGTGTCGAACGCCTCCAGAACCAGCGCTTTGTTCTTTTCTTCGATCATCATTTGTCTCTGCCTCGCTCTTTGGTAATCCAGTCGTTTATGGCCAGATTCAGTAGATCATTCATTTCTCTCCCTTTTGTGTACTTGTACTTTGAAAATGAACCAGCTGGATGCGGTCACTCTGTCTCGAATAGACGGCGACGAGACGGAAACTGGTTTTGCTTTCTTGCCCATCGCGCACGGGAGTGATCTGTTTCCAGCACAAGCATGATGGCCACTTCATTGTGCGTCACATTGGACCGAGGCGCGACACCATATCGAGGTATTTATTCGGGCAAGCGGGGCCTTCTTGGGGGCCATTAACCTGTCTGTAACATCCTTACTGTCGATGAAGGTCTCTCTATTGGTTTGTGATGTACCATGGAGATCAATCACACGAAGTGAGGACTTTTGTTTGGCAATGGATCGGTATCCGGGGGGCATACGTCGGCGCACGATTCTTGCAGTTGCGGGCGCTTTGCTCAGCGGGTGCCGTTCGCCGCAGGCAAGTACGCAGCCGTCGATCGAATTCATTCGTGTTCCTCAAGCCGATGAAGGTGGCCGGGAGAAACACGACATCATCCAGGGGCGTGTAAGCGGTGCGCGTCCCGGCCAGCAGATCGTTGTGTACTCGAGGAGCGGGGTATGGTGGGTCCAACCGTTGGTGGATCATCCCTTCACGAAACTGGAAGGCTCAATATTCAGTAACGCGACTCATCTCGGAACGGAGTACGCGGCCCTCCTTGTGGAGCCGGGATATCGTCCGGCGGATACTGTCAAGGAACTGCCTGCACGGGGCGGCGGCGTGGCAGCCGTCGCAAGTGTAAAAGGGAGCAATTCTCCACCGTCTAAGTCGATATCTTTCGCCGGATACGAGTGGAGGGTTCGCGACGCTCCCAGTAACCGCGGCGGGAGGAATGATTATGATCCGGGGAATGCATGGACGGATGCGGGCGCAGCGATGCATCTTCGGATCGCGAAGGTATCCGGCAAATGGACCTGCGCGGAGGTCAGCTTGACGCGCAGTCTGGGATACGGAACGTATTCGTTCGCGGTCCGCGATACCTCACACCTGGAGCCGGCGGCTGCCTTCGCCATGTTCACGTATGATTACGCCGGCGCAGACGAGAACCACCATGAAGTCGGCATGGAGATCAGCCGCTGGGGCGATCCGGCCAGCAAGAATGCGCAATATGTCATCCAGCCTTATTACGTGCCCACCAACGTCGTTCGATTTGATGCGCCTGCCGGGCCGCTCACGCATTCGTTCCGTTGGGAGCCTGGCCGCGTGTCTTTCAAGACCACGCGTGGCTCCAAAGTAATTTCCGAACGCGTCTTTACATCGGGGATTCCTTCCCATGGCATCGAATCGCCGCGGATGTGCCTGTACATTTTCCGCAAAGCACCGATCCCTCTCGAAAACGGGGCCGAGGTAGTGATTGATAAATTTGAATATCTACCGTGAGAGCGGCAGAACGCACTGGATCTTCAGATGGCCTTGGGCCGCGCTGGCCATGCTGTGCTTGGCCGGGACCGTGCAAGCGCTGGATCCCAATCGGACCATGTCGCAATATATCCGCGACCGGTGGAGCGCCGAACAGGGGTTTCCGGGCGGAGCCGTCTATGCTATCGCACAAACCAATGACGGCTACCTTTGGGTCGGCGCCGAGAACGGCTTGGTTCGCTTCGACGGATTAAGCTTTCGCCTCTACAATCACACCAACACACCCGTGTTCCCCACCGGGCCCGTTTTGGGCCTGACTACTGATGCTGATGGAAGTCTCTGGATCAGACTGCCGGAGCAAGGTTTGCTGCGCTACCGTGGTGGCGCATTTGAAATGGTCCTCCCAAGAACCGGGGGCGACGAAGCGGTTGTCACGGCGATGGGCCGGGACACGCATGGTGCGTCCCTATTCGCGCGCGCGAACGGACTGTTTGGATATAGCAGCGGGAAATTCACGCTTCTCACCTCCCCCTCGGAACCAACCCCATTAGTGATTTCCGTGGCGCAAACCCGCGATGGTAAGGTTTGGATGGGAACACGAGACGCGGGACTGTTCTATCTGAGCGGCGGCGGGGTTACGAGTGTCACGCTGGGTTTGCCTGACAGCAAGGTCAATAGCCTGCAGCCGGCGGGCGACCAGGACTTGTGGATCGGTACTGACAACGGCATCGCGCGCTGGAATGGGACCGAACTCACGCGAGCGGGTATTCCGCGTTCTCTCGATCACGTCCAGATCCTGGGAATCAGCATGGACCACGACTCAAACATTTGGGTTGCAAGCGCACACGGGCTCTCGCGAATCACCGGCACGGGCGCCTTGCTGACGGAGGAACGCGGCCTGCCGCCGGGCGGAGCCGTCAGTGCATTGTTGGAAGACCGTGACCGGAATCTCTGGGTGGGAGGCTCGCGAGGCATTGAGCGCTTCCGGGATACCCTTTTTTTGACGTACGCCCCATCGGGAACTCCGGGGTCCAAGAACTATGGTCCCCTCTACGCCGATGGCGATGGCCGCACATGGTTCGCTCCTTCAGATGGCGGCCTGTTTTGGATTAAGGGCGATAAAACCGAGCGAGTATCAGATGCCGGCTTAGGTAAGGACGTTGTTTATTCGATCTCGGGCGGCGATGGCGAATTGTGGGTTGCGCGGCAGAGGGGAGGGCTCACTCATCTGCGATCGCGAGGGAGCTTGTTGACGAACGAGACTTACACCGCGCGGAATGGGCTCGCTCAAGACAGCGTGTACGCAGTTCATCGTAATCATGACGGAACGGTGTGGGCCGGAACCCTCGGCGCCGGTGTCAGCAGGTTCCAGAACGGCCGCTTTGCGACCTTTACCAGCGCGAACGGCTTGGCCTCCAACACGGTTACCGCCATCGAAGAGGGTTCGGATGGCAGCATGTGGTTCGCCACTCCGAACGGCCTGAGTACGCTGTCGGGAAACCGCTGGCGCGTCTACACCGGACGCGATGGCTTGCCGCCCGGAGGCGTGAACTGTCTTCTGGAGGATTCAAACGGTGTGCTGTGGATCGGGACCTCCGACGGGCTTGCGTTTCTCCGCTCCGGCAGCATTCAGATCCCCCGGAATGTGCCCGAATCCTTGCACCAGCCCGTGCTCGGTGTTGCGGAAGACAAGCATGGATGGCTTTGGATCGCGACTTCGGATCACGTGCTACGTTTGAATCGGGATAGGTTGCTAGGCGGTGCACTCGGTGACTCGGATGTGCGCGAGTTCACCAGCGAGGATGGTTTGCGTGGCGGAGGAGTCAACCGGCAACGGTCGGTTGTGCGCGATCCGCTGGGTCGGATTTGGTTTTCCCTGAATAGCGGCATTTCTGTGGTTGATCCCATGCGATTGACTGGAACGTCGCTCCCGGCGCCGATTCATATGCAAGCCGTCACCGCGGATGGGAACATGCTGGACCTCAGCGGACCCCTTCGGATACCGACGGCGCGGCGGCGTATCACTTTCAGCTACATCGGGTTGAGTCTTTCGATGCCCGACCGCATCAGATACCGCTATATGCTGGATGGCTTTGATCGTGGCTGGAGCCAACCGACCGCGGCCCGGGAAGCTGTCTACACCAATCTCAACCCGGGCCCCTATCGCTTCCATGTGATGGCGCGCAATCCGGAAGGAGTCTGGAATAACGAGGGCGCCACCATCGGATTTGAAATCGAACCGGCATTCTGGCAGACGCGGTGGTTCCAGTTTTCGTGCGTGCTGGCGTCGACGGCCATGGCGCTCGCCTTATATCGCTACCGGCTGCGCCAGTTGACCAGGCAGCTCAACGTTCGCTTTGAGGAAAGGCTGGCCGAGCGGACGCGCATCGCGCGAGAATTGCACGATACGCTTTTGCAGGGCTTTCTCAGTGCATCCATGCAACTTCATGTAGCGGTTGACCGCCTGCCCCAGGATTCCGAGGCCAAGCCGCCCCTAAGCCGTGTTCTCGAACTGATGGGGCAGGTGATCGAAGACGCGCGGAATGCGGTGCGAGGCCTTCGCTCGAACGAAGCCGGCCCTCCGGATCTGGAGCAGGCATTCTCCCGCATCCCACAGGAGCTCGCTGTCCAAGATGATGTTAAGTTCCGAGTAATTGTGGAGGGACGGCCCCAGCCGTTGCACCCAGTGCTTCGTGACGAGGTGTACCGGATTGGCCGCGAAGCATTAGTAAATGCATTCCGCCACTCCCACGCGCGGGCAATCGAAGCCGAACTCGAATATGGCGCCGACCAATTGCGCATCCAGGTTCGCGACAACGGCCGCGGGATCGACCCGGAAGTGCTGCGGTCGGGACGCGACGGACATTGGGGCCTCCCAGGCATGCGGGAGCGGGCGGAGAGGATCGGGGCGCGGCTCAGTGTCTGGAGCAGCGCTACGGCTGGAACTGAAGTCGAGTTGTTCATCCCCGGCCATATCGCCTATTCAACTCCGCAGGGCAACGGATTGTTGAGATGGTTCGCGAAATTGTATCCGCGAGGAACGGAAGCCGGGCTCCCGACGTCGACCAACAGGAAAGACAAATGAGCGATCAGACACAAATCCGAGTCTTGAGCGTGGATGATCACCCGCTTCTGCGGGAGGGGATTGGCGCCATCATCAACAACCAACCGGATATGGCCCTGGTGGCGGAAGCATCCAGCGGCGGCGAAGGCATTCAAAAGTTCCGGGAGCTCCGGCCGGACATTACGCTTATGGATCTCAGGCTCCCGGACATGAGCGGCATCGATTCGTTAATCGCCATTCGCACGGAATTTTCCGAAGCCCGCATTATCATGCTGACAACGTTTGAGGGCGATGTGGAGATCCAACGTGCCCTGGAAGCGGGCGCCCGTGGCTATCTGCTCAAGAGCATGCCGCCACGGGATCTCGTCGAGGTGATTCGCCAGGTCCACGCCGGAAAGAAGCGTGTTCCCCCAGAGGTGGCTGCCCACCTGGCCGAGCATATGAGCGACGACGAGCTAACCGTACGCGAGATCGATGTGTTACGCCACATTGCCGGTGGAAACCGGAATCGGGACATCGCGGAACAACTGTTCATCTCAGAAGAGACGGTGAAAGTTCATATCAAGCACATCATGGAAAAGCTGGGCGCCAGCGATCGTACGCAAGCGGTTGCGATCGGTGTCCGCCGCGGCATCATCCAACTGTAATCCGGCTCATCGTAAGCGATACCACGATAGTGTTACGAAAAGATCCCAAGGTGTGGGGATTCACTTTGCCATTGCAGCCTTTAGTGTAAAGTCGGGTGTTCATGACGAACACCCAGGAGGCGCGAGCTGCAGAGGCTTTTTTCGACGTTTCCGAGCGGGTGGCCCGGAGCAGGCTTGCTTCTGTTAAGAGGAGCGGTTGGCGTGATAGCGTTCGCGCAAGGGACGTTCTATCTAGGCGGCGCCGCTGATGGGACTTTCAGTAGCTGGATGGCCGGCTTGCTGGCGATCGCGAGTGGAATCTCGCTGTTGCTCGGTTTTCTGACCCCGGTTGGAGCTGCCGCTGCAGGTTTGGGTTGTGCGGGGTTGGCGTTTTCGTGGTTTCCTCCACCGGCCCCCAATCTACTCGAGCTAAAGCTAACGGCTTTCCTGGTGATCGCCGTTGCCAGCGCCATAGTTTTTCTTGGGCCCGGGGCGATATCGATCGATGCGCGTCTGTTTGGACGGCGCGAGATTATCATCCCTCGCCCTTCCCATCGGCCGAAGGATCTCTGATACCACAAACGTGGTACGCAAGAAACCGCCAACAGTGGTAGCAAGAAACTATTCGATCTCGTGATGGTTTCCTGGCCCTGGTCCCGCCATAGTTGTGTAGTGCTGGCGAGGCGGCCGGCAACGGACAGCGGATCGAAAGGATAACATCATGATTTTAACTGCGTTCACTCTCTTTCACGTCGTATTGAGCGTGATAGGGATCGCTTCGGGTTTTGTCGTCGTGTACGGACTGCTCACATCCAAGCGTTTGGATGGCTGGACGGCGCTCTTTCTCGCGACCACGGCGGCCACCAGCGTAACTGGCTTCTTGTTCCCGGTTCACCACTTTTTGCCGTCCCACGCAGTGGGCATTGTGTTATTGATCGTGCTGACGTTCGCCATCCTGGCACGTTATCGTTATCGTCTCGAGGGCGGCTGGCGCAGGACTTATGCGATCACTGCTGTTGTTGCACTCTACTTCAACGTTTTTGTCTTGATCGCCCAGCTTTTCATGAAAGTATCTTCGCTCAAAGAGCTGGCTCCGACGCAGACTGAGCCTCCGTTCAAAATTGCGCAGCTCGTGGCCCTGTTGATTTTCGCCGTGCTGGGAACTCGCGCCGCCATGAAGTTCCACAGCGAGCCGCTCCATAGCGCTTGATCGGCCCACTTTACTTCTGACAGGTTCCTATGAAGCATCCTCTCAGCCAGTCCGCGAGTCTCGCCCTAGGCGGCTTGCTCGTCGTTTCCGTTGCCGTCTCGACAACGTCCGCCCAGGCGCCCACGAGCGTCATTTCCTCGCACACCACGGAAGTCGACGGACTCAAGCTGCATTATCTGAACGCCGGCCACGGCGCAGCGGTGATCCTTCTGCATGGCTAAGGGGAGACCTCGCGCATGTGGAAGCCAATCATGCCGCGGCTGTCGGAACGATTCACGGTGATTGCACCGGACTTGCCCGGAATCGGAGACTCAGCGATCCCGGCCGGCGGCCTGGATATGAAGACCGCGGAGACTCGCAACTGGCTTCTTGAGGCGCGGCCCAACGAGACGACGGAAGCGTTGGTGAACTTTCGCGGATAATAGTTCCACTCACGCAAACTTGAAAGGAGGCCGACATGAGCGGACGCCAATTCCGCGATTACCACTTACTCCTCGACGAGCAGGCCAGCCCGCTCTTCGATATGACGGATATCGCAGAGCGGGTACCGAAGGTCGGTGGCGCAACGCTTCGTAGTACGCGATCTTTAAGAAGCTAAAGACATTTACTTGATGGTTGAGGACGCTAACCATCAACGTGATACCAATCATCCGGTCTTTGCATCTCATTTCCATATGCGAACCGGCATACCATCGTGCGTAGGAGATCAACCTTGAAAAGCACACGTATCAGCTGGGTAACTGTTTTCCTTGTCGCATTGGCTCTGATCGGCGCTTCGGGCTGCACCAAAAGCACAGCCGCGCGTGCACCCGATACTCTTGCCGTCGAGGTGGTGCAAGTAGAACAAAGGGACGTTCCGGTTTACGGCGAGTGGATCGGCACGCTGGACGGGTTGGTGAATGCGGACATCAAAGCGCAGGTGTCCGGCTACTTGATGAAACAGGAGTACACGGAAGGATCCTTCGTGCAGCGGGGGCAGTTGCTTTTCCAAATTGATCCGCGGCCATTCGAGGCCTCGGTTGACCTGGCTCAAGGGCAACTCGCGCAGGCCGCCGGGCAATTGGCGCAAGCGAAAGCGCAACTCACGCAGGCCGAAGCGCAGGTTGCGGTGGCGGAAGCGAATCAGAGAAGAACCCAGTTAGACGTCGACCGCTACATACCGCTGGCCAAACAGGAGGCCATCACGCAGCAGGATCTCGACAATGCCACGCAGAATAACCTGGCCGCGAAGGCGCAAGTGCAATCGGCCAACGCTCAGGTGGAAACGGCCCGAGCACAGATCCAGGCCGCGAGCGCTACAGTGCAGGCGGCCAAGGCAACCGTGGAAACAGCCCAGCTCAATCTGGGATTCACACGGCTTATCTCGCCCATCGATGGAATCGCCGGAATCGCCCAGCTACAGGTGGGCGCGCTGGTGAGCGCGGCCAGCCCGCCGGTGACCACAGTGTCAACAGTAGATCCGATCAAGGCATATTTCACAGTGAGCGAGCAAGAGTACCTCGACTTCCACAGACGTTACTCTACGCAGGCCAGCTTGGATGCGGAACGGAAGCAGTTGAAGCTCGAACTTATTTTGTCGGACGGAACAACGTACCCGCGCGTCGGCAGTTTCTTCTTTGCGGACCGGCAGGTGAACGAGAGTACCGGCGCAATACGGGTGGCCGGACTTTTCCCCAATCCGGGGAACACTCTCCGGCCCGGACAGTACGGCAAGATCCGCACGTCTATCCGAACTGAGGTAGGGGCGTTGCTCATCCCGCAGCGCGCTGTGTCGGAATTGCAAGGCGCCTACCAGGTCGCCGTGGTGAACGCTGAAAACAAAATCGAGATTCGAAAGGTCACGCCGGGTACTCGATCAGGCACGCTCTGGATTATTGCGGAAGGTCTGAAACCCGGAGAACGCGTGGTGGCGGAAGGCGTACAAAAAGTTCGCCCCGGTATGCAGGTGAGCCCGAAGCCGTACGCAGCCTCTGCCGCGACGGCCCCAAGGTAACGCCCATGTCAAAATTCTTCATCAACCGTCCGATCGTGGCGATGGTCATCGCCATCCTGATGGTGATTGTGGGCGCGGTCACCATTGTCGGGCTGCCCATAGCATTGTTCCCGCAGATCGCGCCGCCCGAAGTTCAGATAACAGCGGTGTACACGGGCGCCGATGCTCAGACCGTCGAACAGTCGGTGGCCACTCCGATCGAGCAGCAAATGAGCGGCGTCGACAACATGAACTACATGTATTCGCTCAACGCTACGGCCCATGGCGATCTGAGGTTGATTGTCGACTTCGATATAAAAACTGATCCAAACATCGATCTCATTCTTGCCCAGAGTCGCGAGACGCTGGCCGCGTCGCAGCTCCCGGCCGACGTCAACGCCTACGGAGTCACGGTTCAGAAGACCCTCACCGCGCCGCTGATGTTGATCAGCCTGAATTCCCCGAAAAGCACTTACGACGCGCAGTTTCTGGCGAACTATGCTTACATCAATCTAAACGATCAACTGACGCGTGTCCCTGGAATCGGCAGCGTTCAGGTATTCGGCGCCGGTCAGTACGCTATGCGGCTTTGGGTGAAGCCGGATCAACTGGCGAAGCTCGCAATCACGGTTCCCGATATCGTGAGCGCGCTCCAGTCTCAGAACACAGTGAACCCGGCCGGACAAGTGGGCAGCGAGCCTGTGCCAAAGGGCCAGGAGTACACGTACTCAGTGCGCGCGCGTGGCCGCAGGATTTCTCCGGAGGATTTCGGACAAATTGTGATACGGGAAACACCGGACGGAGGAATCGTGCGGGTGAAGGATGTCGCCCGCATTGAGTTGGGGTCTCAGGATTACACCCTTGTCGGCCGCTTAAATGGGAAGCCCAGCGCCGTAATCGCCGTCTATCAATTGCCCGGTTCCAACGCAGTCCAAGCCGCGGAGGGTGTCAATAAGCTGATGACGGAAGCCAAGAAACGCTTCCCGGAGGGTATCGACTTCTCCGTTCCTCTGGACACGACACGTGCGGTTACGGAAGGAATTCGAGAGATTGTCGTAACCCTGTTGATCGCGATTGTGTTGGTGATTATCGTGGTCTACATTTTCCTGCAAGGCTGGCGCGCCACGCTGATTCCTTTGCTGGCTGTCCCGGTATCGCTGGTCGGCACGTTCATCTTCTTCCCCGCTTTTGGTTTCTCCATCAATACGCTTTCTTTATTCGGGCTGGTGCTTGCTATCGGTCTGGTGGTGGATGACGCCATCGTGGTGGTTGAGGCAGTGGAACGTCATATCGAGAATGGCGTGGCGCCAAAAGAGGCGGCCTTCCGGGCCATGGAGGAAATCTCGGGTCCAGTGATCGGGATCGCTTTGGTTCTCTCGGCGGTATTCATTCCGACGGCATTCATTCCAGGCATAACGGGGCGCCTCTACCAGCAATTCGCCGTGACCATCGCTATTTCCGTGATCCTTTCGGCTTTCAACGCGCTTTCGCTCAGTCCGGCGCTGGCTGCGCTGATTCTCAAACCGAAGAAGCCCAGCCAAGGGCTGCTGAGGCGGTTCTTCAATTGGTTTAATCGCGTGTTCCGGCGGGGCCAGGATGCCTACGTCCATTGGTCTGGAGTGCTCATCCAAAAGAGTGCCATCGCGCTGGTGTTGTTGGTGGTGTTCGGCGTTGCCGCGGGCTTCTTCAGCAGCAGGATACCATCCAGTTTTCTGCCGGATGAAGATCAAGGCTATCTTTACATCAACATGCAGCTTCCCAATGCGGCGTCGCTGCAACGCACCGAAGAAGTTGCCTCAAAGATCGAGAAGGTTTTGGGTCAAACTCCCGGCGTCAAGTACACCACTAGCGTCATTGGTTTCAGCTTGCTCAGCTTGGTAAGGACCAGCTACAACGCGTTTTTCTTTGTGACCCTGACGGATTGGAAAGACCGCGACTCGCGCGCCCTACAATTTCAGGAAATCAAGCAGCGCATCAACCGGGAACTGAGCCAGATACCGGAGGCCGTCGCGTTCGATTTCTCGCCTCCGGCCATCCCCGGCGTGGGTACATCCGGTGGGTTTACGTTTGTCTTGGAAGATCGAGCCGGCAAGGATGTCGAATTTCTCGCGAGCAACCTGAATACGTTTCTAGCGGCCGCTCGCAAGCGTCCCGAGATCGCGGGAGTGAGTACCACTTTTCTTCCCAGTGTGCCGCAGCAATTCGTCAACGTAGATGAGGACAAGGCGCTCAAGCTAGGCATCCCGATCGGAGACCTCTATCGAACCATCCAGGCATTCATGGGTGGCTTGTTTGTCAATTACTTCAACGAATTCGGACGCCAATGGCAGGTCTATATCGAAGCCGAAGGCGCCTACCGTACACGAGCGGAAAATGTCGGACAATTTTTCGTGCGAAACAATAAAGGCGAAATGGCGCCGCTCTCGTCGTTGACGAAATTTGAATCGCGCCCCGGCCCCGAGTTCACCATGCGATACAACATGTACCGGTCGGCGCAAATCAATGGCGCGGCTGCGCCCGGCTATAGTTCGACGCAGGCGACGAAAGCGCTGGAGGAAGTTTTCGATCAAACCATGCCGCGGGAAATGGGCTACGACTACCTGGGGATATCCTACCAGGAGAAAAAGGCGCAAGAGGGCGTGCCACCCGCCGTGATCTTCGGGTTCTCTCTCCTATTTGTCTTCCTGATTCTCGCGGCACTCTATGAAAGCTGGACGCTACCGTTCAGCGTGTTGCTGAGCACACCAGTAGCCGTGTTCGGCGCCTTCGCAGTGTTATGGTTGCGCCGGGTGTTGCTTGCCGCTTTCTTTCCGCCCTACATGGTGCAGATCGAAACCGATGTTTACTCCCAGATCGGCCTGGTGATGCTAATCGGGCTGGCGGCGAAGAACGCGATTCTGATTGTCGAGTTCGCCAAAGACGAATTCGAAAAAGGAAAGAATCTGGTGGATGCCGCATTGGAGGGCGCTCGTCTCCGTCTGCGGCCGATTCTGATGACGTCCTTCGCGTTTATTCTTGGCTGCGTGCCCTTGTGGACGGCAACGGGAGCGGGGTCCGTGGCGCGGCAGATCATGGGCACCACGGTGATTGGGGGCATGCTGGCCGCGAGCCTCATCGGCATATTCTTTGTTCCCGCAATCTTCTATGTCGTGGAGAGGGTCTCCGGTGCGGGCAAGGAGCATGCGCCGGGAGCTATACCGGAACCCGCACACGGAGACTGACCTATGCGTAAATCTCCTGCCGTTCTTAGCTTGATAGCGATTCTGCTCACCGGCTGCACCATGGGTCCGAATTATCATCGGCCGCCGATACAGACTCCCGACGCGTTCCGTTCTCCCACGCCCGTTGGGCCCGATCCGGCGTCCTTGGCGGATCTCAAATGGTGGGAAGTTTTCAAAGACGAACAATTGCAGGAATTGGAGCGCACGGCTTTGGTCCAAAACTACGACCTGCGCGATGCGGTCACGCGCGTGGACGCCGCGCGAGCAAATCTCGGAATCACTCGCTCCAACCAGTATCCAAACTTTGGGGCCGATGGGAATGTGAGCACTGTCCGTCTTTCCCGAGACGGCGAAACCCCGCTTCCGCCCGCCTTTCTCCCTTCCCAGAACGTCACCTTCGGCACAGCGACGCTCAGCTTGCTCTCTTTTGAGCTGGATATTTGGGGGCGCTTGCGGCGTGCCACGGAGGCTGCGCGCGCTAACCTTCTGGGAGCCGAGGAAAACCGGAAGGCGGTCGTCACAACGCTGGTGAGCGACGTGGCAAGTTCGTACTTGAGTTTGCGCGAACTAGACCACGAGTTGGAGATCTCCGAGCGCACGCTTGCCACGCGCCGCGCATCCTTGGAACTGATCAAGCAACGCCGCGTGGGGGGGGTGGCAACCCTGCTCGATGTGCGCCAAGGGGAACAGCTGGTTTACACGGCGACCGAAACTATCCCCGCCCTCGAACAGCAGATCGAACAGACCGAGAATCAGATCAACCTGCTGCTCGGCAAAAATCCTGGAGAAGTGAAGCGCGGCCGTAGTTTCACGGAGCAGCAGTTTCCCGACGTGCCACCCGGTTTGCCTTCGGCATTGTTGGAGCGCCGGCCGGACATCCGGGCAGCCGAACAGAATTTGATCGCCGCCAATGCTCAGATCGGGGCCGCCAAGGCAGCCTATTTCCCGCAAATCAGCTTGTCCGGATTTCTCGGCGGCCAAGGACAGCAACTTTCAAGCCTGTTTGCCGGCCCCAGCCGCATTTGGAACTTTACGCCGCAGGTGACTCAGCCCATTTTTACGGCCGGCCGGCTCAAATCGAATGTGAAGCTGACTGAGGCGCTCCAGCAAAGCGCGCTGATCCAGTATGAGAAGACGATTCAGACCGCCTTTTCGGAAGTTTCGAACTCGCTCATCGCGCATCAGCGGGTGCGCGAGAGCCGCGTGCAGCAAGAGCTGCTAGTGGCTGCGCTCCAAGATCGGACTCGATTGGCCTACGCGCGTTATCGCGGAGGTGTTGACACTCTGCTGAACGCGCTGGATGCCGACCGGGATCTGTTTCAAGCGGAACTCACGCTATCGCAGGTCCGCCTGAGCGAGTTGCTCAGTGTTGTGCAGCTCTATAAGGCACTGGGAGGCGGCTGGCAATAGGGATCGGCCCGGTCGGCGTTCAGATTCAGACCCGCCTGCTAGACTCCGGATATGCAGGATTGCGCGAGGAAGCGCTGACCGGTGCCGTACACGTTCAACAATCGAACCCGGATCTATTGGGAGCAGGAGGGGCAGGGGGAGCCGCTGTTGATGATCATGGGGCTCGGATTTCCGCTGGCGATGTGGGGCGAATTGCGGCCCTTCATGGCCCGGTATTTCCGAACGATTGTGTACGATAACCGCGGCGTCGGGAAGAGCGATGCTCCGCTGCCGCCATACTCGATCGCCAAGATGGCTCAAGACGCTCTCTGTGTCCTGGATGCGGCCGAAGCTCCGCGCGCCAACATCCTCGGACTCTCCATGGGTGGCATGATCGCGCAGGAGGTCGCGCTTCGGGCTCCGAACCGTGTTCACAAGCTGATATTGGGATGCACCGATTGCGGCGGTCAAAAGTGTGTGCGCGCCGCGCCGGAAGTGCGCCACGCGCTTGCGCCGCGCTTTTTTGTGCCGAGAGAGAAAAGGATTGCGGCGCTGCTGCCGTTCATCTACGATCAGCAGACCCCCCGTAATCGAATCGACGCGGATGTTGAGCTTCTGCGCCGCAATGCCACACCGGTGTTGGGGTTCATCGCGCAGTTGCTCGCAATCGTAGCGTGGCAATCGTACGATCGGTTGCCTCAAATCACTCTCCCAACGCTCGTCATCCACGGAGAAAACGACCGTCTGGTCCCACCGGCGAATGCCACGATCCTGGCGAACCGCATTCCAAACGCAAAGCTAGTGATGTTGCCGCACGCAAGCCACATTTTTCCGACCGACCAGCCGGAACGCACGCGGGAGGAGTTGCTGGCGTTCTTGACTGAGTCCTCGTGATACCCTTTGGCTCATGAAGGAACAGGATCCGGAATCGGCGACGCCCGCGGTTTCCAGACGCCGCTTTGGCCGCCGCGCCGCACTTGCCGCCGTTGCCGGGACACTTTCGTCACCTTTGCTTGATTCGCAGGAACCGGCGCACACACTTCCACCAGGCGATCAGGCAGCGGTGGAAGCAAAATACGCCAACGTGATCCGAAAATACGGCGATCGGCTTTCTCCGGCACAACGAACGCGCGCACGAGAGACATTGGTGAGCCATCAGCGCATGCTGATGCGCATTCGCGATTTCGCGCTGGAAAATGGCGACGCGCCCGCAACAGGTCTGCGGCTCTACCCGAGCGACGCCGCAGAGAGGCACGACTAGCGTGGTGGACGAGCAGGTTTTGTATCTTTCCATCCGCGAGCTGGCTCTCCGTATCCGTGAGCGGAAGTTGTCGCCCGTCGAACTAGCCAAAGCGTATTTGGAAAGAAGCGAGCGAATCGGCTCCAAGCTGAATGCCTACGCGACGCTGACCCGCGATCTGGCGTTCAATCAAGCGCGCGCCGCTGAACGCGAAATTGCCTCTGGGCATTACCGCGGACCGCTGCATGGTATTCCGTATGCACCCAAGGATCTGGTTGCGGTGGAAGGTTATCCGACAACGTGGGGCGCGCCGCCATTCGCGGAACAACGCTTCGACTACAACGCCACCATCATCGAGAAGCTGAATGCGGCCGGCGCCGTGATGATCGGCAAGGCGGCGATGATCGAACTGGCCGGTGGGCTCGGCTACACCAACGGCGCTGCTTCTCTCACCGGACCGGCGCGGAATCCTTGGCAGCCGGATTGCTGGACCTGCGGTTCTTCGAGCGGTTCGGGCGCGGTGGTCGCAGCGGGCCTCGCGGCTTTTTCAATCGGCTCGGATACGCGCGGGTCCATCATCTGCCCAACGGCATGGTGCGGCGTTTCCGGAATGCGCCCGAGCTTCGGCCGCGTGAGCCGGCACGGGGCCATGGCCATCGCCTGGTCAATGGACAAGCTTGGCCCCATGGCGCGAACCGCCGATGATTGTGGGCTGATCCTATCCGTGATCGCCGGTCACGATCCCAAAGACCACGATTCTCTGCCGCCCGGCTTAGCCGATTTTCCGTACACTTCCGCATCAGGCCAAGCTCCGCCGTTGCGTATTGGAAAACTCACGAACGCCTGGCCGCCGAACCCAGCTCTGGAATCCGTGATCGACGACGTCGTGCGTGTCCTGGAGAAAGACGGAGCAAAGGTCGCTGATACGCGCGTTCCCGATGGACCCTTCGAAGATGCCGCTGAATTGACCATTCTGATGGAAGCCGCGGCCTCGTTCCGAAACATGATTCACTCCGGCTCTTGCGCCCGGCTGCGGGATCCGCTCGGCCAGATCAACGGTTATGTCAGCGAGGAGTTCTCGTCGTCGGATTATCTGGACGTGCAGCGTATCCGCAATATTCTGCAACGAAGAGTAGATAAGTTGTTTGATGACTTCGATGTCCTGGTGGCAGCCGGCAGCGACTCTACCGCGCAGCCGTTGGTGGAGCGCCCGCGCCCCAGACGGCGTCCCGCTCTTGTCCCCGAGGAGCAGGTCAACCAAAAGGAGCCCGACGGAATATCCAGCCTGTGCGGCCTGCCGGCCTTATGCGTTCCGTGCGGCTTCAGCAAGGAAAACCTGCCGTATGGACTACAATTCCTAGCTCGCGCCACAAACGATCATGCGGTAGTGGCCGCGGCAGCAAGGTATCAGAGCCTGACGGACTGGCACCAGAAGCATCCGCGGATCTCTTGAACGAAACTTTACTACTGCCGTGCGTCGCCATGAGTGGNNGTGGCGCGAACACTCGTGTTTGCCGCGTTCGCACTCATGCGAACGCCATCGAATTTCGACATCTCGCGAGTTTCATTTCGAAGCTTCCATTTTCATGGGATAGCTCGAATGCACCCAGGCCAGTACCCGATCGAGTGCGGCGATAGTGACAGCATCCAGCTTGGCGCCGGGAGCCCGTAGCGCGCCGGTCGCCAGTGCCCCTCGCCGGCGCAGCACCTCTTTGCGTATAGCCATCCCGATACCTTCTTGAAACTCGAACCTCATCAGAGGGACGGTCCGATAGAACACATCCGCGGCGTGGTCTACGTTGCCAGAACGGAATGCACTTATGATCTCGACTAGGATCTCGGGGTAAGCGAAGCCGGTCATGGCTCCGGTCGCGCCGGCGAGCAATTCCTCCAGCAGAAACACGCCGCCCAGTCCGCCGAAGATACGAACCGGGATGTCTTTCGTGGCTTCGAGAATCCGCGTTGTCTTAAAAGGTGTCGGAGGATCTTCCAGCTTGATGGTCCGCGCTCGAGGAATCTCACGGGTGATGCGCGCCAACAGAGCCGGCTCCATGGTAAATCCGGAGATGGGCGGAAAATCCTGGACCACGATCTCAATGTCCACCGCTTCAGCCACACCGGCGAAGTGACGCACCACTGCGTCCGAGTTGAGCTTCGCCATGCGCGGGGGACTGATCATCACCGCGGCTGCGCCTGTGTCCTTTGCAGCGCGTGTATATTCGATCGAAGTGCGGAGACCGTCGGAAGTGGCGCCGGCCACCACAGCTACTCTCCCTGCCGCTTGATCGATCACGGCCTCAAGAACGGTGTGGCGCTCCACGTCGTTCAACCGCGCTACCTCGCCCGTAACGCCCAGTGCCGTGAGACCGTTCACTCCAGCGGCGATGAACAGATCCACCACGCGGCACAAGCTCTCGATATCGAGCGCTCCATCGTCCAAGAACGGAGTTGGTAAGACCGAGAATACTCCCTCAAGCAGAGACAATCGATTTCTCCTATAGGACAGCGGTTTCTTCGATCAGGCGCCCTTCCGCGAAGCGCGAATAATTCAAGAGCCGCGCGTCAATCAGCTCCGTCGAGCCCTTCAGGATCAGGTCCGCCAGGATTTTCCCAGTGGCGGGCGAATGCATCACTCCGTGCCCGCTGAATCCGTTGGCGCAGTAAAATCCAGCGATGCCCGGCGCTTCGCCCAGGATGGGATGATGGTCGGGCGTCATCTCATACAGCCCGGCCCAGGCTCGTGATGGATTCACCTCCACCTCTTCGAGCACTGGTACGCGGCTTACCGCGTGCGTCAAGATTTTCTCTACGAACGCTCGATCGAAGTTAGTCTTGAATCCGGGTGTCTCCTCAGGATCGTTCCAGGCCAGCAACAGCCCCAAACTTTCCGGACGAAAGTGGAAGCCGGTGGACATGTCGATGATCATGGGCGCGCTATGGGCGATTTTGTCGAAGGGCTCGGTGGGAACCAGCATCCGCCGCAGCGGCTCAACCGGAAGATCCAGTCCGGCCATGCCAGCTATCTGGGACGCCCAAGCTCCGGCGGCATTCACTACGATCCGCGTCGCCACTGGACCACCTTGAGACGTCTCCACAGCGGTGATCCCTCGCACGTCCTTTTGGATGCCGGTTACGGTGACATCGCGCTCCAACCGGGCGCCCTGATCGATGGCGCGCAGCGTGAATCCGGTCATGATGCTGTACGGATCCACAAACCCGTCTGTGGAGCAGAAGCTGCCTCCTACGATGTCGTCCGAGCGCAACTGCGGCACCATCCGCGTTACGTCCTCAGGATCGAGAAGTCGCGCCGTGGTGAGACCCATCGCGGCCTGCCGCGCGTGATTGGCGCGCAGATAATTGAGGTGTGTAGAGCTGGCCGCAACGAACAAATAGCCCTGGGCGCAGTAACCGGACGGATGGCCCAGCGCGTCTTCGAAGTCACGGAAAAAAGGAATAGAGTAAAGCGACATCTGAATACTGACGTCGGTAGAGAACTGGGCTCGCACGCCGCCCATGCTTTTGCCCGTCGAGCCTTTGCCCTGGTGAGCTTCGCGTTCCAGGATCAGGACGTTGCGGCAGCCAGCCTTGGTAAGTTGATAGGCGATGCTGGCTCCGACGATACCGCCGCCGACAATCACTACATCTGCCGTGGTCATGAATTTAAGGTACGAAACTTGAAGAGAGGTGCAAAGTAATCGCTTACAGTGTTCTAGCGTAGCAGAGCGTGCAGCAGTTTTCCAGGGGCCCATTGACAGGAACCATCACATCAGAGAGAATTTGTAAGCGCTTGCTCACGACGACCTATCTCGTAGCTTTGCTCGCCGGGGGAGTGTCTCTGTTCGGGCAGCAACCGGTTTCGATTGTTGTCGACCTGGCGGTCTCGCGCGGGACATGGAACCCAGCCTGGACCTTCTTCGGCTACGACGAGCCAAACTATACCTATGCGAAGAACGGCCGCAAGCTACTCCGAGCGCTGTCAGCGGCCAGCCCTTCGCCCGTTTACATCCGCACTCACAATTTGCTTACATCCGGCGATGGCGCAGCCTCCTTGAAGTGGGGATCTACCAATGCATATACCGAAGATGCCGCCGGGCATCCTGTCTATGACTGGAGCATACTTGACCGGATCTTTGACTCCTATCAGCAAACCGGCGTGAAGCCGCTGGTGGAGATTGGTTTCATGCCGGAGGCATTGTCCACGCATCCCCAGCCTTACCGGCACACCTTCCCCGTCGGCTCGTTGTGGAGTGGCTGGGCCTACCCGCCGAAAGATTATCACGCCTGGGCGGAGCTGGTTTATCAATGGGCGCGTCATTGCGCGGAACGATATGGCGCGCGGGAAGTAGAGAGCTGGTATTGGGAAGTGTGGAACGAGCCGGACATCGGTTACTGGCAAGGAACTCCCCAGGAATATTACAAGCTTTATGACTTCGCCGCCGACGCCGTGAAGCGCGCCCTACCCACGGCGCGCATCGGCGGACCGCATTGCACTGGGCCGGCATCTCCGCAGGCGGCCAATTTCCTGCGCGGTTTTCTGGAACACGCGCTGCACGGAAAGAATCTAGCGACCGGAAAGACGGGATCGCCTCTCGATTACGTCGGGTTTCACGCCAAAGGCAATCCGCGCATGCTGGATGGGTACGTTGAGATGGGCATTCGCAGTCAGGCCCGAAATATTTCGAGTGGTTTTGAGATCGTCGCTAGTTTCCCTGAGTTGCGAGACAAACCAATCATTATCGGCGAGTCCGATCCCGAGGGCTGCGCCGCCTGCTCGGCCAAAACCAATCCGCAAAATGCCTATCGCAACGGGCCTCTGTATTCGAGCTACACGGCGGCGATGTTCCACCACACGCTCGAACTCGCCGCGCTCCACAAGGTGCGCTTGGCCGGAACTGTCACCTGGGCCTTCGAATTTGAAGATCAGCCTTGGTTCGAAGGCTTCCGAACGCTCGCGACCAATGGTGTCTCGAAGCCGGTGATGAATTTGTTCCGGATGCTCGGCCTGATGACGGGAGAACGCGTGGAAGCATCGAGTGATGGAGCCGTGAATACCGGGCGTGTCTTAGAGGCAGGGGTTAGATCAGAGCCGGATATCAACGCTCTTGCGAGCAAGGCGCAATCCCGTGCCGCGGTGTTGGTTTGGAATTACCACGATGATGACGTCGAAGCCCCACCGTCTTCCGTGAAGCTCCACGTTGCAGGGTTGCCTGTGGGAACGACGCCTGTGCTGCTCCGTCACTATCGCATCGACAGCGGCCACAGCAATGCATTCACAACCTGGAAGCGAATGGGGTCGCCCCAAATGCCAACGCCCAAGCAATACGCGGAACTGGAAGCTGCCGGCCAGTTGACGCTGCTCGAATCACCGAGTTGGTTGCGCAGCACCGGCGGAGCCGTCGACATCAATTTCGAATTGCCGCGGGAAGCTGTATCCTTGCTGGAACTGGAGTGGTGATCGCTATTTGGAGCCCCGCGCGTCAGCAAGGGGACATAAAGGAGGCTGCATGAATTACACGCTACTGCTTTTGACAACAGTGGTCCTCACTTTATCCCTGCCGCGAGACACCCACGCGCAAGGAACGCTGGCCGATTACCAACGCGCGGCCGGGCTTCGAGCCAAGTATGAGGCGGCAGCGCTGAACATCCCCGAGAAAACGACTTGGTTGGAGGGCAACCGGTTTTGGTACCGGAAGTCCGTGCCAGGCGGGCACGCCTTTGTGATGGTGGATGCGGGTACCAACGCGAAATCTCCCGCCTTCGACCATGAGAAACTAGCGGCGTCGCTTTCCAAAGCTGCCGGAGCCAGCTTCACCTCCGTCACGCTGCCCTTTTCCACCATCAGATTCGTGGATCACGAGCATTTCATCGAAGTCGTAGCGGCTGAATTCAGGTGGAAGTGCTCGCTTGCGGAATACGCTTGCGAAAAAGCTGGCACGCTGGGACGCCGCGCGGGTGAGCCTTTTCGGAATCGGGCGCAAGTGGTGCAGGAAGAGAATCGCCCAGTGGCTTCACCAGATGGGAACTCGGAAGCCCTGATCAAAAACTTCAACATCTATGTCCGGCCCAAGGGTAAGACGGAAGGCACGATGCTGAGCTTGGATGGTTCGGAAGACAACTACTATGCGTCGATCTCCGTCGCGTGGTCGCCCGATTCCAAGAAGCTGGTGGCCTATCGTGTGCGTCCCGGATATCGCCGCGAAGTGCACTACGTCGAATCCTCGCCGGCCGATCAGTTGCAACCGAAATACGCAACCATCGAGTACGCGAAACCCGGCGATGTTCTGGATCTCGAGCAACCTATGCTTTTTCTGGTCGACGAAAAGAAGCAGATCGCAATCGACAACGGCCTGTTTCCGAATCCTTACGAACTCTCGCCACCCGTTTGGTGGAAGGACAGCCGCGCGTTTACGTTCGAGTACAACCAACGCGGACACCAGGCTTACCGCGTCATCGAAGTGGACGCCGCTACCGGAAAAGCACGCGCGATCATCAATGAGGAATCCAAGACGTTCTTCTGTTATTCCGGCAAGAAATATCGGCACGATGCCGCCGACGGCAAGGAAATCGTGTGGATGTCCGAGCGCGACGGATGGAATCACCTTTACTTGTACGATGGCGCGGCCGGCAAAGTAAAGAACCAGATCACGAAAGGCAATTGGGTGGTCCGCGGCGTGGATCATGTCGATGACGAGAAACGGCAAATCTGGTTTCACGCGAGCGGCATGTATGCGGGCAAGGATCCTTATTTCGTCAGCTACTACCGCATTAACTTCGATGGTTCCGGCCTCACGCTGCTGACGCCTGGCGATGGCAATCACACAGCAGCTTTTTCAGAGGACGGCAAGTATTTCGTCGACACCTGGTCGCGCGTGGATACGGCGCCTGTATCCGAACTGCACAGGTTGGATGATCCAGAGGCGGTTACGGAAATCGAGCGTGGAGATATCGAAGGGCTGCCGAAAACCGGCTGGCGTGCGCCTGAAGTCTTCACCGCGGCCGGCCGCGACGGCAAGACCGCCATCTGGGGTGTGATCGTAAAGCCGTCCAACTTCGATCCTTCCAAGAAATATCCGGTGATTGAAAACATCTACGCCGGCCCGCAGGATTCTTTTGTTCCCAAGTCCTTCAGCGCTTATAGCCAAATGCAATCCCTGGCAGAGCTGGGCTTCATCGTCGTTCAGATCGACGGCATGGGCACCTCGAACCGATCTAAGGCGTTCCACGACGTGGCGTGGAAGGACCTGGCTGATGCAGGTTTCCCCGATCGAATTCTCTGGCACCAGGCGGTGGCAGCCAAATACCCCTGGTACGACATCAGTCGCGTGGGCATCTACGGTACGTCCGCAGGCGGGCAGAGCGCTCTGGGTGGCTTGTTGTTTCATCCCGAGTTTTACAAAGCGGGCGTCGCGTCCTGCGGTTGTCACGACAATCGCATGGATAAAATCTGGTGGAATGAGCAGTGGATGGGATGGCCTCTCGGGCCCGAGTACATCGCGTGCTCGAATACCGAGAATGCCTACCGGCTGCAAGGCAACTTGCTGCTGCTTGTCGGCGAGATGGACACCAATGTAGATCCCTCGTCTACCATGCAGGTAGTCAACGCCCTCATCAAGAACAAGAAGACATTCGATCTGCTTGTGATCCCCGGGGCGAATCATGGCAACGGTGGACCCTACGGAGACCGCAAGCGATATGATTTCTTCGTCCACCACCTGTTGGGAGTTGAGCCGCCGGATTGGAACCGGGATTCCAAGATCGCGGAGCTGGTAGCTTCGTTGCTTGCCAATGAACCGATCGAAATTGACGAAGCGGCATCGTTCTTTTGACGTAGGACAAGCCTCCGGCTTGTCCGAACGGGCAAGCGGAGGCTTACCCTACGCGGCAGACTACAATAGGAATTTATGAAAGCGGTTACAGTAGCGACAGCATGGCTGTTCGTTGGCCAGGGAGTGTGGGCCCAGAACCGCGACTACCCGGTAAAACCAGTCCCCTTCACGGCGGTCCATGTGAACGACGAATTCTGGGCGCCGCGCATCGAGATTAATCGCACGGTGACCATTCCGTTCGCCTTCAAAAAGGATGAAGAGACTGGACGCGTCGACAATTTTATCCGCGCCGCGAAAGCGCTTCGGGGCGAACCATTCGAGAACCACAAGTATCCGCCCTACCCTTTCGACGACACCGATGTCTACAAAGTAATCGAGGGCGCTTCCTACACCCTCAGTGTTCATCCCGATCCACAGCTTGAAGCGTATATCGACGACCTGATCGCGAAGATCGGCGCGGCGCAGGAAAAGGACGGCTATCTCTACACTGCACGCACCATCGATCCGGCGCATCCACATCCTTGGTCCGGCAATCAGCGCTGGATTCTTGAAGGAGTGGACAGCCACGAGTTGTACGACCTGGGCCATCTCTATGAAGCGGCCGTGGCGCACTATCAAGCCACCGGCAAGAGAACACTTTTGGACATCGCCCTCCGCACTGCGGATCTGCTGGACCGCACCTTCGGCCCCGGGAAGCAGGAAATCTGGCCCGGCCATCAGATCGTCGAAATGGGACTCGCCAAGCTGTACCGCGTTACCGGCGATCCGCGTTATCTCAACCTCGCCAAGTTTATGTTGGATTCGCGTGGTCCCCAGAGTAGCGAAAAAGGCGCCGGAAATCCTTACGTCGAGGCACAGCAGAGAGTCGTTGACCAGACCGAAGCAGTGACCGGCGGGCACGCGGTGCGCGCCACATACATGTACTCGGGAATGGCGGACGTGGCCGCGCTCACCGGCGACACCGCCTATGTGCAAGCACTCGACAAGATATGGGAGAACGTGGCGGGTCGGAAGCTGCATATCACCGGAGGGATCGGGGCTCGCGGCGCGGGCGAAGCGTTTGGCGCTGACTACGAGCTGCCCAATCTCACTGCCTACAACGAAACCTGCGCGGCCGTAGGCAACGATTATTGGAACCACCGTTTGTTCCTGCTCCACGCCGATGCAAAATACATCGACGTGATGGAGCGAACGCTCTACAATGGCCTGATCTCGGGCGTCTCGCTAGACGGCACGACATTCTTTTATCAAAACCCATTGGAGGCGACTGGATTTGCGGGCAAGGACCAGCGCAGCCCGTGGTTCGGCGTGGCCTGCTGTCCTGGGAACATCACGCGCTTCATGGCATCGGTGCCCGGCTACATTTACGCGCAGCGCGGCGATTCGGTGTGGGTGAATCTGTACGTTGCCAACACAGCCGAAATCAAACTCGACAACGGTAGAACCGTGAAGATGACCGAGGAAACCCGCTACCCGTGGGACGGTACGGTAAAGATGACCGTGAATCCGGACGCGACGGCTCCGATGACGATCCATGTGAGAATTCCCGGCTGGGCCCGCAACGAACCGGTGGCGAGCGACCTTTATCGTTTCGAGTCCGAGTCCCCGGATGCGGCGGTTCTGAAGGTCAACGGCAAAACGGTGCCTATTCAGCTCGACAAAGGCTACGTCGCGCTCACTCGCAACTGGAAGCAAGGCGACGTCATCCAGCTCAGCCTGCCGATGCCGATCCGGCGCGTCATCGCGAACGATCACGTTGCGGCGGACCGCGGACGCGTCGCGCTGGAACGAGGTCCCATCGTTTACGCTGCGGAGTGGCCTGATAATCCCAAAGGACAGGTCCGGAATTTGATGCTGCCACGTAGCGAACGTTTGCTGGCCGAGTTCAAACCCGATCTACTGCGCGGGGTCACCGTGGTAAAAGGCCGGGCGATCGCGTTGGCTTACGATGCGCAAGGAAAGGTCACCAAGACCGAGCAGGAGTTCACCGCGATCCCCTATTACGCCTGGGCGAATCGCGGTCGCGGACAAATGATGGTGTGGTTCCCAGAGACCGAGGGCTTTGCGAAACCGGCCCCGTACCCAACCCTTGCCACCACGGCGCAGGTGACGGTGTCGGGCGCCAGGCGCAGGAGTCCGCGGACGATTAACGACGGCGAGGAACCAGCTTCGTCGAATGATTCATCGTCCTACTTCGACTGGTGGCCCACCAAAGGCACGGCCGAATGGGTGGAATACGCTTTCGAAAAGCCGGCCACGGTCTCCCAGTGCCAGCTCTATTGGTTCGACGACACTGGCCGCGGTGAGGTCCGCGTTCCCGCTTCGTGGCGTCTGTTATACAAAGACGGAGATGCCTGGAAGCCGGTGGCCGCACTCAATCCTTACGGCGTTGCCAGGGACGTCTACAACACGATTACGTTCCAGCCCGTCGCCACCACAGGTCTGCGCCTGGAAGTAACCATGCAGCCAAACTGGTCGGCCGGCATTCAAAAATGGAAGGTGAAATAGAGTCATGAATGAACCGAAGAACAGCGGGGCGCTTAGCCGTCGAAGTTTCGCAGCAGCTTTCGCCGCGAGCCCTTTGCTTGCACAGCAGACTCCGGCTCCTGCTCCTGCGACACCGCCGCCAGCCAATGAACAACGTCACGGAACAACGCCCGAGGTTCCGCCGTTCCAGGCGACCATCGAGTTCGCGCGCCGCGACGTGCCTGCCAAGGTTCAGCCTTTCCCGATGACCCAAGTGCGGCTCCTGCCCGGGCCATTTCAAGAAGCAATGGAATGGAATCGGGGTTACATGCAAAGATTGCCGGCGGACCGCCTGCTTCACAACTTTCGCGTGAACTCCGGACTTCCCTCTTCGGCCCAGCCGTTGGGTGGCTGGGAGAAGAACGGTGCGGGAAGGGATGCCGAATTGCGCGGCCACTTCACGGGTCACTATCTGTCGGCCGCTGCGTTGCTGTACGCGTCCACGGGCGATCAGGAGATCAAAGCCAAAGGCGACTACATGGTGGCCGAGCTCGCCAAGGTTCAGCAGAAGTGGGGAGGTGGGTACTTGAGCGCGTTTCCCACAGAGTGGTTTGACCGCCTGGACGCCCGCAAGCAAGTGTGGGCGCCGTTTTACACCATCCACAAAATCATGGCCGGCATGTTCGACATGTACCAGTTCGCCGGCAACAAGCAGGCGCTTCAAGTGCTGGAAGGGATGTCGGGCTGGGCCGACGAATGGTCCGCATCCAAAACCGAAGAGCACATGCAGGACATTTTGAACACAGAATACGGCGGCATGAACGAGGTTCTGTACAATCTTGCGGCCGCCACCGGCGAGGATCGCTGGGCCAAGGCGGGCGACCGCTTCACCAAGAAACGTTTTTTCAATCCGCTGGCGCTGCGCCGCGACGAGCTGCGCGGCCTGCACGTAAACACGCACATCCCGCAAGTCATCGGTGCGGCACGGCGCTACGAAATCTCAGGCGATTTGCGTTTCCACGATGTTGCCGATTTCTTTTGGTACGAAGTCACTAGCGCGCGCTGCTACGTAACCGGGGGAACCAGCAATGGGGAAGGTTGGCTAGTGCAGCCTCGCCAGCTTGCAGCAGAGCTCAAACGTAGCGTGGACACGGCTGAGTGCTGCTGCGCGTACAACATGATGAAACTGACGCGTCATCTTTATAGCTGGACTGCCGACCCGCGTTATTTCGATTATTACGAACGCACGCTGTTCAACCATCGCCTCGGGACCATCCATCCCGAGACCGGCGCAACACAATACTATCTGTCGCTCACGCCGGGTGCTTGGAAGACCTTCGGCACCGAAGACCAATCCTTCTGGTGCTGCACCGGAACGGGCGTGGAAGAATACTCCAAGCTGAATGACAGCATTTACTGGCACGATGCGGATGGAGTATTCGTGAACCTGTTCATCCCTTCGGAGTTGAATTTCGCCGAGAAGGGTTTCCGCTTGCGCCAGGAGACGAAGTTCCCGGAAAGCGAGCGTACCACGCTGGTGGTGAAAGTGGATCGGCCGGTACAATTGGCCCTGCGCCTGCGAATTCCCGAGTGGCTCGGTTCCAGTGCATCAGTACGCGTGAATGGCAAAGCGCTGGATGCTTCGGCCAGCCCCGGCAGCTATCTCGCGATTTCGCGGACCTGGAAGAATGGCGATCGTGTGGAGACGGATCTACCCATGCGCCTGCACATCCAAGCCATGCCGGACGATCCTCAGTTGCAGGCGGTGCTGTATGGTCCGCTGGTATTGGCGGGCGATCTGGGGTCGGAGGGGTTGACCAAGGAAATGATCGTTGGTCCTGAAGGGCCTCCGATGCGGCGGCATCCGATGGATGTTCCAGCTTTCCGGGCCGCTGGCGCGGATCCCGCGTCATGGATCAAGCGCGATGATAAGCCGCTCACGTTCCGCACAGCCAATCAGGCCAAGGATGTAACGCTCCAGCCGCTCAACAGTATTTTTGACAAACGTTACTCGGTGTACTGGCAGGTATCGTAAGAAACTGTAAGCGCTGACAGTCTCATCCACACTTCCTTTACGATAGAATAGCTAATTCTGCCATGAACCTCGAACAGGTTGCCCGGCGGGCGAAGGTATCTACGGCCACGGTGTCGCGCGTCTTGAACAACGCGAACGTCGTGAAGACATCCACTCGTGCCCGCGTCGAAAAGGCCATCGAGGAGCTGAAGTACCATCCCAATCTCCACGCGCGAAATTTAGCGGGCGGCAAGAGCCGCACCTTGGGGGTGATCGCTTCCAATATGGAGAATCCGTTCTTCTTTGATATTTATAAAACCATCGAGTCGGATGCGCACGCCCGCGGATACGAAGTGGTGGTGGCGAATACCGACTACCGGTCCGAGCAACTGGTCGCGAGCATCCGCTTGATGATCGGCCGGCGGGTAGCGGGTCTGGCTGCCATTGTGTCCGAGATGGAACCCGCGTTAATCAAGGAACTCACCGAAAGCCGCATTCCCGTTGTGTTCTACGACGTAGGACAACCCCGCCAGAATATCACCAACATCCGCGTCAACTACCGGCGCGGCATCGATAAAGTGACGGATTATCTGCACAACATGGGACACCGCCGCCTGGGCTTTGTCGGACATCATGCCATGCTCGGACCGATCAACGAGCGGATGAAAGCCGTGCTGGACGCAGTGGCGCGGAATTCCTCGCTGGAGGTGAAGACGGCCGCCGACGCCGACACGCTGGAAGGGGGCAGGCAAGCTACGCGCGCGCTGCTGTCGTCCGGATATCAGCCAACCGCGATCATCTGCGTCAACGATGTCATGGCCGTGGGCGCGCTCCGGGAGCTGCGCGAGCGCGGGATTCGTGTGCCCCAGGATATGTCGGTGACTGGTTTTGACAACGTGAAGCTCTCCGAGTTTTGTTATCCAGCTCTTACTACGCTGCATATTCCACGCGAGCGGATCGGTCACATCATCTGCAATTGTCTGATTCCGCCGCCGGGTGAAGTGGCCCCGGCCGAACACGAGATTGTGATCGATCCTGAGTTTGTGGTGAGGGAATCCACCGGACCGGCGCCTACGGCGGCCCGCAAGAGGCATGCAACTTGACACGCTTGATCTCAACCCTCTACGATACCCGGATGCAAGCGATTACATGGGCTAGGACTTGACTCTATCCGACACCATGCCCTTGCTCCCAGCCATCCTCATTCAAAGCGCCTCGCGCCTGGTTTCGCTCTCCGGCGTGGACATGGCGATCATCGCCCTCTACTTCGTCGCTGTCCTCAGCATCGGCTTCTACCTGAAGCGATACACCAAGACCGGCGAGGATTTTTTCCTCGCCGGCAGGGAAATGACAGCCTGGATCGCGGGTCTCAGCTTCCTGGCAGCCAACCTGGGCTCGCTCGAGATGATGGGTTGGGCGGCCGCTGCATATCAGTACGGGATTCTGGCCACGCATTGGTACTGGATCGGCGCCATACCGGCCATGCTCTTTCTGGGCCTGGTGATGATGCCGTTCTATTACATTTCGAAAACTCATTCCGTTCCGGGCTATCTGAAGCTGCGTTTCGGAGAATCCTCCCGCGTACTGGCCGCCGTCTGTTTTGGGTTGATGACCGTACTCATGAGCGGCATCAACATGTATTCCATGGCGCTGGTTCTGAAAGTAGTGCTTGGTTGGGATATCCACTTCAGTATTTGGGTCTCGTCGCTTACCGTAGGGCTCTACGTATTTCTCGGCGGTCTACTGTCTGCCATTTTCAATGAGGTGTTACAGTTCGTTTTGATCTGGTTTGGCGCACTGCTGATCTCCATCATCGGCTTGATCGAGACGGGTGGTTGGAACGGCATGGTGGCGCGAATTGCGCATAATTTTCCGGGACCGAGCTACACCCATTTGTGGAGCACCCTCGGCTCCTTCGGCGATAATCCAATGGGCATTCATTGGATCGGGATCGTGTTCGGGCTCGGCTGGGTGATCTCGTTCGGCTACTGGACCACGGACTTCCTGGTGGTCCAACGTGTTCTTGCGGCCAAGGATCTCCGCGCGGCGAAAATGGCGCCCATCATCGGCGCCGGCTTCAAGATGATGGTCCCCTTCATCGTAATTCTACCGGGACTGCTTGGATTGGCGGTGCTTCCTGAGCACCTGGTTGGGGCAGACCAGGCCTCGGCTACTGGCAGCCACAGCTATAATGAAGTGCTGCCGATCATGCTGGCGCGATATTGCGGCCCTGGTCTTCTCGGCCTCGGCATCACGGCTTTGATGGCTGGATTCATGTCCGGCATGGCTGGAAACGTGAGCGCATTCGCAACCGTCTGGACCTACGACATTTATCGCCCGTTTTTCCGGAAAGAAGCCCCCGACGCGCACTATGTCTCAGTAGGACGCTGGTGTACTCTGCTGGGCGTTTTGGTGAGCATAGGCACGGCCTATTTCGTGATGCAGTTCCACAGCATCATGGACTACGTCCAGGCGCTATTCAGCTTTTTTGTTGCGCCGCTCTTCGGCACAGTGCTGCTCGGGATGTTGTGGCGCCGCACAACGCCGGCTGGTGGATTCTGGGGCCTGCTGTCGGGTACGTGTTCGGCGATTGGCCTGTGGGCTTGGGTGAAGATCAATCCGGCTGCCTTGCAGTACGTCGCGCTGTCGCCGAAAGCCAAGGATATGGCGGAGAATATGTATCGCGCGCTATGGTCGTGGATCGTGTGCGTCATAGTTACCGTGGTGGTCAGCTACATGACTCGGCCCAAGCCTGTGGAAGAGCTGACCGGGCTGGTTTACGGGTACACCAAGCTGCCGTCGGAAAGCGGTGTCCCAGTTTATCAGCGTCCGATATTCTGGGCATGCGTAGTCGGCGTAGTGTTCGTGATCTTGAATATCATTTTCTGGTAAAGGAAACATGCATCGTTCCGGAATGATTTCCATCTGGTTTTTTGTGGGCACGCTGCTGCTGATCTATGGAATCCTGATTCTCGGCGCCGGTCTCTACGGCTTGTCGCATCCACCGGCGGTGGTTCTGGCCGAATTGCACGCGGGAATCTGGTGGGGGCTGCTCCTAATCTTGCTTGGTACGCTTTATTCAGTCCGATTTTCACCGTGGAGAGGCCGGTAATCCGATGACCTTTGGCGTGATCGTGGGAAACCGGGGCTTCTTTCCCGACCATCTTGCAAAAAGTGGCCGGGTGGAAATGATCGCAGCCATAGAAAAGTCGGGCCATGGCGTGGTTGCAGTCAGCCCGGAAGAGACTAAATTCGGAGCCGTGGAGACTCGAGCGGAGGCCGTGCGATGCGCGGAGCTGTTTCAGCGGCATCGCGATCAGATTGATGGCGTCATCGTCACGCTGCCCAACTTCGGCGATGAACGCGCGGTCGCGGACACGCTGAGAATCGCGGGCCTGAACGTGCCGGTTCTGGTGCAGGCGACGCCGGACACACCGGGGCGCATGACCATTCGCGATAGGCGCGATAGCTTCTGCGGCAAAATGTCGGTGTGCAACAACCTGACGCAGTACGGCATCCCGTACTCGCTGACCACTCGTCACACCGAGGCGCCGGATTCCGATTTCTTTCGCAAAGATCTGGACTGGTTCGCGGCGGTATGCCGCGTCGCGCGAGGTCTTCGCCGCTTGCGCATTGGAGCCATCGGCGCGCGCCCCGCGGCTTTCAACACCGTACGCTACAGCGAAAAAATCCTGGAAGCCAACGGGATCTCGGTTGAGACCATCGATCTTTCCGAAATTCTCGGCAGGATCGCGCGCATGAAAGACCAGGACTCCGCCGCCCAGGCCAAGCTGGACCAGATCCAGCGCTACGTGTCCACCGATCGCGTCCCCGCTGAAGCACTGCTCAAGATGGCTAAGCTAGGCGCGGTGGTGGACGGGTGGATGAAGGAAACTGATGTCTCCATCAGCGCCGTCCAGTGCTGGACGTCGCTCGAAGAGTACTTCGGTGTCGTGCCGTGCACCGTCATGAGCATGATGAGTGAGAACCTCATGTCCAGCGCCTGCGAGGTGGATATTTGCGGCGTAGTGGGCATGCACGCTCTGCAGCTTGCATCGCAGACGCCCAGCGCGTTGCTCGATTGGAACAACAATTACGGTGACGATCCGGATAAGGCCGTGTGCTTCCATTGCAGCAATCTTCCCAAGCACTTCTTCAAGGAAGTGCGCATGGACTTTCAAGAGATCATCGCCGGCACGGTGGGTAAAGAGAACACTTTTGGGACCTGTGTGGGACGCGTAAAATCCGGGCCAATGAGCTACGCGCGTTTTTCAACCGACGATCGCACCGGGTCGATCCGCGGCTACGTCGGCGAAGGCGAATTCACTGACGACCCCTTGGATACGTTCGGCGGGGCCGGAGTGGTCCGCATTCCAAAGCTGCAGGAGCTGTTGCGATATATTTGCGAGCGCGGCTTTGAACATCACGTCGCGGCCAACTTGTCGCAGGTAGCGCCTGCCGTGCACGAAGCTGCCACGCGTTACCTGGGTTGGAGCGTGCTTCAGCATGCATCTACCTGACACTGTAGGGCAGGTTGTCAACCTGCGGCCGATTGTCAATCGGCCTGGCGTGGCGAGTGCGAAAGGCCATCATCAACACAGAGCGGGGCCGATAGCCAATCGGCCGATGGTCAGCAACCTGCCCCACGAGCGAAGACGCACATGAGTGTTGTCGCAGGTGTCGATTTCGGAACGCTCAGCGTGCGGGTGTCGATTTTCGACAGCGCACGCGGCAGGCTGGGCGCCGGAATAGCGGAGTATCCGCTGGTCCGCAAGAAGGACGATCCCGACCACGCTACGCAGAGTCACGCGGATCACATGCGTGCCCTGGCCGAAGCTACGCGGCGAGCCCTCGCGGATGCCGGCGTACCAGGCCGCGCGATTGAAGCCATCGCGCTCGACACCACCGGTTCCAGCGTCATCCCAGTAGACGAAAATCTCGAACCGCTCGACGATTATTATCTGTGGTGCGATCATCGGTCCTGGAAGGAAGCCGCCCAGATCACCGCCCTCGCGCGCGAACGGAAGCTGGACGCAATCAACTGGTGCGGCGGCATCTATTCCTCCGAATGGGGTTTCGCGAAACTGCTGCACTGGCTGCGGGGCAATCCGCAAAAACGCGACCGCTTTGCGACTGCTCTGGAACATTGCGACATGGTCGCGGCCGTTCTGTGCGGAATCAGCGATCCGCGGCAAGTGTCGCGCAGTATTTGCGCCATGGGCCACAAGTGGATGTGGAACCAGTCGCTCGGCGGTTTTCCTCCGGAGGACTTCCTGACTTCTCTCGATCCATTGTTGGCCGGAGTTCGCGCCAAGCTGGACGGCCGCTATGCAACGTCGGAGCAGATCGCAGGCCATCTGGCGCCGGCGTGGGCGGAAAAACTTGGGCTTCGCGCGGGCATCCCGATTCCAGTCGGTGCTTTCGACGCGCATTGGGATGCCATCGGTGCCGGCGTGCGGCTTGGCGATGTCGTAAACGTGGTCGGCACTTCCACATGCATCATGGCGATCGGCGAGAAACCGGCGCTGATTCCCGGCGTCTGTGGCGTAGTGCCGGGATCGGTGCATCCCAAATTCACTGGCATCGAAGCCGGCCTCTCGGCCACCGGCGATATCTTCGATGCCATCGCGCGGCGCGCAGGAACCACCGTCGCGGAACTGTCACGAGGTTTAGAAAATTATCGCGCCGGCGAAACCGGCCTGCTGCGCCTCACTTGGGACAACGGCGACCGTACCGTGCTGGTGAACCCGGAGCTAAGCGGCGTCACGCTCGGCTGGCGGCTGACGAACACGGCCCAGGACGAACTGTTCGCGGCCATCGAGGGCACAGCCTTTCATACTCGCGTGATCCTGGAGCGCATGGAGGAGCACGGTGTGCCGGTGCGCCGCATCATAAATGGCGGCGGTATTCCGCAGAAGAATCCCGTGCTGAACAAGGTGTACGCCAACGTGATGCAAAAGCCCATCCTGGTTCCGAGTGGAGACGCGACCAGTCTCGGTTCGGCCATCTTCGCGTTTCTCGCCGCGGGCGCTTTCGCCAGTATCGAGGAAGCGCAGGATGCGCTGTGCCCCGGCTACGAGATCGTCGCTCCGGAGGAATCGGCTGCCGCGGTGTACCGCGAGTTGTACCCGCTCTTTCGAAAGCTGTATTTCACTCTTGGGCAGAGCGACAATAGTTTGCCGGAACTCCGCCGGATCACAGCCAGTGCACGAGGAGGCCAGAGTGCTGGAAGCGCTGCGGGCTGAAGTTCTCGAAGCGAATCTCGAACTGGTTCGCCGCGGCTTGGTGATCTACACGTTCGGAAACGCCAGCGGAATTTCGCGCCCGGATGGTCTCGTGGTCATCAAGCCCAGCGGCGTTCCTTATGAGAAAATTACGGCGGCCGACATGGTGATCGCGGACCTGGAAGGTCGCGTGGTGGAGGGCACTCTGCGGCCTTCCACGGATCTTGAAACGCATCTGGCGCTGTATCGGGCCTTCCCATCCATTGGCGGCGTCGCGCACACTCATTCCCGTCACGCTACCGCGTGGGCGCAAGCCTGCCGTGAGATTCCGTGCTTCGGCACCACGCACGCCGACTATTTCCACGGTCCCATTCCGGTGACGGCGCCGCTTACTCCCGACGAAATCGAATCCGGATACGAAGCCAACACCGGTCTCGCGATCGTGCGCGCGATGGAGGGGCACGGTCCGCTGGGTTGCCCGGCCGTGTTGGTGGCCGGACACGCACCGTTCTGCTGGGGAAAATCAGTGGCCGATGCCGCGCATGCGGCTGTGATTGTCGAGGAACTCGCGGCGATGGCCTGGCAGACTCTCGCCATCAATCCCGCCGCGCAACCGATCTCTGAAGCGCTGCGCGACAGGCACCATTTCCGGAAGCACGGGCCGAAAGCGACGTACGGCCAGCCGTAGGGCCAAAGAACCGCGGTGTATGTCGAGGGTGTTTCCGAACCGCGACCGTAAGGGAGTCGGTGCCTTTCTATTCCAACCGCAGGCGCAGGATCGTCAACGAGTGTGCCGGGAACGTGTAAACGAGGCTGTTCTTCGATAACGACGCCGTCAGCGTGCTCGTCTTAGGCACGACCTTTTTGTCGTCGCCGAATGTGTGCGTCGCCTTCAAATCCGGATAGTTCATCTGCCAGACCGCGACATCCGGCGTCAGTATTCCCTCCTGGTTTTCGATACGCGTAGCAATGTCCTGCGACTTGCTGCGATTTAAAACGTTCACGTACACGGCGTGATCTTTCGAATTGTACGTCGTCGAAACATCGAGATAGGGAAGCTCGCGGCGATTCAAAGTGTATTTTGGCGATGCCACCCACGCGTTCAGCGCCACGTTGCCGCGCTGTTTGCCGTACTCGAGGATTGGAAAATAAATCGGTTGCAAGAACAAACCCTGCTTGTTGGTCATGATGGGCGCGATCACGTTCACCAATTGCGCCAGGTTCGCCATCTTCACCACGTCCGCATGGCGGAAGAACGAGTTGAAAAACATCCCCATGGCCAAAGCGTCCTCGAAATTGTAAGTCTCCTCAAGATGTTCGTTGTTCCCGGCGCGATACCAGACATTCCATTCGTCGTAGGCGATGTAAATCGGCCGGGGATTCGGTCCGGATTGCGTGGCCTGAATGGCGCCTGCGGTGGTTTCGATGTAATAGTCGATTCTCTGCGACCAGCCCAGGAACTTCTCCAGATCGTTGTCGCGGTTGTTGATGTAGGTGTGCAGCGCGATATAGTCGATTTCGTTACGCAAAGCGTTCAGCACGGTGCGATTCCATCCGATCCAGTCCGCGCCGTAATTACTCGATCCACTGGCCACCAGCTTGATGGAATCATCCACTAGTCGCATGGCCTTCGCCGCTTCGAGCGCGAACTTGGCATAATCCTCAGCGTTCTTGTGTCCCAGTTGCCACGGACCATCGATCTCGTTACCGAGCCCCCAATATTTCACCTTGTACGGTTCGTCACGCCCGTTCTTGCGGCGCTGGTCGGCCCAGTAAGTATGGCGCGACTCGTTGGTGTACTCCACCCAGTGCCGCGCATCGTCGACGGTGCCCAGGCCGCCGTTGATGCAGATGTAAGGCTCCGCGCCGATGCGTTCTGCATAGCGAAGAAACTCGTCGGTCCCGAAGCGATTGCTCTCCAGAGCGTTCCAGGCCAGCTCGACGCGCACCGGCCGCTGGTCCTTGGGACCGATTCCATCCGTCCAGTTGTAGCCGGATGAGAAATTGCCGCCGGGATATCGAAGAATGGACACGCCCAGCTTCTTCACCGCATCCATCACATCGGTCCGATAGCCGTCTTTGTCTGAGAGCGGACTGCCCTCTTCATAGATGCCGCCGTAAATCATGCGGCCCAGGTGCTCGGCGAAATTTCCGAACAGCAGCGGATCAACTTCGCCAATAGTGCGGTCGATATCGATCTTGATTCGAGCCGGCGGCGTTTGCGCCATCAGCCCACCGGCAATGAGAACGAGAAGAATGCGATGCATCAGAATCGAACCTCCACGGGATGTCCATCGAAAACGACGCGGCGCGTGGCGTCGCCCAACTTCACGACGAGATCACGGCGCGATGGTGGTAGCATGCGAGAGCCTTTGGCCAAAGTGAGGCGCAGCAAGCGTTGGCGATCGCTCCAATTCATCTCGATTCCCATCCATTCACCCTTGCGATAGTTAAACGAACTGCCATCGTCCTCATATAGCAGGAACGAACCATCGGCGCCCGGATAGATTGAGAACGTGAGCGGCTCGTTCACCTGCTCGCCAGTGTACTGTTTCACCGGACCAAGCGGCAGGATAGCTCCGGCGCGCACGTAGAGCGGCATGGTCTCCAAATCCACGTCGCGAGGGATTTCGCGGCCGCCATCCTGCCGTTCATTGGTCCAGAAATCGTACCAAACTCCGCGGGGAAGGTAGATACGCCGCGAAGCCGTCCCTTGCTCGGTCACCGGCGCCACCAGGATATCGCGGCCCCACAAATACTCGTCCGCGCGCGCAACCGCGGCAGGATCGTCGGGATAATGCAGCCACAATCCGCGCATTACCGGCAGCCCCGACACCGTACACTCCCGCACCGCGCTGTATAAATAGGGCAGCATGCGATATCGCAGATCCAGGTATTTGCGGCAGATCGGCTCCACTTGAGCGTTGTGCAACTCACTCGCATCCGGCAGCGCGGCGCCATTGTAGTTGTTGATTTCCAGGGGGCCCGAATCACCGGTGTTCCAACCCCAGGGAAGTCGCAGCGTCCAGTTGCGGCCATGCGATCGGAACAACGGACAAAATGCCCCGAACTGGAACCACCGGACATAAAGTTCCGCCGTGAATTCCTTGGTGGGGACGAAACCGCCGATATCGGTGCCCCAATAAGGAATGCCGGTTAGCCCCGTATTGACGGCGATCGGAATGTGAGTGCGCAGCGTCTCCCACGTGGAGTACACGTCGCCCGACCAAAGGAACGAAGCGTAGCGCTGCATGCCCGCGTAGCCGTTGCGGTGCAGCGCATAGGGCCGTTCGTTGGGACGATCGAGCTGCGGCCCCTCCCAGTACATTCGGTTCCGCACCAAGCGCGAAGCAATGTTCAACGGGTCGCCCTCGTCGGGCCACCAGCCATCCACACCGAGCGAAAAAATGTCGCGGTGCTCAGCCCAATAACAGCTTGGCTGCTCCTCGACCGGCTGTTTCGGATCGCAGGCATCATGCACCGTGCCATGCATCGCCCGCGCTTTAATCACCACGTGCAGCGCCACCTTGAAATGCTCCTGATGCAGTTGCTCGAAGATCGCCTTTGGATCCGGGAAGACCTTTTGGTTGAACTGAAACTCTCCGTTGTTGGTATTCCAGCCGGAAGGACAGAATCCCGTACCCAAATAGATCATGGCGTCGCAGGGCAGCTTTTTTTCACGAAACGTGCGGGCTTCCTCAAGGAGCTGCTCGGGCCCGGCCAGTGTGCGATGCGATTGCTGATAGCCAAGACTCCACAGCGGTGGCAATTCGGGATGACCCGTCAATCCGGCGTATTCGGACATGATAGTTTGCGGGTCCCGCGAGGCAACAACAAAAATGTCGAGCGGCAGCGCTGCAGCGGGCGACGCGGGATGGAAGCTGCTTTCAGCGCCGGTGAAATCGAACGTGCCGAAAGGCTGATGGAAAAACATCGCCCAGCCGGAAGTTCCGATCAGCCAAGGAATCGGGACTCGGCCGCCATGCGTTCGCAACTGATAGCCGCCCTGTCCGCTACGCATCCGATCGGTTGATCCGCGCCGGTCGAATTGCGGTCCGCCCTCGCCCAACCCCAGAATTGGCACGCTGAGGGTAGCGAAAGTGACGGAGCCGCTTTCGTTATCGATCTTGAGCTGTTGTACCAACTCCCCGGAATATGTTTCGACGGCGAACGTTAATGGGTCAAGCGTCACTTTGACGCGCAGCGCGCCCAGCTTCACGGTTTGCTTTCGAAACGCCTCGCGGAGTTTGGCCGCGGGAGCAGCCCAGGATCGCTCCACTAGTGACCCATCTGAGGAAAGTTCGGCAGCCTTCCCATCCTGGATTGGCACGACAGATAGGCGGAAGGTGTATGCACTCACAGGCGCGAGTTGGATCTCCACTTCGCGGCCTGCGATCTGTAATCGTTTTTCTTCCGCGTCAGCTTGCCCGTGCGCAAAAACTGCCGCTCCGGCCGCTTGCATCCAGTTCCGTCGAGAGATTCTCATGGGAAGACTTTGAACATTATGACACGTCTGTACTGCGCTGTAAGCGATTACACGCGTGGCTCTCTTTCGCTGATGTAAGCTGGTGTTCGTGAAGTTGGGCTCCCTCATCACGCGACGAGGTTTTCTGGCGGGCGCGTCCGCCGCCTTGTTCGCCACTCCGCGCAGCTCGGTCCGTTTCGTGGATATCACCAAATCCGCCGGCATAACTTTCCGTCACGAGAATGCTGCCAGCAATCAGAAATACCTGATTGAAACCATGGGCTCAGGGTGCGCCTGGATCGACTACGATCAGAACGGTCTGCTTGACCTCTACTTGGTGAATAGCGCCGCGACACAAGTCTTCAAACCAACGCAGCCATTACGAAGCGCACTCTACCGGAATAACGGAGATGGCACGTTCACGGACGTAACTGCGAAGGCTGGCGTTGGCGCCGAGGGGCTGTTCGGCATGGGAGTCGCGGTGGGAGATTATGACAATGATGGACTCCCGGATCTGCTGGTTCTCGGATACGGAAGATCCATTCTCTACCACAACAATGGCGATGGCACTTTTACCGATGTGACGGCTCACGCCGGAGTCGCGAACACGGGCCACTGGGCGTCGAGCGCGGCTTGGTTCGACTACGATAACGATGGCTTTCTCGACCTGGTAGTTGCCAACTACGTGGATTGGTCCCCTGAACGCAACTATTATTGCGGCAGCCAAGGTGCGGGGATGCGTAGCTACTGCCACCCGGACGATTACCACGGCCAAGCGCCGGTGCTCTTCCACAATAATGGCGACGGCACTTTCTCCGACGTCAGCAAAGCGTCGGGGCTCGCGGCGAAACCGTCCAACGGCCTAGCCGTAGTCACGTTCGATTACGACGACGACGGCTGGCAGGATATTTTCATTGCCAACGATGCTCTGGCGAACTCGCTATTCCATAACAACCGCGACGGCACTTTCACGGAAGTGGCCTACGAAGCCGGCGTGGCCGTGAGCGAGGATGGCGTTGCCGAATCGGGTATGGGAACGGACGCGGCCGACGCCTCGGGCAATGGATGCATGGACCTGATCGTCGGGCATCTCGATCTTCAAATGGCGCGATTCTACCGCAACCTCGGACACGGCTTGTTCGAGGATGCCACTTTCAGCGCGAAGCTATCCTACGCGACCTTTCACACCAGTGTGTTTGGCGCGCGGTTTCTGGACTACGACAACGACGGGCGGCGGGACATCTTCATGGCGGCCGGCCATGTGCTGGACAACATCGATCGCTATCGCCCGGGCACCGGTTACGCCGAGCCGAAGTTGATGTTCCGCAACGTGGGTAGCGGCGTGTTCCAAAACGTCAGCGATCAACTGGGGCCGGACTTCCAGACGCCTTCGGTCAGCCGGGGCGCGGCCGTCGGCGATTTTGACAACGACGGCGACCTCGACATTCTGGTAAGCAATAACGGCGGACCGCCCCAACTCCTGCGCAACGATGGCGGCAATGCCAGCCACTGGCTGCAGCTTCTTTTGATCGGCACGCGTTCGAATCGCGATGCAGTGGGCTCCCGCGTGAAGGTTTCCGCTGGCGATCTGACACTTTATGAGCAAAAGAAAGGGGGCATGAGCTACCAGTCGGCCCAGGACCCGCGGCTCCATTTCGGCCTCGGGAATCGTACCAAGATCGATCTGATCGAGATTCGGTGGCCTAGTGGAATCGTAACCAGACTGAGCGATATTGGCTGCGATCAGATCCTCGCGATCAAAGAGGGTGCCGGAATTATCCAGTACTCATTCCCGCGCGTGCCCAACCGGTGATCATCGTGGCGCACGCACTCGTGCGTGCCGCGTCGGCACTCATGCCGACGCCTGTTTTAAGACTACCGGGGCGGCTTATCCCGACCGCCCGCGTATCCCGCATGTCCCCCACTTGCGGAGCCGATTCTCGCAGCCTCCTGCCGATTCAACTCCGCCAGGATGGCGATCGACTCGCGAGATTGTTCCGCCTGCCCAGCGCGCCGATACGCAATAGCGAGAGCGGAGTAAACCGCCCGATTGCGCGGGTCAAGCTGCTTCGCGGATTCGAGTTGAGCGACAGCTTCCTCCGTGCGCTCGCGAGCCAGATAAATCCTGCCCAGCGCGATGTGCGCGCTCGAATAACCGGGACGTGCGGCCACAGCCTTTTCAAGCGCCTCCTGCGCTTCGCGGAATTCATCCGCATTGGCTGGTGTCGCCCCTGCGCGCAGCAGCGCTTCTCCTAGCATCGTCAACAGAAGGTAGTGAGTATGGCCTCGAGAGATCCCTTCGCGCGCCGTTCGAATTACCTTCTGCACGTCTCCGGACAAGAACGCCTGCTGAGCTGCCGCGATATACGCGATGTCGGAACCGGGCGATAGCTTTTGCGCGAGCTCGAAATCCTGATCGGCAAGATTGCGCTCGTCCATCTGGGATCGGAAAAATCCTCGCTCGAAATGCAGCCGTGCGGATTCCGGCAGATTTCGCAATCCAACTTCAAGCACGTGAATGCCAAGCTCGTGGAAACCCTCATCCATGCAGGCTTCCGAAACCAGGAGATAGAGCTTTTCGTTCTTCGGCGTTAGCTCGGCCGCGTCCTGAAAAGCCTTCAGTGCCGCATCTTGTTGGCCATCGCCGATCAACGCTTGCGAAAGTAGATTATTCACTTCGGCGGAGCTTTTGAGTTGGGTCAGAATTTGAACGGCTTGCTTAAAGTCACGCGTTCCGACATAACAGAGCGCCAGGTTGAATTCAACCGCGAATGTCTCCGCAACCCGCCCGCGCGCCGACAGGAAGTAAGGGACGGCCTGCTGGAACCGGCCTTCTTTCGTCAAAGCGATCCCAATGCGCAGATCGCTCTCCGCCTGCTGGTCCGTCTGTTGGCAGAACAAACCGCCGGCTACGAGCAATGCCAGACCAATTCGAAGACCAATCATGCGCTACTTCCAGGTGCCCTGACCTTCGGTGATCGTAACATAGCGATCCAGCGGCAGATCATGAAACCGCTCCACGCCCCCGCCCGGCTGTGGCCATCGCACTTCCAACCAATCGATCTTCGCGGCTTGCCCGATTCCCAGCACCATGCGCGGATCGTGAGACGATAGAAAGCTACCTCCGCCAACCCTCACGCGGCGGCGCTTTAATGCTCCGGCCTGATAGCTGACAATGGCCCCGATGGCATCCACATTCGCCTTGCGTCCAATCAGTCGCACTCCCAGCCAGTGATTCCGCCGTCCCACATTGTTCCGCAACAGTATCGGCGCGCCATCGTTCACAGCCACCAGAACATCCACTGCCCCGTCGTTGTCGAAATCGCCCAAAGCGAGCCCGCGGCCCGCGAGTCCTTTATGAAACACAGGCCCAGCCTGCGCGCTGACGTTCTTCCATGCTGCGCCCGTGTTCTGAAATAGCACCATCGGCATCCGGTAGTCGACGGTTGGCGTGTACAGCTTCACCATCGTATCGGGATGTCCGTTGCACAGGATGAGATCCAGATTTCCATCGTTGTCGAAATCGAAAAACTTCAAACCCCAGCCGCTCAGGAATCGGGTTGCCGCAGCGATACCGGATGGAATCGCCATGTCGTCGAAGCTCTCATCCCCGTTGTTGCGATACAGCGAATACGACTCGTGATCGATATTGGCGACGAACAGATCGACGTTTCCGTCCTCGTTGTAGTCGGCCGCGTCCACGCCCATTCCGGAACGGGCCGCGCCAAACGAGTTGTAGGCTACGCCCGCGATCAGGGCGATTTCTTCGAACTTGCCCCTTCCGCGATTGGCGAACAGACAATTAGCCAAGCCGTCGTTGCTTACGAAAAGATCTATCCATCCGTCATTGTTGATGTCCGCGGCAACCACGCCCCACGCCCGCGTCAGCTTTCCGGCGATCCCGGACTCCTTGCTGACATCCGTGAAAGTGCCGTCGCCATTGTTGTGAAACAACCAACAGGTAAAGGGTTTGACGACGCTGGGACTGCAATAGTAATGCGCGCCGGTATCGCGATTGCCGCAGTACACCATCTTCGATTTATCGAAATCGCCGAAGCGGCAGACGAAGAGATCCAGCCGGCCGTCGTTGTCATAATCGAACCAGACGGCGCTGCTGCTCCAGCCGGGCGCCGCGACTCCCGCTTTCTCGGTCACGTCCGTAAAGGTGCCATCGCCATTGTTGCGATAAAGGATGCTGCGCGGGTACTGAGTGACATACAGGTCCGCGAAACCGTCGCCGTTAAAGTCGCCAACAGCGGCGCCCATCCCGTATGCGTTGCCGCGCACGCCGGCTTTTTCGGTTACATCCGTGAAGGTGCCGTCGCGATTGTTGCGGTAGAGGGCGTTGCTCAGCGGCGTGGATGGCGAGTAAAAATCGCAAGGGCCGCTGTTGACCAGATAGATGTCCATCCATCCATCGTTGTCGTAGTCGAGAAACGCGCAGCCCGGGCCGATGGTCTCCGGAACATACATCTTCGAAGAGAGCCCGGCGACATGCTTCCACTGAATGCCGCTGGCGGCGGGCGGGATCTCCTCGAAAAATGGAGCTACGTCCGTAGCGGGAGCAGCCAAGCCGGTCGCCGAGCTGCACAATAGCTGCAGAAAACGGCGCCGCGCGATCGAATCCCTCATCAACGAACCGGGCGCCCATCGGGTCCCGTAGCTTTCTGCCCCTGCGCGGCGGCAGCCTGATCTCGAAGCGTAATCTGTCGCGCGGCTCCCTCTTTGTTGCCGGTGCGTTCGTATGCGATCGCGAGCTGATAGTGCCCGGAGGGATCTTCGGGCTGCATGCGCACGTAGGTCTCGAGTGGACGAACCGCTTCGGCGAATTTCCTGGCGGAGGTCAGCGAAATTCCCAAAGCGAGATACGCCTCCGAGAATCCAACGTCAAGAGTCGAGGCGCGCGAGAAATGTTGGGCCGCTTCATCCCACTGGCCTGCCCGCCTGGCCAGCTCGCCAAGAATAAACTCGGCCGAGGCGTTGCGCGGATCAACTTGGAGCTCCCTTTGAAACTCCGCGCGCGCGTCGTCCACCGGCCCAATCTCTCCGGCCTTCGAAAGCAAAACCTGACCCAGCCGGTAGTGTATGCGAGGTGCGCTGGGATTCTGCTCGAGAATGGCCTTGTAGATACCGGCAGCTTCGTCCCAAGCGCCGCGCGATTCAAAAGCTTCGGCTTCGAGCATTCGGGCTTGGGACGATGCGGGCGCTTTCGCGGCCAACTGCTGTGACGTCCGGCTGGCCAATTCGGAAAAGTAATGCACGGTAATGTACAAGACCTCGGGGTCGTCTGGAAATTCGCGTTTGAGTTGCAATAGCGCTGTAATCGCGGTGGGCTCACGATCCAGAGCCATTGCGCAGCGTGCCTCCGCCATCGCCGCATGATACCGAAGCTGTTTGTCCGCCAGGTGCGGCATCAAATGCTCCAGCATCGGCAGCGCTTCCTTGCATCGCCCCTGTTCCACCAGCTCGATCGCGTGTTGCGTGGAAGCTGAGCTGTCGGCACCCGCCGGCTTCGCAGCCGTCTGAGCGCTTGCGAACGCGACGGGATACGCAAACAAGAGCAGCAGCGAACTGCGATTGCTATGCATTCTCAATCCTCACTCTACCTTACGGAATTTGGACCGCGCTGTTCCCGGTGGCTATCAGATGGCCTTCGGCATCGCGTACTACCAGCCGCATCAGATAACTCCCCGGTTTCACGTCAAAGCTGGAAGTGACCTTGATCGTGGGAGCCTGCTTCGCCCGATCTGCAGCCTCATCGGTCATATGTACCTGCATCGTCTTTTGCCAGCCGCCCACAACATTGCCGTTGTTGTCGAACAGCGCCAGCACCAACGTCAAAGCGCTCCCGTTCAGCGACTCCTTTAACCCCACGCTGGCCAACATTTTCAGCTTCGCCTCCGTCTCGCTGGACCTCGAGAACTCGGTGTGCAACTCTACCGGCAGCTCATGAATCTCTTCCCGCGAATAAACAGCGCTGTCGATTTCCTTCTTCGCAATCGGCAGTTCGCCTTCCTGGTCCTTCGGAGCAAAGTATCCGTGCCGCGCCTGCACGCTCAGTCTTCCCGAGGGCTTCAGCTTTACCTTCAGCGGATGAAAGGTCCCGTCCGCTTTCAGATTCTCCGGCTCGAAGCCAAGCATGTAGATGTACTCGGGTGGCGTCACCAGTCGCCGGAAGCCGCCGTCGAAATCGTTACTGTTCTGAATGAGCGTCCCTCCGGTCCCAGCGGCCATTTCCGCTAGCACGCCTGAACGCACCTTCGCCTCGGCTTGCTGGTATTGCGCCAGCCCCGCGCCCTTGTTCGCGTCACTCTCCTCGTCAAGGCCGCCCGTCGTGTTGATTGTATAAAGGCCGCGCGCGTCCAATGAGCTGATGATGACGCTGCCGCGCGTAGCGCGATCTACCACGTCCAGTTCGTCTTCCCGCAAATCCTCACCCACCAGGAATCCGGGCGAAGCGAGAATGATGAGTCGCCGTCCGGGCATCATCGAGATGCGCTGCACCGCGTCCTTCAGCACCAACAGCGAAGTGTGGGTTTCATCCAGTCCTCGCGCGAGTGCACGCCTGGCCGCGTCCCTGGCAATGCCGCGTGCCATGTCGATGGCCTTCGAGCGCAGGCGCATGCAACCCATGGTTTCCGCGGTGACCGCCTCTAATGCTGCTTGATCGCCCTGGTTCCGGATCAGGTCCGCGACGTAATAACTCACGTCCGGGCAATCCTCCGCACTGGATCCGGGGAGCGGGTGTGGCCGCAGATTGCGCAAAGCGGCATCCAGCTTCGCGCGGTCATTCGTAAAATCGAGCATGCCTTGCCCCGACGTAGTGAAGATCGCGGCGCGGTCAGTGGGTTTGAGCTGGCCGATGTTTCGCGCAGCGCCGTTACGCACTCGCGCGATGTCCGCGAAATTCAGATGGATGTCGTCAAAAAGGTAGGCGATGAAACTCTCGGGCGCAACCGCCGGTTGCTCCGCTCTTCGGTCTCGACGGCCCTCGGACACTGTCACCTGCCCGCCGGGTTTTTCCACGGTGAACTTCGTGATCTGCTGCTGCTTGCCTTTGTCGAAGAGCTGGAAATCTTCTTTCGTCAGGTTCCCGACGGCCTGTCCCTTCGAATCGCGCACCACCACCGGGACCATCACTAAATGCACGCCGGTTTTGAAAGTGACATTGTCGCCGGATTGCGCTAACGCGTGGCCTGTCGCCAAAACGAAGGAAGCGGCCAGGAACAAGACATCCGGGATTCGTAGTGGGGCTTTCAATTTTCGAACAGTATACACCCGGCCGCCGTGGACGCAGTCAGTTTTTTAGAACCAGCGCATAAACCTTCGAAGCTCTGTAAGCGGTGGCAAACAGGTTACAAAAACACCTTGACTCCATTAATGTTTCATGAGAGTATTGGTCACTGTATCCAGATGTAAGCGCTTACTTGGGAGGGTCCCCGCATGACGCCTATGAATTGTGTCGAGGCCGTTTTTAGCAGAGCAGCCCGCTCGCTCTTTGCCACCACATCGATTTGGCTTGGAATGTTTCTGCTGATTGCTCCGAGCGTCTGGGCCCAGTCCTCCCAGGGGACCATGAGTATTACGGTAATCGATCCTGGAGGCGCCACCGTTCCGGGCGCCAAGCTGGAGCTTCGCGATCTCGGTACCAACGACCTGCGAAATGCTACGACGGCAGACGCCGGCACCTATCGGTTCGTCGACCTGAACAACGGCAACTACGCTTTGACCGTCGGGAAAGAGGGTTTTTCGAAAGAAGTGGTTAGCCCCCTCCTCGTGCAGGTCGCCCGTGTCACTGACATAACCGTATCGCTGAAGGTTGGCGCGCTCAACCAAACGGTGGAAGTGAGCGGCGAAGGCGTGACAGTACTCGAAACCTCCTCGAATATGATCGGCACCACCATCGACCTTAAGCAGATCGAGGATCTCCCGCTGGGCGGACGCGACCTGACCCAATTGGCGAATCTGACGCCCGGCTACAACGGCACGTGGAATGGGCTCCCCTCCATCGACCAGGGCAACAATATCGACGGCGTGATCGGCAGCCCCAGCCGCATGAAGTTCACCGGGAATGCGCAGCCCGTCGTGTCCGCTCGTTTGGAAGATATCGGCGAGATGACCGTGCAAACCGACCAACTGGATCTGGACCAGGGTTTCGGTCAAGCCAGCATGCAGATCAACTTCATCACCCGGCGCGGAACCAATGCCTTCCACGGACGCGTGTATGAAGATTTCCGAAATGCGGACCTCAACGCCAACTCATGGTCCAACAACGGCGAGGGCATCGCGCGGCCACCTCTCATCCTCAACGATTTTGGCGGGAGCGTTGGAGGACCGGTTATCAAGAATAAGCTGTTCTTCTTCGGAAGCTTCAGTATGTCCAAATCGCCCGGCACCATCAGTACGTCCCAAACCGTGCTCCAGCCCGCGGCGCAAACGGGCAACTTCCAATACACGGGATCCGACGGCGTCACACGCACTGTCAATGTCTTGAACTTGGCGCATGGCTTCAATTCCGCTCTTCCGGGTACGATCAATCCGACGATCGCAAACGAGCTGACGGGGGTAAATGGCGCGCTGAAGTACGGCTCTATTTCCGGTCTTTCTGATCCCAATCTCGCGACTCTGAATTGGCTACAGGGATCCCCAACCACGTTCTACTACCCGACGTTCCGCATCGACTACAACATGACGGACAAGCTCCGGTTCCATCTCGCTTTCAATGAGACCAAAGAGATCCAGCCTGCCGTTGCGCCGTCGTACCTCCCGGGGGCCGCCTTCGCGGATCAAATTGCCGGCAACAAGAACAACAACTACACGGCCTCGTTCGGATTCGACTGGATAATATCTCCCAAGCTGGTGAATGAGTTCAAAGGGGGCTTCCTCTACAACGCGACTTGGTACGGATATAACGCCGCGCCGTTGTACGTTACCTCGATTGGGCTGGTCAACTGGGGTATCGCCCAGTCGGGCCAGAATTTCAATTTGGGTATCAATACTTACTATCCCGTCTTCAATGCCTCCGACTCGGTAAGCTGGCAGACCGGCAAACACAACATCAAATTCGGCTTCTCCTGGTGGCGTGAACAGGATCACTACTATAACGCGCCGGCCGGGTGGCCCACCTACAACTTCGGGCTCACCACCGGCGACCCGGCTCAGGCGGCCTTCTCGAATTCTGGATCGTCGGCCAGCTTGCCCGGGGCAACTTCCGCCCAGCTCGGGGAAGCCGAGCAGTTGTATGCCGTCCTCACTGGACGCCTATCGGGTGTAAACGGCCAGTACGGTGTGGACCCGGCAACGAAATCCTACATTCAGAAGCCCGGCAGCTCGTACAATCTGGACGAGCTGATCGGGGCCTGGGGATTATTCGCGCAGGATTCCTTCCGCTTGCGTCCGAATCTCACCATCAACTACGGCCTGCGCTGGGACTTCACCGGCGACAACCACGATCTGACCAACGAATACTCCGGCGCGCTGCCGGCGGCGATCTACGGTCCCACTCCGGTCGGCGATCTTTTCGCGCCAGGCGTTCTGGGCAGCAACACGAATCCGGAGTTGGTGGCGCGCTCGCATCAATACAAACCCTGGGACATCAGTCCGCAACCTTCCATCGGCCTCGCCTGGTCGCCCGATTATAAGGATGGCATCCTCGGAAAGCTCACCGGCGGCGGCAAGACCGTTATTCGCGCCGGCTATTCGCTCCGCCGCTTCACTGAACCGCAGCAATATTTCTGGAACCAAGCCACCAACTATGGCTCGTTCTACTACCAGAACTTTAACTTGTATTCGAACAACACCGGCACAACCGGATCGTTCGCTCCAGGTTCTCTTTCGCTCGGTCAGTCGTTACCGCCATTCGCCTACAATCCTGCCGCGTATTCGCCCACCAATCCGGAATCGAATGCCACATTCCAATCCCTGACATATCTCGGAAACGACGTCAACGGCCTGAATCCGAACATTGCCCAACCCTACACGCAATCGTGGAACCTCGGCATCCAGCGCGAACTGCCCGGGGCTGGAGTATTCGAGGTCCGCTATAACGGCAGCCACACCATCCATCAGTGGCTGTCTGAGAACACCAATGAGGTAAACGTGTTCGAGAACGGATTCCTCACTCAGTTCCAGGCCGCGCAGCAAAACCTGAAGATTAACCAGCAACACAATATCAATTCCTTTGCCGACAACGGGTACTCTGGCCAGACGCAGACGCCGATTTTCAATGCTGCATTCGCCGGAGAGGGTTCCGGCGGCGCAGGTGTGCCGCTGGCAGACTACGGCAACACCAGCTTCATCAACGACCTGAACACCGGGCAAGTGGGAGCCTTGGCGAACATCCTGGCAGGCGCTAATTATAACCCGCAGTATTTCTGCAACCTGGTGGGTTCCAGCTTCAAGCCTTGTGCCACCAACGCCGGATTCACCGGAAAAGGCGCCGGTTATCCTATCAACTTCTTCCAGACGAATCCCTATTCGGCCGGCCAGCCGGTTTTTTACATGGACGCCATTGGCTATTCGAATTACAACGCGCTGCAGGTGGATTACCGGCAAAAGCCCTGGCACGGTCTTCAATTTGACGCGAATTACACCTGGAGCCACACGCTCGGTCTGGCCACGCCAAACAATTGGACGAGTCAGTCTACGCAGTACACTCTGCGCGATCTGCGAGAGAGCTATGGCCCGACCTTGTTCGACCTTCACGATGTGATTCATGCCAATGGAACCTACGATCTTCCATTTGGTAAAGGCCGCCAGTGGCTCAACCACGGCGGTGTGACGAATGCGATTCTAGGCGGCTGGACTTTGGGCGATATCTTCACCTTCCAGACCGGCGCGCCCCAGGTAATCCTGGGCGGCAATTCCACGTTCAACGATTATGGCGACGGCGGCGTGATTCTCAATGGCGTCACGCGGTCCCAATTGCAGAGCTCGGTCGGCGTGTATTCTGTCGGCAACGCAGGCTACGTGAACGCCATCAACCCGGCGTACATTACCCCGGGGGTGGGCGCCAACACCGCCTATCTCAAACCCAACACGACGGCGGGTACTTTTGGTCAGATCTTCTACATGTACGGACCGCATCAAACCTTCAACGACATGTCGCTGACTAAGCGCATTGCGATCACGGAGAGGATCCGCTTCGTGTTGCAAGCGGAGTTTCTCAACGCCTTCAACCATCCGGTGTTCGCCTTTAATACCGGCGGTGGCGCCAACAACCTCCAGTCGACCACCTTCGGGCAAGCCTATAACAGTAACGGTCCTCGAAACATCGAACTCCGGGCGAACATCGAGTTCTAACGTAGCGCACGCACTGCGAACGCACGGGATTTCGATGCTAAAGTTCGTGCGCGGACAGCCCACTAGATCCAAATGTGCCAGGGTCATTTTGCGATGTGGGCAGGTTGCCAACTGTTGCCAACCTGCGCGCCGATTGCCAATCGGCGCAATTTTCTGGCAGCACTGGCCTTCACGTCGCGGAGGCCGCGGAAATTCAGACAGCCTTGCCGGAATCCGCGAAAACGGGTGATGCAGTTGCTGGCCTATCGCGGACAGTGGCCGTACCTATGCCTCCCTAGCTAGCCCTCAAATCCAACGACCTGTTGCGTCTGCATCACCAGCCACTCCACGAAGCAGCTTAACTGTCCAACTGATTCGCGCCGAATTACAGCAGCAGCGCCTCAACCCGATACGCGCACACCGCTGCCCTCGCCGCCGACCATGCAAATACCGTAAACCGCCCGTCTTGCGACGCCACCAGTACAACGGAATTGTTCTGATCCTGCGCGAATTGCGCCCCCGATAAGTGGCGCGCGCCTCCGAAATCAGCCGGGTGCAGCGTGCGGCCAATCGCGCCTCCCATCAATTCGGTATCAATCACCTGATCGATCCGTGGCCATCCATCGCGGCGTCCGATTTTAGCGCCGAACGCCAGTAATTCGCATCGATCGGTCATCACCATCGCTCCGTCCACTGCAGTCAAACCCGCCACCGCCTCCACCGCCCGGCGAAGCACCTCCTGCCATCGCCGCTGGCTCTTCTCGCCCGGTTCCTCGCGTATCAGCGCGGCCAGTTCCAAGTAAGGCGGCTGGATCGAATATGGCGTCGGCCCGGCTATCGATTCTCGCCATTCCTTGGTACCATGCGGAACGATCAGCAGCGATCCGCCCCGTCCGTGCGCGCGCATGGATGCTGCAATCTGGATCAGTACCTGTATCGAGTCAGCCGAAGAACTGGGTAAATCCAAACCGAGCAACGACGCAACCAGCGCCGGCGGATCTTGAAGGCTCACCGATTTGTGATCCAGCATTTTGATCTGATCGCCTTCCAGCACCGCGACGTTCACGAATTTGCCGGACTCCGTACCGCGGCGATGCTTGATCACCATCAGGCCCGGATCCACTACCTCCACTACGAAGCACAACACCGGCAGCGTCCGCGTGGCGCCCCAGATATGAAATTCTCCGTTCTCTTGCCAGACGCCCAAGTGGATTGATGGACGCTCGACGGCGGGCGCTAGCCGCGCGATATTCTCGGGAGTGAGCGGAAGCCGCTGCTCGAAAGTCAAAGGAAGGTGCGACTGTTCGGCGGAAAGAAATGCAAGCGAGAACCTTGGGGGTTGGTGCTCCTGGCGTAGAAGGCTGGCCCAGAACGCGGCGTCGAGCATGGCTTCGATCGCGGCGGCGTCCGGCTCGGAAGCCAAGTCGTCGGTCCCGCGCTCACGTTCCTCCGCGAGCTGCCGGGAAAAGTGCAGCCGCACCTGCGTGGCAACGGCTCGCGCGGCCGGATAAGCGGGTTCGCTCATAGAATTATCATCAGGAGAGTCCCCATGGGTGGCAAATCAGAAGTCCTATTCGAAGGGTACACCGAAGATGAACTATTAGCTCTGCCAAGGGAACAGATTCAGGCCATGATCCTCACGGGTAAGCCGGTTGTTTTCCGCGCCGGCTCTGCCACCATCCTCGGGGAGTTTCGCGTGGAAGGCAACCGGCTTCGGATCGAGTTGGCCCAGATCGAGGGTGGCGGCGAAGGCGTTCTTCTGTCCATCTGGGCGCTAGCCAGAAGATTCGCACAGTTGAATCAGCTCACAGCAATCGAGTGGATTGTGGACGCAGTCCATTGCGCAAAGCCGAACCTGAAGCTCCGCCGCGTTCTCGATCGCCGCGGGTTCGTGATTAAAGTGCTGCCGGCTGTCGGCGAAGCGTACTATTTATTGGAGCCGATCGATTCATAGTATACTGTATAGTATATGGCACAGATCACGATTTATCTGCCCGACGATATCGAGAACAAGGCACGCAAGGCCGCTAAAGTGAAAGGAACGTCAGTGAGCCGTTGGATCGCGGAGCGGGTGGTAGACACTCTAGAGGACGCCTGGCCGAAGAGCGTGCTCGATGCCGCGGGCGCCCTCACTGACTTTCCTGACGTGGAAAAGATTCGCGCGGGCTACGGAAAGGACTCCACCAGGGAGCGGATCCGTTGACGCTCCTTGACACCAATACCGTCATTCACTACCTCAGGGGACAGCCATTGGTGGTTTCCCGGTTCCAAAGTGCATCTCCTCGCCAGCTCGCCATCCCCAGCGTTGTCGCCTACGAAATCGAATATGGAACGCTCAAGATCGGCTCGTCGCGCCGGCGGGAAATTGCTTCCCTCCTTCTGGCGGGCATCCAACAGGTTCCGTTTGATCGCGAGGCCGCGCTCGAATCCGCTCGAATCCGCATCGATCTGGAAGCTCGTGGTTTGCTGATCGGTCCGATGGATCTACTCATCGCGGGAACCGCCGTAAGCCGCGGCGCGGTCTTGGTCACCAACAATACCAAGGAATTCGCCCGCGTAAAAGGTCTTCGGCTCTCCGATTGGACGAAATAATCGAGCACCACCCCGATACGCTACCATCAGGAAACAGTATGTCGATTTCCCCCCGCGTCTTAGCATCCGCATGCGTTTCCCTGTGTATCATGCTCGGCGTAATCGTGGCGGCCAGCGGCGCAAAGCCACGGACTTCGCGTCGGGCGCCAGCGAATGCCTTGGCGTCGTCCCGAATCGCTTCCGCAAAACCCCGCGCGACACCTCGCGCAACCAATCCGGCCTCATCCTACACTCTTTTCGAGAGCGGAGAGGTTCGCCCCCTGGCCCTCTCCGCCGACGGCACGCTGCTCTTTGCCACCAACACTCCCGCGAACCGTTTGGAGATTTTTTCCATCTCCGGTCAAGCCGCCCAAACCGTTTCGCTGATGGCTTCCGTGCCCGTAGGCCTGGAGCCGGTCGCGGTGGCGCTTCGATCTCCAACCGAAGTGTGGGTAGTCAATCACCTCTCCGACAGCGTGAGTATTGTCGACATCAGCAATCTTCAAACGGCGCGCGTAGTTCGCACTCTTCTAGTAGGCGACGAGCCGCGCGATATCGTTTTTGCAGGACCCTCACATGACCGCGCTTTCATCACCACCGCGCATCGCGGTCAGAACTCATCCATCGATCCGCAGTTCACCACGCCGGGTGTCGGCCGCGCTGATGTCTGGGTGTTCGACGCGACGAACCTGGGTGCGACGCTCGGCGGCCAGCCGTTGACCATCCTCACGCTCTTCGCGGACACACCTCGCGCGTTGGCCGTCACGCCGGACGGGAACACCGTCTACGCGGCGGCGTTTCGATCGGGTAACGGCACCACCACCATTTCGGCCGGCTCCATTCCCAACAATGGCGCGCCTCCTCCGCACACCAATTACCAGGGCATTCCCGCGCCGGCCACCGGATTGATTGTGAAATATCGCCCGAGCGCGGACAGCAAGATGCACTGGCAGGATGAAGCCAACACAGTTTGGGACAGCGCCGTAAATCTCTCGCTACCCGATAAGGATGTGTTCGTGATCAATGCGGCGGCCAACCCTCCGGTCCAACAACCCGGATCGAGCGGTTTCTTCGCCGGAGTCGGCACCGTTCTCTTCAATATGGTTGTGAATCCCGTGAGCGGCACGGTATACGTCAGCAACACCGACGCGCAGAACGATCATCGCTTCGAAGGTCCTGGCACATACGCCGGACACAGCTTGCGGGGCCATCTGGTGGAGAGCCACATCACCGTGCTCTCGGGCGGCCAGGTTCTCCCGCGTCACCTGAACAAGCACATCAATTACGCTTCCTGTTGCGCTCCTAGTCCGAACGTCGAGAGCATGAAGAGCCTGGCGTTTCCAACGGACATGGCCATTTCAAGCGACGGCCAGACGCTCTATGTCGCTGCGTTCGGTTCCAGCAAAATCGGCATCTTCAATACCGCCGCACTCGAAAACGATAGCTTCGTTCCAAACACGGCGGATCAGATCACAGTGTCCGGCGGAGGACCCAGCGGTCTCGCTCTCGACCAGACGCGGCACTTACTGTATGTGCTGACGCGATTCGATAACTCCATCTCCATTGTCGATCTCGCAAGCCAGCAGGAAACCGCGCACCTGGCCATGTTGAATCCTGAACCCGCCAGCGTGATCAACGGACGCCCGTTCCTCTATGACGCCACCACTTCGAGTCACGGCGATTCCGCCTGCGCCAGTTGCCACATCTTCGGCGATTTTGACGGCTTGGCGTGGGACCTCGGCAATCCCGACGACACTACGCTCAACGATCCCGGACCATTCGCGGTGCTGGTCGGCCCAGATACTCCCTTCCATCCCATGAAAGGACCAATTACCGTGCAGAGCCTGCGCGGCATGGCCAATCACGGACCCATGCACTGGCGTGGCGACCGCACTGGCGGCAACGATGCTCCTAGCGTTCAACCCGACAGCGGCAGCTTCAACGAAGTTGCGGGATTCATGAAGTTCAATCCCGCTTTTCAGGATCTGCTCGGAAGCGCCGCGCAGCTATCCACCGCGGACATGCAGGCGTTCGCCGATTTCGCTCTCCAGCTCACCTACCCTCCGAACCCGATTCGCAACCTCGACAACTCATTAACCTCCGACCAGCAGGCTGGTCAGAATTTTTTCTTGGGGCTAACCAACAACGGCTTGCCTTCCGACACCTTGAAGACTTGCAACGGCTGCCACGTGCTGGATCCCAATGGCAACAGCCAGTACGGCGTGGCGCGGCCCGGATTCTTTGGCACCGATGGACAATCTTCGTTTGAGAACGAAACGCAGCTCTTCAAAATCCCCCACCTCCGCAACTTGTATCAAAAGGTGGGAAAGTTCGGCATGTCGCCGGACCCGCTCTTCCCCAGCGAGCCCACCCCGTTCATGGGCGACCAAGTCCGAGGCTTCGGATTCCTGCACGATGGAAGCATCGACACTTTGTTTCGATTCCATGGCGCGAAAGTTTTCGAGCAATCCCTGATCAACCCTGGCGGCATCCCCACTGGCGCCGCGGGCGATACGATTCGCAACCAGCTTACTGCCTTCGTATTGGCTTTTGACAGCAATCTGGCGCCGATCGTGGGCCAGCAAATCACCTTGACGCAAACCAACACGGCGGTCGCAGGTCCGCGCATCGATCTGCTGGAATCGCGCGCGGCAGCCGGCGAGTGCGATGTTGTGGCGAAGGGGATGGTGAATGGGCAAGCTGCTGGCCTTCTCTACAATCCCCAGCAGAATTCATTTACCAGCGCCCAGACTTTCGCAACTTTCTCGGATGCCGCCTTGCGCGCGCTAGCTCAAAATGTGGGCGACGAACTTACTTTCACGTGCACCCCGCCAGGCTCCGGCTCCAGCATCGCCGCCGAGCCAATTGTCGGCCCCGCTCCCGCAGCCACCGCAGCAGGCTTGGTGAGCAACGCCAATCCCGCGCCCGGTTCTGCAATCTCGCCCGGCAGCATAGCATCGCTTTACGGAACGAATCTGTCGAGCGCGAAGATTCTTGCGGGTGCTCCGCTGCCGCTCCTGCTGGGCGGAACATCTATGACGGTGGCGAATTCTCCAGCACCGCTGTTCTATGTTTCTCCGTTGCAAGTCAATTTTCAGGTCCCCTGGATTGCAATTTCGAAGCCCACCCAATTTCCGCTTCAAATCACGCAAGGAGAAAGCTTCACCACCATCACCGTNNCGGACAAGCATCGGCGATAATTTCAAATACAACGTCGCTTGCAGCGCCAACGGGAGCCTATCCAGGATCGCGCCCTGCCAAGAAGGGTGAATTTGTTTTGCTCTACTGCACCGGACTGGGCGCTGTAATGAACCAGCCATCCGCCGGCGATGTGTCGCCCAGCAATCCCCCAGCAACCACGGTCGCAACTCCAACGCTGACGTTGGCTGGCACCTCGGTTCCCGTCTCCTTCTCAGGCTTGGCCCCCGGCTTCGTTGGCCTGTACCAAGTAAATTTCCAGATCCCAGCCAATGCCCCAAGCGGAAATACAATCCCGATAGTCCTGAGCGTAGGCGGCGCAAACTCGAACACCGCGACCATCGCAATCCAATAGAAGAAGGCATCGCTTACGCTCGCGGTTCTTGAGTCTTACCGAACCGCGACCGTGAGGGAGTCGGTGCCTGCGCCGGTTTTCCACCGCCTCTGAGTCGCACCCTTCCAGGAGCAGACCGCGATTGTACTAACGATGCCCGAATTCGAACGTGGCGGCTCCGCTAAAGGTGTTCCACTCTTTTTGCCCTGGTCCGAAGTTCGACAAGTGACGGCCTGATGCTCCAACCCAAACGTGCTGGCCCCGGTCTAGCGCAATCCGGCCGCCGGCTTCCGTCTGTGCTAACCAGGCGTCGCCGTAGGAGGAAGAAAACGCCCTATGACCCTGTGGCTCGAACGTGCCGTCAGGTTTCCAGGCTTCCAGGGCAGCGAAGCCACTAAACAGCTCAACTCGGCCCTGCTGAAGCTTCAGAGTCGCTTTGGCGCCGAAGGGTGGCAGGGTGAACCTGCCGTCGCGATCCACTGGGCCGAGCACGCAACGCGGGCACTCCAGTCCCTGCAAGTTGAAAAAAGTTGCCGTATATCCTGGCGAGAACTGGAAACCCGGGGCTTGCGGTGCGAGATCAAATCCGAACGATTCGATGGTCAGGTTCTTCAGAAAGGTGGGATTCGAGTCGGCTTTAGGCAATGCCCAAACTGAAACTGGCTTGGCTGTATCGGTGACGGGAGTCTGCGCCAATACATTCAGAACACCTGATCCAATGGCGAACGATGAAACGATCAGCGTCCGCATGAGAAAGTAAGCGTTCCAGCAGCGCATTTAATTGCACCCCCTGAGCGTATTATGCTCCAAAGCCGCCAGTATTGACAGAATAATCGTGGTCCAATCGAAAAACAGCGGATGACATGCAAGCGGGACACATCGAAAGTCCTCCTTATTGACTGCCGTCGCTGCGGGTCAATTCCTTAATTGGCCGCACTTCGATGCCTCCCAGCCGTATCGCCGGAATCCTGGACGCCAGTTGAATGGCTTCATTCAGATCCCGTGCTTCTATCAATATGAATCCGCCGATTTGTTCATGAGTCTCGGCAAATGGACCATCGGTAACGGTTACTTTGCCGCCCCTCACCCGGATAGTGGTCGCTGCTTCGACCGGTTGCAGCGCCTGGGCCGCCAGGAAGTGTCCACCCTTCCGGAGCACATCGTCGTAAGCCAGGCTCTCGCTGTCCAAGGCTTCGGACTCCTTGCTGGACAAAGCATCCAGGTTTTTCTCGTCGAAGAAAACAGAGCACAGGTATTTCATAGCGTTCTCCTTCATTACATAATCGACTGGGAATGCCCGAAATGGACAACGCCAGCCGATTTTTCTCTTGCAAGTAGATTACTACATAGGTATGATCAAGCCATGGCAGACGCCCTAAGACTTACCCACACCTCGGCCATGATCCTGCAAGCCATCGCCGCAGGCCACATTTATGGCTACACAGTGATGGAGGTGACCGGTCTTCCCAGCGGAACGGTTTACCCCGCGCTGCGCCGGTTGGAACGCGACCAGTTGATCCGATCCCAGTGGGAGCGCCAATCGACCGCCGACGCCGCGCTACGGCCTCCGCGCAAATACTACAAGCTCACTCGCTCCGGGGAAGTGACGCTGGAGGCCTCACGCAAGCGCTATCCGTTGCTGGCAAAGCTGGTCCCAACCGAGGAGGTCCAGGACGCATGACCAGCGAATGGCTGCATTGCTCGATCCTTCGTGCCGCATCTCTTCTGGCGCCCAGCGATCAACGCGACGAATGGCTCAATGACTGGCGATCAGAACTCTGGTATATCCCGCGGCAGGGGGCAACGCAGTTCTGTCTGGGCGCTTTTCGGGACGCACTTTGGCTGAGGCGGAACAACGCAAGCTCGGTGAAGCAAAACGGAATGCATCTGGAGTCCCCGCTGAGCTGCCTCGCCTTCCTGGCCACGCTCGCGGCGATGGCCATCTTCATCGTGGTGTGCCTGTCGGGTCCTCTGAAACATATCCCGTCGTACTCAGGTGTGAGAGCTCGCGACCTGCCGGCCGGCTGCATCGCGATGCTCGTGTTTTCCTGCCTGCTTTTGCCGGTCACACTGGCGATGGGGAGGGCCACCGCGAATCGCCATCCGACGCCCTGGCCGAGCACAGTACGCCGCGGGATTTTTCTGGCCGTGAAGATCGCGCTCGTGCAGCCGATTATCCTTTGTGGATTTATCGTCTGGATCTTGATCGCGCCGATGGCGCTCTTCGGGCCGTTCGCGATTTGCGGGACATGGATACTGGCCCTGCGCTGGGTCTTCACGGACCAGCGCCGCCGCTGCCCTGTGTGCCTTCGGTTGCTCACCCACCCGGTTCGCATCGGCACTCCGTCGGAGACGTTTCTGGAATGGTACGGCGCTGAGTCGACGTGCTCGCGTGGACATGGGCTGCTGCATACTTCGGAAATGTCGGACAGTTACTCTCGACGAGCGCAGTGGCTCTCTCTGGACGGTTCCTGGAGCGGCCTCTTTCCTGTAGCCTTCAGGGGACGGCAATCATGACGCTTGAATTGCGCAACGTCTCCAAACGATTCAGCGGCATCCCGGCCGTGGATAACGTAAGTTTCCAGGCGCGCGCCGGTGAGATCACGGGATACCTGGGCCCGAATGGGTCCGGTAAATCCACCACCATGAAAATGATCACCGGGCTCATCGAGACCACTGCCGGCGAGATCCTGTTCGATGGCCATCCCATCCGTAACGACCTGTTAGGTCTCAAGCAGCGCATGGGCTATGTGCCTGAGGAGCAGTATCTCTATTCGCACCTCAGTGGCCTTGAGTACCTCATCATGGTGGGCCAGTTGCGCGATCTGCCCACGAAGTCGACGGCCGATCGTATCGATGGGCTGCTGCGCCTGTTCTCGCTGCACGGCGACCGGCACGTGCCGTTGTCCTCGTACTCGAAAGGCATGCGGCAGAAGGTGCTGCTTTCGGCTGCATTGCTGCACAATCCCGACCTCATCCTGCTGGACGAACCCTTTTCCGGGCTGGACGTTTCCATGTCGCTGGTGTTACGCAGCCTGATTCAGGAGTTGGCCGCGCGCGGCAAGGTGGTGCTGTTCAGCTCACACGAACTGGAGACGGTAGAGCGGGTCTCGTCGCACGTAGTGATTTTGCACCGCGGAAAAGTTGTGGCCGACGACTCCATTGAGCGGTTGCGGACACTGATGGACCTGCCCACCCTGGAAGAAATTTTCTCGCAGCTCGCCGTGGAGCAGGACACGGCCGCGGTCTCGCGCGAAATCGCCGACCTGATTCGCGCGTGAGGCGAACATGAATACGAGGCTGCAATTCCGCGTACTCTATCGCCAGTTCCTCTTTCGCCTGATGGATGTGGAATTGCTGGCGGCGTCCGCCCGCGGGGACGCCAGTCAACTATTCGGACAGTTCGCGTCCCTGCTGCTGTTAGTCAGCGTTATCTTTACCTACGGCGCGGCCGTGTACGCGGCCAACCCGAAGCTGCCGGAGGAAGTTGCTGCCTCGGCCTGGTCCGTGGAACACCTGATGGTGGAAATCACCATGCTGGTTGTTGGAATATTCGCGGTGTTTAGTTGGGATTCAACATTCCTCGACCGGCGCGACGTCCTGGTTCTGGCTCCCTTACCCGTTCGGGGACGGACGCTGTTCGCGGCCAAAATAGCTGCTGTGGCGTCCGCGTTGGGTCTTACAGTCGCGGTGCTGAACAGTCTTTCCGCCTTTGCATGGTCGATGGCGTTGGCTCCCGCAGGTTCCGGCATCGTGGGGACCCTTCGCTTTATGGCGGCCTTCTGGATCGCCCTGCCGGCTGCGGGCGCGTTTCTCTACTGCTCAATTCTCGGCGTGCAGGGAGTAGCGGCGCAATTGCCGCGCGGATGGTTTCTGCGCGTCTCGTCGTTTCTGCAGATAGCAGCGTTCGCGTTGTTCCTTGGCGTCGTTCTCCTGGAGCCCTCGTTCACGACTGCGAAGGCTCTCGGCGCGGCGGAGAATCAGCGGATGCTGGCGTGGCTCCCGTCGTATTGGTTCATGGGCCTTTTGAGCGAACTGAGCGGCGCGTTCCCAGGCGAAGCGCATGCGGTGATGGCCCCACTGGCATGGCGCGCGTTGGTGGGCCTGGCGGTCGCGATATTCGTGGCCGGTGGCGCGTTCCTGCTCTCTTATCTCCGAACGCTGCGAAAAATCGCGGAAGAACCAGACATCGTGCCCGGCTCGCGCGGTGGAATATGGCTGCCGCGTTTTGGCAATTCGCAACAGACAGCTCTGACGCAGTTCGTCATCCGCACTCTGGCGCGAAGCCGGCAGCATCGCATGAACCTGGCGTTCTACCTGGGTATCGGTTTTGCATTCACCTCCGCCATCGTGGAAGAGGCGCTCGAAATAAAGCACCGGACAGGAATCGACGTGCTGCGGCAGGTGGCGAACGTTCCCATGCTGTTTTCGAGCCTGCTGATGTTGTGCGCCTGCGTGATGGGAACGCGCGTAGCGTTTTCCCGGCCGCTCGACCTGCGCGCCAACTGGCTCTTTCGCGTGACACCGGTGCGCGGAGGCGCAGTCTGTCTATCGGCCACAAGGCGTGCGTTGCTGGCGCTCTCGCTGCTTCCGGTTTGCGCGGGAACCGTGGCGCTGTTTTTGTGGTACTGGCCGTGGCCGGCGGTAGCGAAGCACGTGCTGCTGCTCGGGCTGATCGGCAGCCTCCTGGTGGACCTGTCTCTCACCGGCTTCCGGAAGATTCCGTTCACCTGCTCCTACCTGCCGGGAAAAACCAGGTTTCACATAACGTTCTGGGCCAGCCTCCTGCTGTGGGTTGTGTTTCTCATCAAATGCGTGCAATTCGAACAGTGGATCATGGCGGACCGGCTGCTCTATGGGGAGGCGGTCCCGATTTTAGCCGCCGCTGCGTTCGCGGTCCGGAAGTTTTCGAATAGGAGGGCGGATCGAGACGGGCCGGAGATTCAGTTTGAAGAATTTCAGTCCGACGAATTGATTGGCCTGGGCCTGGGAGGGCCGGCGTAAGCGAATCCAGGTGTCCGCATCCGAACGTAGTTGGCGCGGAACTGAACGCCCGATATCCGGGGTTTCAGGCAAACTCGAACAAAACACGCCCGCTGCCCAGCGGCTTTCCAGTTGCACTTCGTGTGGATCTGTCTGGAATCCTCATCGACATCCGATACTCGGCGAGACATTTTGTCCGATCGCCAGGCGTGTCACTGGCGCTGTTGCTCACCATTGCCCTCGGTATTGGCAGCAATGTCGCAGTCCGCGGATTCATTCGGGGGATGACTAGACCCGATTTTCGACTCGCATCCGTTGACCGAGTGGTTTCGGTATTCCGGCGTGACGCGCATCGCGAAGCCGGTCCGCTCTCCTATCAAGATTATCAATCAATCCGAAGTCACCTCGAGGCGTTCGAATGGATTGGCGCGGCGCGTATACTGCCGGGCGCCGTCGCCTTCAGCGGCCCATCGACGGTCATGTCCGTTGCCGCCGTGACACCCGGTCTCGCCGGTTTCCTCAACCTCTCGCTGGACCAGGGGGTGGTCATCAGCCACCGCCTTTGGCAGAGCGAGTTCAACCCCAAGGCCGACTTTCGTGGCCAGCTGATTCACATCAATGGTGTCGATCATCGCGTGGGTGGCGTTGCACCGGACTGGCTGGAAGGGGTGTATCGCGACCGTGCCGTGGACGTCTGGATGCCGCTCGAAGAGCAATCCCTGCCAGTGGCCGGGCGTAGCAGCCGGAACTTCTGGGTCCTCGGGCGCCTGCGCCGGGACGTTTCCACCGATCAAGTCCGTGGCTTAGCCGATATACGCGTGCTTCCGTATACGGGCATGACACCTGAAGCGGCGGAGGGCAGATCGCGCGTCTCGACGCTGCTGGGCCTCGCAGCCGGTCTGGTGTTCTTCATCGCTTGCGCCAACGTCGCCTCGTTCCTCATCGGACGTGCCTTCGCCCGGTCGCATGAAACCTCGCTTCGTGTCGCACTCGGCGCCGGCCGCGGCCAACTCGCCCGAGGACTGCTCTCCGATAGCATCGTCATCTCCATTACCGGCGGAGCGTTCGGCATGCTGCTGGCCCTGTGGACATCGCTTGTTCTTCCGGCGCTCTTGTTCGAAGAAGATGCCGAGCACCTGTTATTTGCACCGGATGTATCCAGCATCGTTGCGGCTTCCGCGGCGTGTGTTGGAATCATGATCGTGTGCGGCCTTCTGCCGGTTTTTGTGATTCCGCATGATCGTCCAGCGGATGTCCTCCGGCGTGAAGCCGCCGGACCGTCCAAGGGAATCCAACGCCTGCGCGTTGGTCTTGTTGTCGCGCAAATGACCAGTTGCTGCGTACTTGTGATTTCCACGGCTTTCCTCTTCGCGGGCTTTCGCTCCGCGCTACAAACCAGCGTCGGCCGTCGCCTTGGCCACCCGATTCTCGCCAGCGTGGAAGCGGGTTCAGGAATCGACGGAGGCCTGGTGTACTTCCAAAATGTCCAGCAGACGGCGCAGTCGGTGGCCGGCGTTTCAGGTAAAGCTTGGGTTGGGCGTCTACCAGGCGATCTGGCATCGTGGGAGTCCTTCCGTGTCGAGCCACAGCAGTTGCTGCTCCGGGACGTCACGCTGGACATTGCCCTCTTCACCCCGGCTTCTCAGGCGCCTTTCACGCTGTCACCAGTCGCGGGCCGCCTGTTCGGCCGCGAACAACGAACGTGTCGAGCCGCCGTCGTGAATGAAGAAGCTGCCAAAATTCTGTTCGGCGCTGAGACTGTCGGCCGGTCCATACGCGACGCCGCGGAGCTCCCTGTCGAGATCATCGGCGTTTTCGCCATGCGAAAAGGCACCTCCGAGGCTGCCAGGCGCCAGCCCACCATCTATTTTTACCAGGCGGATCAAAATGGGCCGCACGCGGAACGAATAGGCTTGGCAAAATTTCGCGCGCCCATTGTGTCCAAGCTGGAGCAGGCCGAGCTTGACTCGAACGTGGTCTCACGTGGTTATTTCGCGGCGATGGGATGGCCGCTGGTTGCAGGCAGCATCTTTCCAGACGATCCAAAGCCCCCCGGGTGCCGGGTGGGCGTGGTTAATCAGGAAGCCGCTGACCTCTATTTCAACGGGAAAGCTGTCGGAGCCTCGGTCATTGATGACAGTGGCCGCCGGACCGAGATCATAGGCGTAGTACACTCGGCGCCGCTGGGAACATTCCAGAGCCGCATGGAACCCGCCATCTATTTTCCGATGGCGCAGGACTTTCTGCCCTACATGACGCTGATTCTCGGCGTGCGAGAAGTGAGCGGCCCGCTGCTCGAGAAACTGCGCAAAGAGATTGACGCCGTGCCGGGGCGTGGACCGCATCCGGTTATCGTGAAGACCTTCGACACCTACCTCAGTCAGACCTCGCTCGCGCCACTGCGCATCGCCACCATGATTATTGGCGCCTGCTCCACCACGGCGCTCATACTCAGCGTTCTCGGCTTGGTCGGCGCCTTAGGTGACGCCGTGCGGCACCGCCGGCGCGAGTTCGCGGTTCGCATCGCGCTCGGAGCGCAGCGCCGGCATGTGATCTGGCAGGTGCTCAGGGAAGGAGGACGGCTTGCTTTCGCCGGCACTTTGGCGGGAACGCTTGGATCGCTCCTGCTGTGGCGAATGTTGGCCCGAATCGCACCGGGCAACGGTGCGCCTGCCTTATGGGTGTGGATGGCCGCGCCGCTCCTGTTGGCCGCCGTGGTGACAATCGCGAGCGTGCTGCCTGCGCGCCGCGCCTTGATCTTGAACCCACTCACCATCCTGCGCGACGAGAATTGACGGTCGCCAATTAGTGCGTGGCGCGAACACTCGTGNNATGGGATTTCGATGCTAAAGTTATTTCGCCGACAGCACACTAACTTGGCGTCATCTGGCTGATCTGAATCTGCAGCTCGATATCAGTGTAGTTTGGGACGTCACCGAGAATCTCAGCCCCATGCGCTGCCATCGCCTTTTCGAACTCCTCTAGCGTATTGAAGTAGAGCCTGCCCACCGATGTGAGCGGCGCCGATGACCCCGGCGCTCCACCCGCCAGCCCCTTGTCGATCTCGTAGCGGATCAGTCCGAAGCTATTGCACCGTTCCATGACCAAAGGCATGTGGATTTTGGCATAGTACTCGTGATCGAATTTCTTGCCGGAAGAGTTCGGGTAGAGAACTGAGATGCAGACCATACATTTGAGAGTAGCAATGATTCAACAACAAATCGCGCGGTGTGCGACCAGGGTGTAACCGAGATGGAATGAGAAGGCCGGTCCCCAGCGGGATGCGATAAGCTCCCAATGGATACGCACTCGAGGTGCAAAAAGGAGAACCGGCCATGAAGAAGAATAGCACTTGTCTGAAGAGTCCGAAGCG